>DASRHL010000471.1:0-9852 GCA_035650535.1 Acidimicrobiia bacterium
ATCGTCCGCGACGGCCACCGGATCACCAAGAACGTCGAGCTCGCCGACGGCACCAAGATCTCCCCCGCCCCCGCCGGCGGCTGAGATCTCGACGTTTTCGGCACGCTGGACGTCGCTATTCGGCGTCCAACGTGCCAAGAACGGGAAGGGCGCGCGACCATGGGTTCGATGAGTGGGCTCGAGGAGATCGACCGCGAGCTGCTGAACGCGGTGCAGTGGGACTTCCCGCTCGAGCCGCGGCCCTACGCCGCGCTCGGTGAGCGCCTGGGCCTGAGCGAGCCCGAGGTGCGGGCACGCGTGGCGCACGTAAAGGAGCTCGGCGTGCTCCGCCAGCTCTCGGCGATCTTCGACACCCGGGCGCTCGGGTACGGGTCGTCGCTGGTCGCCGCCAAGGTCGACCCCGACCGGGTCGACGAGGCGGCCGAGGTCGTCAGCGCGCATCCCGGCGTCAGCCACAACTACAAGCGCAACCACGACTTCAACCTCTGGTACACGGTCGCGGTCCCGCCCGGCGACTCGCTCGAGGAGCACGTCGACGTCCTCCACCGCGACTCCGGCGCCCGGGTGACGCGGCGGTTGCCGACCCTCGAGCTCTACAAGATCGGCGTGAAGCTCGACATGACGGGCAAGACCGCCGCCGACGCCCGTACCGACGTGCTCGAGCACGAGCGCCCGGAGCGGCGCGAGCACATGGACGCACCCGAGCTGTCGGGCCTCGAGATCGCCACGATCCGCGTCGTGCAGGAGGACCTGCCCCTCGTGGAGCAGCCGTTCGCGGCCCAGGGCGACCGGATCGGGTGTGCCGAAGACGACGTGCTGACGATGCTGGCGTCGTTCAAGCAGCGCAAGCTCATGCGCCGCTTCGCGGCCGTCATGAACCACCGCCACGCCGGCTTCAAGGCCAACGCGATGGGCGTGTGGGCCGTCCCCGACGACCGGCTCGCCGAGATCGGCCCCCGCATGGCCGGGTTCGCGCTCGTGAGCCACTGCTACCGCCGCCCGACCTACGAGGACTGGCCGTACTCCGTGTTCACGATGGTGCACGGGAAGAACGCGCGCGAGTGCGAGCAGACCATCGCCGCGATCCGCGACGAGACCGGCATCGACGAGTACGCGCTGCTCTGGTCGGTGAAGGAATACAAGAAGACGCGCGTCCGCTACTTCACGTCCGAGTGGGACGGCTGGCGCGAGCAGCATCTCGCGAGCGTCCGCGGCTGACCTCACCGGCGTGAGCTCGATCGACGTCGAGCGCGCCCGGGCCGACACGCCCGGTTGCGCGCACGTCCTCCATCTCAACAACGCCGGCGCGTCGCTGCCTCCCGCCGCCGTCCTCGACGCCGTCGTGGCGCACCTGGAGCTCGAGGCGCGCCTCGGCGGGTACGCGGCCGCCGACGCGACCGCCGACCGCATGGAGGCCGTCTACACGTCGGTCGCGCGCCTGATCGGCGCGCAGCCCGACGAGATCGCGTTGGTCGAGAACGCGACCCGCGCGTGGGACCTCGCCTTCTACTCCTTCGGGCTCGGGCCGGGCGACCGCGTGCTCACCTCACGTTCCGAGTACGCGAGCAACGTGATCGCGATGCTGCAGGTCGCGCGGCGGCGGGGGGTGTCGGTCGAGGTCGTCCCCGACGACGAGCACGGCCAGCTCTCGGTCGACGCGTTGCGCGCCATGCTCGACGAGCGCGTGCGGCTCGTCGCGGTGGGCTGGATCCCGACCCAGGGCGGGCTCGTGAACCCGGTCGCCGAGGTCGGCGCGGTCACGCGCGCCGCCGGCGTCCCGTTCCTGCTCGACGCCTGCCAGGCGGTCGGCCAGCTCGTCGTCGACGTCGACGCGATCGGGTGCGATCTCCTCTCGGCGACGGGACGGAAGTACCTGCGCGGGCCGCGCGGCACCGGCTTCCTCTACGTGCGCCGCGGGCTCGTCGAGGCGCTCGAGCCGCCGTTCCTCGACGTCCACTCGGCCCGCTGGGTGGCGACCGACCGCATCGAGGTCCGCGCCGACGCCCGCCGCTTCGAGACCTGGGAGTGCAGCCACGCGTGCCGGCTCGGCCTGGGCGCCGCGGTCGACTACGCGCTCGCGCTCGGCAGCGACGCGGTCGAGGAGCGTGTGCTCGCGCTCGGCGAGCAGCTGCGGGCGCAGCTCGGCGCGATTCCCGGTCTGGAGCTCCACGACCAGGGCGAGCGCCGGTGCGGCATCGTCACGTTCACGCTCGACGGCGTCGACCCGTTCGACCTGGCGGCACGCCTGCGGGCCGACGCGATCAACATCTCCGTGTCGACCATCGACTTCGCCCGGTTCGACTTCGAAGCCCGTGGCCTGAGCGCCGTCGCCCGGGCGTCCGTCCACTACTACAACACCGACGACGAGCTCGGCCGCTTCGCCGCGACCGTCGCCCGCATGACGCGCGAGGCGCGCCGCGCGTAACGCGCCCCCGGAACGTTCGGTCCGGGGAACGCGGCCAAGGGTTGGCCGGAAGCCCCGAAAGTGAAGCGCTACGCCGGCGGGGCGCTGCGGCGACGGCGGCGGCGGAACGCGCCGCCCGCGACGGCCGTCCCGACCGCGACGCCGAGCGCGAACGCGGCAAGCCGCGCCCGCCGGCGCGGCGTCGGCAGGGACGCGAGACCGTCGCGGATGGCCTTCTCGTTGGAGTGCAGCGGCACCCAGCCCAGCCCGCGCAGCGCGTCGTTCGCGATCACCCAGGGATGGACCAGGTACGGGACGACGCCGGGTGGGATCTCGCCCAGGCCGGTGGCCCAGGTACGGTGCAGGACCCGCTCCAGGAGCTCGGCCGGGAGCGGCGGGAGCAACGACCGGGGCAGCAGGTCACGCGCGTCCTCGTGCGCGAGCCAGCCGTCGGCCGCGACGTTGAACACGCCGGGGTGGTCGTCGAGCACGACGAGCACCAGTGCCTCGACCAGGTCGTCGACGTGCACGGCCTGGACCGGCGGCGTCGCGCCCCGCACCCGGAGCGCGGGCCGGCCGAGGAGCAGGCGCGACGGCAGGCGTTCGGCACCGGGGCCGAGCACGGGCGCGCTCCGCAGCGTGGTGACCGTGGCGCCGGGGTGGTCGGCGCGCCACTCCGCCAGCAGGCGCTCGGCCTCGGCGGCGTGCACCGCGGGCGAGAAGCCGGGGTTCGGGCGCAGCGGCGCGTCCTCGGCCAGCGGGACGGGATTGTTCGGCCAGGCGCCGTACACGGCCGCGCTCGACACGCGCACGACCTTGCCGACGTCGACGGCGCCGGCCGCGTCGAGCACGCGCCGCGTCCCCTCGACGTTGACGCGCGCCATGATCGCCTCGTCGGGGATCGGGTCGACCACCGACGCGAGGTGCACGAGCACGTCGATGCCCTCGAGCACCGGCTTGAGCTCGGCGCGCGCGACGTCGATGAGGTGGAACTCGAACGCGCGGGTGCGGCGGCGCGGTTCTCGGACGTCGAGCCCGACGATCCGGGTGACGCTGGACTCCTGAGCGAGGCGCGTGACCAGTGCCTGACCCACGAGCCCCGACACCCCGGTCACGGCGATGCTGGGCACGTCCATAGACTGACCGAGTGCCCGACGAGCCTCAACCCGAGGACGGCGACGCCGACGAGCGACCGGGCGAGGGCGGCACGCCGCCGTCCCGTGGTCCGGGCGATCTCTCGGGGCTCAGCGGGCTGGGTGGGCTCGGTGGACTCGGTGGGTTGGGCGGTCTCGGCGGAACGGGCGGGATGGCCGGTTTCGGCATCCCCGGTCTCGAGAACTTCGACCTCTCGCAGCTGATGCGCATGCTGCAGTCGACCGGGCCGGTGAACTGGGAGGTCGCGGCGCAGGTCGCGCGCGTGGTCGCCCTCGAGGGCGGCGAGGAGCGGCCGGTCGACCCGTCGGCCGTCGACCAGCTGACCGAGCTCGCGCACGCCGCGCAGGCCCGCGTGGTCGACGAGACGGGGTTGGGCGAGGCCCTCGGCGGCACGGTGCGAGTGATGACGCGGACGCAGTGGGCGGAGCTGCACCTCGAGGCGCTGCGGCCGGTGCTCGAGGCGCTCGCGACGACCCTCGGCGACGCGCTGAAGGAGCAGCTCGCCGAGGAGGGACCGGAGGCGTTCGGCCAGCCCGGCGCGCCGGGGATGCCGGGGATGCCGGGGATGCCGGGTGCCGGCGACGACCCGCTGGCGGCGTTCGCCGGGCTGTTCCCGGTGATCGCGCCGCTGCTGCTCGGCGTGC
The DNA here is from genome assembly GCA_035650535.1 of Acidimicrobiia bacterium. Classification (GTDB taxonomy): domain Bacteria; phylum Actinomycetota; class Acidimicrobiia; order IMCC26256; family PALSA-555; genus DASRHL01. Next base: position 4,204 of record DASRHL010000471.1, read on the forward strand.
AGGCCGGCTCGATGGTCGGCTACCTCGCGCAACACGCGCTCGGTCGGTACGACCTGCCGCTGCCGACGGCGGACGCGCCCGCGCTGTGCTTCGTCGTCGAGAACCTCGACATGTTCGAGGACGCGTGGTCGCTTCCCCGCGCCGACCTCCGGTTCTACGTCGCACTCCACGAGGTCGTGCACGCCGCGCAACGATCGGTGCCGTGGGTGCGCGAGCGCCTCGTCGAGCTCGCGACCGAGTACGTCTCCGCGTACCAGCTCGACGCGGACGCGCTCGAGGCGCGCTTCGGAGACCTCGACCCGACCAACCCCGAGTCGCTCCAGGCGCTGACCGAACGTCCCGAGGAGCTGCTCGGGGCGATGCAGTCGGACCGTCAACGCGAGGTCCTCGGCCGGCTGCGCATCCTCACGTCCGTGCTCGAGGGATACGCCGACGAGGTGCTCGGCCGCATCGGCCGGCGGCTCATCCCCTCGTACGACCAGATCCACGAGGCGATCCAGCGCCACCGCATCGAGCGGGGCGAGGCCGAGCGCTTCATCGAGGGGCTCCTCGGCCTGAAGCTCGAGCGCGACGACTACGAGCGCGGCGCCGCGTTCTGCCGCGGCGTCGTCGAGCGCGCCGGCGACGAGGGGCTCAACCGCCTGTGGACGGCGGTCGAGATGGTCCCGACGCCGGCCGAGCTCGAAGCGCCCGGCCTCTGGCTCGCCCGGATCGACCTTCCCGGCCAGTAACCGGCGCCCGTCAGAACCAGGTCATGGCCGCGGGCAGCGGCGTGCACGCGAACATCGCGTCGGCACGGGCGAGCGCGCCCGCCCGGGCCTCGTCGACCCGGCCGGCCCGCGCGAGCGTCGCGAAGGCGACACCGCCGAGCCACGCGGCGGACAACGTCGCGACGTCCGTCACGAGGTCGGGGTCGGCGGTCGTCGCGCCGACGGTCGCGCCGCCGGGGCCGGCCTCGAGCGCGAACCGGCCGTCGGCGCGGCCGCCGGGGCGCAACGCGTCGTGCACCTCGAGCACGAGCGCGCCGTCCGTCGCGTACGTGCGCGCACGGAGCGCCGCGGGCACGTCGAGCAGCCGGGTCCAGAGGAAGTCGCGGACGTCGTGCTGGCGCGCGGCACGCGCCGACTCCAGCATCCAGCCGCCGGCGAAGTCGAGGGGCGCGTTCATCGCGACGACCGTCCGGACCAGGTCGACCTCGCAGGCGTACCGGAACAACGCGTACGTCGCCTCGGGGTCGACCGCGACCAGCTCGCGGGTCACCAGCCGGTACGCGGGGCCATGGATCGTCCCCTGGTCGCGCATCCCGTACGTGAGGTAGCCGTCGACCGAGCCGCCGGGCGACTCGTAGACGACGTCGAAGCGGGTGCCGAACTCGGCCTGGAACTGCTCGTCGAGCCACCACGCGTCGAAGCGCGAGACGGCACCGGGCTGGCGCCGGCGGGCCCGGTCGAACACCTCGGGCTCCAGCGTGCGGGCCTCGTCGAGCGAGACGAGCCGCAGCGTCCCCGGCGCCGGCGGCGTGACGAACACCGCGTCCCGGGTGTCGACCTCGACGGTGCTGGTACGGATCGTGACGCCGTACCCGAAGCGCCCGTAGATGCCGCCCTCCGAAGCCGTCAGCATCGCGACCGGTTCCTCGCGCACGACCGCGTCGTCGAAGAGCCGTTCCATCATCGAACGCAGCAGGCCGCGCCGGCGGTGCGTCGGCAGGACCGCCACGTCGCTCACGCCCGAGGCCGGCAGGAGCGCGCCACCCGGCATCGTGATCTCGAACGAGTAGGCGCGGCTCACCCCGACGATGCGCCCCCGCTCGATCGCGGCGACCGTCCGGTCGAGCTCGCACTCCCCCATGTTCAGGCGGGCCTGCTCGACGCGGATCCCGAACGCGGTCGCGTCGACGCCCTGGAACTCGCGCAGCTCATCCGCCGAGACCGCCCGGAGCTCGACGTCCACGCTCAGCTCCCCCCGGGGAAGACGTCGGGTGGCTCCGGGCGCGGTCCACCATCGGGCAGCTCGCGTCGCGGTGGGAGCGGCGGGCGTCGCGGCGGGGACGGCCGTCGACGGCCGCGCGACGACGCGCGGCCGGACGCCTTGCGCGCGGCCGATCGGTCGCGCAGGCGCTCGCGGACACCCGCCTTCGCGCGGTCGAACGCGCGGTCGACGGCGTCGGGCCGGAGCTTCGACCGGCTCACGCGCCCGCGCGCCGCGCGGAGGCCGGCAGCGTACGAGATCCCCGCGAACAGGAGCACGAGCGCGAGGCAGACGAGCCCGACACCCTTGCTGACCGGGATCAGCCCCAGCATGCCGCCGATGACCCAGATGATCTGGAAGCGCGCCTCGAACATCGCGAACGCGCGGCCTCTGACCGCGTCGGGACCGTCGCGCTGGAGCAGGCTGTCGAAGCCGAGCTTGCCCGTCGCGGACCCGATCGCGATCGCGAGCGCGGCAACGCCGAAGCCGAAGCTTCCTCCCAGCAGCGCACCGAAGACGGTGACGATGGCTGCCCCCAGCAACGCGCCCGACAGCATCACCTCCTCGCGGGCGAAGCTGCGGATGGCGGGCGCGGACAGGTTGCCGATGAACGCGCCCGCGACGGCGAACGTCGCGACGAGTCCGAGCACGAACTTGTCGTCGCGGAACGCGAAGGCCGCGAAGAACGAGGTGAACCCGACGGTGCCGCGCAGCACCCCCATCGCGCTCCCGGCGAGGAGGACGCTCGGTTGGTGCAGCTCGGCTCGCTCGAGCCGCTGCGACTGACGGTCGGTCTTGATCTCGGTCCGCGGGAGCTTCCATGCGAGCCCGGTGGCCACCGCGAAGACCAGCGCCGCGAAGACGAGCGACACGTCGGCGTCGAAGATCTTCTCCATCGCGAGCGCGGGGAGCAGCCCGACGGGCGTGAACACGTTGCTGATGAGCGCGATGCGCGAGTTGGCCCGCACCAGCTCGTTCGCGTCGTCGACGACCGTCGGCACGAGCGCGCTGCGCGAGATCGCGTACCCCTTCCCGAACACCAGCGCGCCGAAGGCCAGCGGGTAGATGAGCAGACCCTCGGGTGACGGCTTCGTGACATAACGCGACATCACGAGGCAGAGCACGCAGCGCCCGAGGCAGCAGAGCACCGTGATGAGGCGCCGGCCGCCCTGCACCCGGTCGAGGGCCGGCCCGAGCAGCGGCGTCACGACCGCGAAGGGCAGCAGGGTCAGGACGAGCGCGAGGAGCACCTTGTCGCGGGCGCCGCTGGTGGTGCCCGAGAAGAACAGCGAGCCGACGAGGGACCCCGCGAGCGCGCCGTCCCCGATGACGCTGGCCGCCTGGAGCCGCACCAACCGGGTGAACGGCGTCGGCGGGAGGAAACGCGGATCGGAGGACATCCTCAGGCCGAGGCTAGTGCTGTGGCCATACTTCACCTGTTGACGATCGACGCGCGCGGAGCGCGCGCCCGGGACCGAAGGGCGGCCGGAACGGTACGATCGGGGGATGACCGCGGCCGCGCCGGCTCCCGAGCCGCCGACCGACGGCTCCCGATTCCTGAACCGAGAGCTGTCGTGGCTCGAGTTCAACGCGCGGGTGCTCGCGCTCGCCGAGGACCAGGCCCGACCGCTGCTCGAACGGGCGAAGTTCCTCGCGATCTTCGGGCAGAACCTCGACGAGTTCTTCGAGGTTCGCGTGTCGGGCCTCGAGGAGCAGGTCCTGGCCGGCGTGCGGGGAACGGCGCCCGACGGCCTCGACGCGGCGACGCAGCTACGGGCCGTCCGGGCCCAGACCGACGACCTGGTCCAGCGCCAGACGAAGATCTTCACCAAGGACGTGGTGCCGGCCCTCGAACAGGCGGGGATCCGCTTCGTCGACTGGGCCGACCTCGACGATGCCGACCGGGCGGAGCTCGGCAAGGTGTTCGACGAGCGCGTCTTCCCGGTGCTGACGCCGCTGGCCGTCGACCCTGCGCACCCCTTCCCCTACATCTCCAACCTCTCGCTCAACCTCGCCGTGCTCGTCCGCGACCCGACGACGGGCGATGACCGGTTCGCACGCGTCAAGGTCCCGCCGCTCCTGCCCCGCTTCATCCCGCTGCCCGACGGCGAACGGTTCCTCCCGCTCGAGCAGCTGATCGCGGCGCGGCTCGACGCGCTGTTCCCGGGCATGGACGTGGTCGCCCACCACCCGTTCCGGGTGACGCGTGACGCGGACTTCGACCTCGAGGACGAGGACGAGGACCTCCTCGAGGCCATCGAGTCCGTGCTGCACCGCCGCTCCAAGTTCGGACGGGTCGTGCGGCTCGAGATCGACACGACGATGTCGTCCGAGGCGCGGGAGCTGCTCTGCCGCGAGCTCGAGATCTCCGACGCGGCCGTCAACGTCATCGACGGACCGCTCGACCTGTCGGGGCTGTGGGACCTGTACGCGCTCGACCGTCCCGAGCTGAAGGACGACGTCTGGACGCCACAGACCCAGCCCGTGCTGTCGCGCGCCGAGGCCGACCCCGACTTCTTCCGGATCCTGCGCCAGGGCGACGTGCTCGTCCACCACCCGTACGACTCGTTCGCGACGTCGGTCGAGGCGTTCATCGACCAGGCCGCCTCCGACCCGGCCGTCCTCGCGATCAAACAGACCATCTACCGGACGGCGGGCCCCGACAGCGCGATCGTGCGGTCGCTCGTGAAGGCGGCCAAGGACGGCAAGCAGGTCGTCGCCCTCGTCGAGCTGAAGGCGCGCTTCGACGAGCAGGCGAACATCGAACGGGCCCGGATCCTCGAAGAGGCGGGCGTCCACATCGTCTACGGACTCGTCGGCCTGAAGACGCACGCGAAGATCCTCCTCGTCGTCCGCCAGGAGGCCGACGGCATCCACCGCTACTGCCACGTCGGCACCGGGAACTACAACCCGAAGACGGCCGCGCTCTACGAGGACATCGGGCTCCTGTCGGCCAACCCCGACCTCGGCGCCGATCTCACGCTGCTCTTCAACCACCTCACCGGGTACAGCCGGCCGATGCGGTACCGCAAGCTGCTCGTCGCGCCCGAGTCGCTGCGGCCGGCGCTGGCCGAACGCGTGCGCCACGAAGGTGCGAAGGGGACGGCCGGCCGCATCGTGATGAAGATGAACAGCCTCGTCGACCCCGACCTGATCGACGAGCTCTACGCCGCCTCGCAGGCCGGGACGCCGATCGATCTCATCGTCCGGGGCATCTGCTGCCTGCGCCCGCAGGTACCGGGGCTCTCGGAGACGATCCGGGTCCGCAGCATCGTCGGCCGCTACCTCGAGCACTCGCGCATCTACCGCTTCGGCACCGACCCCGAGAAGGCCGAGGTCTTCATCGGCTCGGCCGACCTCATGCCCCGCAACCTCGACCGGCGGGTCGAGGCGCTCGTGCCCATCGAGGACCCGCGGCTGCGGGCCCGCATCGACGAAATCCTGCGGGTCAACCTCGCCGACGACCGCCTCGCGTGGGACCTGTACCCCGACGGTACGTGGCGCCGCGTCGACGGCGCGGACGGCGTCGACGCCCAGACCCGCCTCGAGGAGCTCGCGCTCGCCCGGGCGGGTGGCGCATGACGCCCCCGATCCCGGGGGTGGAGCGCACCGAACCGCGGCCCGCGGGCGTCGAGCGTGAGGTGAAGCTCGCGGCGCCGGCCGGCTTCCGGCTCCCGC
>DASRHL010000472.1:0-3881 GCA_035650535.1 Acidimicrobiia bacterium
CCGATGCCGACCGTCCAGCTCTTCGCCACCTGCCTCGGCGACCTCGCGTTCCCGGAGGCGGTCCGCGACGCGGAGACGCTGCTCCGCCGGGCGGGGTTCGAGGTCGAGTTCCCGGCACGGCAGGTGTGCTGCGGCCAGCCCGCGTTCAACGCGGGGCACCGCGCAGCGGCGCGCCGGGTCGCGCGCTCGTTCGTGCGGGCGTTCTCGCGGGAGGCGCCGGTCGTCGTGCCCTCGGGCTCGTGCGCGACGATGTCGGCGCACTACCTCCCGGAGCTCCTCGGGGTCGAGCCGTACGAGGTCTGGGAGCTGTCCGCGTTCCTGGCGTCGGCCGGGTACCGGCCGCTGCCGTGCAACGCCGGCCGGCGGATCGCCTACCACGACTCCTGCCACATGCTTCGCGAGCTCGGCGTCTCGGCCCAGCCGCGGCGGCTTCTGGGCGGATCCGGCGCGGAGCTGGTGCCCTTCGCGCGGCCCGACCTCTGCTGCGGCTTCGGCGGGACGTTCTCGGTGCGCCAGCCGGAGGTGTCGGTGGCAATGGCCGACGAAAAGCTGGCCGGCGCCGCGGAGGCGGGGACGATCGTCACCGCCGACCCGGGCTGCCTGATGCACCTGCGCGGGCGCGCCGAGCGGATCGGCTCTCCCGTCCGGGTCGTCCACCTGGCGACCGCGCTGGCGCGAGGCGTCGGTGGCTGAGCTCGCCCAGCCGGCCGCGCGCTTCCGCGTCATCGCCCGCGGCAAGCTCGGCGACGCGCACACGCAGGCCGCACTCGACCAGGCGACCGACCGTCTGCGCACGAACCGGGTCGCTGCGTGGGAGGGGCTCGAGGACGTCGAGGCGCTCCGCGAGCGCGCGCACGCGATCCGGATGGCGGTGGTCGACGACCTCGACGGTCATGTGGCCCGGTTCACGGAGGCGCTCGAGGCGCACGGCGGCAAGGTCTTCTTCGCGCGCACGGCCGCGGAGGCGAGCGCCTACGTCGCCGACGTGTGCTCGCGCGCAGGCGCGACGATCGCGGCGAAGTCGAAGTCGATGGCGACGGAGGAGATCGGCCTCAACGAGGCGCTGACCGCCGTCGGGACGACGCCGGTCGAGACCGATCTCGGCGAGTACATCCTCCAGCTCGCGGGCGAGCATCCGGTGCACATCATCGCGCCGGCGATCGAGAAGACCGCCGGCCAGGTCGCGGAGCTGCTCGGCGCCGTGCAGGGCGAGTCGATTCCGCCCGAGCTCGAAGCGCTCACCAACGCGGCCCGGACGCAGCTGCGCCGGACGTTCCTCGAGGCGGACGTCGGCATCACCGGCGCGAACTTCGGCGTCTCGTCGACGGGCTCGGTCTGCCTGGTCACGAACGAGGGCAACGGGCGGCTGGTCAGCTCGATCCCGCGCGTGCACGTGGCGCTGATGGGCATGGAGCGGCTGGTGCCGACGACCGCCGACCTCGCGGTGCTGCTGAAGCTGCTGGCCCGGTCGGGCACGGGGCAGAAGCTCACGGCCTACACGACGCTGCTCACCGGCCCCCGGCGGGCGGGCGAGGCGGACGGGCCGGAGGAGATGCACGTCGTCATCCTCGACAACGGCCGCTCGAACCTGCTGCGCGGCCGCTACCGCGAGATGCTCGCGTGCATCCGCTGCGGGGCGTGCCTGAACGTCTGCCCCGTGTACCGCAAGGCGGGGGGCGCGGCGTACGGGCCGGTGTACTCGGGGCCGATGGGCGCGGTGCTGCTCCCGCTGCTCGTCGGGCTCGGCGAGGCGCCGTCGCTGCCGCACGCCTCGTCGCTCTGCGGCGCCTGCACCGAGGCGTGCCCGGTGAAGATCCCCCTGCACGAGCTGCTCCTCGACCTCAGGCGCGACCTCGTCGACGAGGGTGTCGCCTCGCGGTGGGAGCGGCTCGGATTCCGGCTGTGGTCGTGGGCCTGGTCGACGCGGGCGGGGTACCGGCTGACGACCGGGCTGGCACGGCTGGGACAGCCGCTCGGCGGCCTGCTCGGGCCGGGCCGGGTGTGGTCGGCGGGCCGGACGCGCCCCCGCTTCGGGCGCCGCTACCGGGACGGCCGGCGGTGAACGCCGCCGGTGGCCCCGGGCTGGTCGAAACCTTCGTCGCGAACGCGGAGGCGGTCGGCTGCCACGTCCATCGCGGCACGGCGCCGGAGATCGAGGGCGCGGGTATCTCCACCGCGATCCACGGGCTCGCCGACACCGGCAGCGTCGTCCTCTCGTCGGCGGAGGAGCCGCGCGCGCAGTCCCTCCTGCCCGACGTCCACGTGACGCTGCTCCGGGAGGATCTGATCCTGCCCGGGCTCGACGAGCTCTTCGCCGCGCTCGGCGACGACCTGCCGAGCGCGCTCGCGATCGTGACCGGCCCGAGCCGCAGCGCCGACATCGAGCAGAAGCTCGCGGTCGGCGTCCACGGACCCCGCGAGGTGCACGTCGTCCTCGTGCCCCCTGCGGCCTAGCCCCTCCCAGCCGTGTCCCAGGGACAGTCCCTGGGACATGACTCAAACGGCCGCGGCCGTCTTCGCCGAGGCGACCGGCGCCGGCAGCCTCGGCCAGCTCCACGGCCATTCGCGCGCGTCGACGCACATCCCTGCATTCACCGGGTTGTTGAGCACGTAGTCGATCGTCTTGCCCAGGTGATCCTCGTCGTTGATGACCCACGACGAGAACCGGTTCTCGAAGAGATGCCCGCGCCGGTCGTGCCTGCGGTTGAAGTACATCGCGTAGAGGCAGCCGAGGCGGTGCGTCGCGTGCGACATCTGCTCGGGGGTGGCCTCGACCACGAGGTGGTAGTGGGTGCCCATCAGGCACCACGCGCGCACGCGCCACTTCCACATTCGCGTCGTCTGCTCCAGGTACAGGAGAAAGCGTCTGCGGTCCTCGTCGTCGACGAAGATCGTCGAGCCGGCGACGCCGCGCGCCGTGACGTGGAAGAGACGACCGGGGAGGTGCTTGCGCGGCCGGCGGGGCATCGTCGCCCGAGCGTAGTCGCCCACGACGCCCTGTCGACACAACGTGACGCTTTCGTTCCAGGGACTGTCCCTGTGACACGGCTCACCGGGCCGTGCTCGGTTAGGCTGGGCCCCATGCTGCCGATCGACGTTCCCGGGAAGATCATCTGCGTCGGCCTGAACTACCGCGACCACGCGGAGGAGCAGGGAACCACGCTGCCCGAGGCGCCGCTGCTCTTCGCCAAGTGGCAGAACACCCTGATCGGCCCGGGCGACCCGATCGTGATCCCACCGGTCGTGACCAAGTGCGACTACGAGGCCGAGCTCGGCGTCGTGATCGGCCGGCGCGTCCGCGACGTCTCGGTCGAGAACGCACTGGAGGCGGTCGCCGGCTACGTCTGCGTGAACGACGTGTCCGCGCGTGACCTGCAGTTCGCCGACGGCCAGTGGACACGCGGGAAGTCGCCCGACACCTTCTGCCCCGTCGGGCCGAAGCTCGTTCCCCGGGACGAGATCCCGGACCCGCAGGTGCTCCCGATCCGCGCGATCCTCAACGGCCAGACCGTGCAGGAGTCGACGACGGCGAACATGATCTTCGGCGTCGCCGACGTGATCGCCTACGTCACGCGCACGGTCACGCTCGAGCCCGGCGACCTGATCGCGACCGGGACTCCCGCCGGTGTCGGAGCGTTCCGGAAGCCGCCGCTCTACATGCAGCCGGGCGACGAGGTCACAATCGAGATCGAGGGCATCGGCGCGCTGACGAACCCGGTCGTCGCCGGTTAGCGTGCGGCAGCGGCTCGGGCTGCTCGCCGGTCTGTTCCTGGCCGGGCTCGCGTTGCGCCCGCAGATCGTCGGCGTCGGCCCGCTGGTTCCCGACATCCAGGACGACCTCGACGTCTCGCACGCGGTCGCGGGCCTGCTCACCACGATCC
>DASRHL010000473.1:0-8950 GCA_035650535.1 Acidimicrobiia bacterium
GAACTTCGGCCCGTCGACGCCCGGAGCCGTCAACCTCGTCTCCGGCAACACCGGCGGGGTCGACACGTCGCACAGCCTCCCGCAGCCGTTCACGGGTTCGGGCAACGTGATCGCGGACGGCGGCAGCGGCTTCTCCGTGATCGGTGACCAGCGTCCGTACTACGACGACTGCAACCCGACCAAGAACGCGGCCACCTCGCTGACGGGCAAGAACATCGGCGACGAGCTCAACGCCGCCGGCCTCAGCTGGGGCTGGTTCCAGGGCGGCATGACGCCGAGCACCCCCTACACGGGGCAACCGAACAACGCGGGCAACCCGTACGACAACCTGGCCGTCCAGAACAGCGGGCTCCAGGCCAAGTGCGCCACCACGCACAACGTCGGCACCGCCCTCGGCGGGACGGGCACGACCGGGGCCAAGCCGTACGGGGTGACCGCCGACTACATCTCCCACCACGAGCCGTTCGACTACTACGCCTCGACGGCGAACCCGCATCACCTCGTGCCGTCGTCGCTCTCGCAGGTCGGCACCGACACCCAGCACTACGACGGGCTCGTCCCGATGTTCGACACGCCGAACCACCAGTACGACATCAGGGTGTGGGACCAGCTCGTGCAGGCGATCGCGCAGGGTACGCAGCCGAACAGCCTGCTGCCGGCCGTGAGCTTCCTGAAGGCGCCGGCCTACGAGGACGGCCACCAGGGCTACTCCGACCCGATCGACGAGCAGGTGTTCGTCACCAAGGAGATCAACGCCCTCGAGCAGACGCCCGACTGGGCCCACACCGCCGTCGTCATCACCTACGACGACTCCGACGGTTGGTACGACCACGTGTGGTCGGGCGCGCAGAACGGCAACCAGCCCCAGAACTCGTCGCAGACCTCGTCGGACGCGTTGACGGGAACGGGCCAGTGCGGCACGAGCTCGACCCACCTCGGGGGCGAGCAGGGCCGCTGCGGGTTCGGACCGCGGACGCCGTTCCTGGTCGTGTCGCCGTGTGCCAAGTCGAATTACGTCGACCACACGCTCATCAACCAGGCGTCGGTGACGAAGTGGATCGAGGACAACTGGGGCCTTCCGGCGATCGCGAACTCGTTCGACTCGTCGTCGGGCACGATGAACAACATGTTCGACTTCTCGAACTGCACGAACCCGAAGGTGTACCTCGCGTCCGCGACCGGTCAGGTGACGGACGTTCCCGACCCGATCGTCCCGGACTCCCGAATGCCGGCGATGTTCGCGGGCGTCGGTGCGGTGCTCCTCGCGGGTGGCACGTTCGTGGGCGTGAACCGGCGGCGGCGCCGCTCGGCGACCGCGTAACGACCCGCTTCCCGACACGGCGAGAAGGGCCGCGGCACGCGCCGGTGTCGCGGCCCTTCCTCGCGCCCTCCGCCCGGTCGGTTCCGAAAGCGGCGCTGAACGTCTCGTTGCCATCCGCGAAAGACACGGCGGCCGACGTTTCGCAACGACAGGCGAACTGTCATCGTCACCGTCCGTGGGAGCTGGGTCGCCGGGGCGGGCGGCACGCGTCGTCGCGTGCCTGCTCGCCGTCTCGTTCGTCGCGGTCGCACTCGTGATGGCGACGCCCGTGGGCGCCCGCGCGTCGACATCCGCACCCGGGAACCGTCGTCACTACCATCACCGTCACCACCACCACCGCCACCGGCACGGCAAGGGTCCGGATCCGTGCGCCGGGCGCGCCGCCACGTCGACCACGGCGGGCGCGCCGACCACCACGACCACGACGAGGGCGACGTGCGACCCGCCACCGCCCGTCGTGCCCGAGTCGGGCCTGGCCGTGGGCCTGCCGCTGATCGGTCTCGCCGCCGCCGGAGGCTTCGCAGCCCGCCGCCGGCGGCTCGCTGCCCTCGCCTAGAGGCCTCGCCTATCGGCGAGGAGCTCGGCTCGCTCCGCTCGCCCAGATTCTCAGGTTCGTGGTGCGATTCCCACCGAACCCCGGGAACCGCGTCAGAAGCGACTACGTTGAACCGGTCGAGCTATGGAAGAGCTGCCTCCCATCCCCGACCACCGCACACCCACCTGGATGTTGCGGGCCCGTTGCCGAGAGTTCGCCCCCGGCGAGTTCTTCCCGTCCGACGGCGTGGGCGTCGACAAGGCCCGGAAGGTCTGCGCCGATTGTCCGGTCAAGGCGGAATGCCTCGAGTACGCCCTCACCTACCGCATCGACCACGGGGTCTGGGGCGGCTGCTCCGAGCGGGAACGGCGTCGCATCCTGCGCAAGCGCCGACTCGTCGCCCGCACCGGCAACTAGCGCGGCACGCGCGTCAGCTGCGCTCGTCGATCGCCTGCTGCACCTTCTGCGCGAGCGCCGGCATCTCGGCCGAGAACTTCGCGAAGTCCGCGCCGAACATCGCCAGCAACGTCATCGGTGCCGTCGCGGTCACCGTCGCCGTCCGTCGCGGCGTCGCGAGGATCGCGATCTCGCCGAAGAAGTCGTCGGGCCCGAGCTCGGCGACGACCTGCCCGTCGCGCGCGACGTCCGCCGTCCCCTCTTCGATCACGAAGAAGAAGTAGCCCGAGCCACCCTGGTTGCTGAGGTGCTCACCCGGCGCGGCGTGACGCTCCTCCATCTTGGCGGCGAGGAGGGCGCGGTCGCCGCCCGACAGCTCCGAGAAGAGGGGCACCCGTTCGAGTCGGCTCGCGTCGACGGACATGAGGGGATCGTACGGTCCGTCCCCATGGGGCCCCGGATCCGTTCACCGGAATGTCACCCGATGATCAGGCGACGTCCACCTTGTGGTGAGCCACGCGCCGGGGATCAGCCCCAGCTGAACGGCCCGAGCACGAACTTGATCACGTCGTGGATCGCGTCGGAGTGATCCGACGCGTCGGCGAAGGTCGTGACCAGGCCGGTCACCGCGTCGGGAGGCGCGTCCGAGATGCAGGTGTAGACGGCGCCGTCGAAGTTCCAGAACATGACCGTGCCGGCCGCGGTCTCGTACGAGAGCGTGCGATGGTCGGAGACGGTCGTGTCGGTGCCACCCACGGGCAGCGCCTCCCAGTCGAGCTCGCCGCGCTGCTCGAACACCGAGACGTTGAAGAGCCCGTCGCTGTAGAAGAGCTGCACCACGCCCGCGCCCTGGCGGTAGCGGCCGACGAGACGGAAGCCGTCACCGGCCGCGCTCGGCGCCGTGATGCCGCTCGGTACGTGGGCGAGCTGGTCGTGGGTGCGCTCCCGGTGGGCACGCGGTGTCGTCGGGGGCGCCTGGCCGGGCGCGGGATTGTCGACCGCGGACAGGGCGACGAACGACACGTCGTGGACCGCGTGGCCGTGCCGGTCGAGCACCTCACGGCGCAGGAGCAGGCCGGTCGACTGGTCGACGTACAGCCTCGCCCGCACGTTGCCGTCGTGATCGCGGGCCACGACGACGGTCGTCGGCCGGCCGACGACCGCCGGCCCGGCGGTGGTCGACAGGTCCCACTTGGTGCCGGGCTTCGGGAGCTGGTCGGGCCCGGCGTCGTGCCACAGCGTCGCCGCCCCGTCGGCTCCGGCCCAGCGGTCGAGGCCGTGACCGACGACCTTCTCCGAGCCGAGCCCGACCTCGACCAGTCCCTGGTCGCTGCTCACCGGGACGTCGGCCACCTGCGTCCCCTTCGGAGTGTGCCAGCGGATCCGCACCACGCCCACGAAGTCGTGCGTCGACGCCGCGGTACGCGCGCGTGCGAGCAGCGCGGCGGCATTGTCGTTCGCCTCCGCGTGCGGCGCCGGGAAGAGCAACACCGCGCCCCCGAGCGACACGAACAGCGCGAGCTGCACGACGCCGATGCGTGAGACGCGTCGGCTCACTTGCGGAACCCGGTGACCTTGCCGACGGCCGCCAGCGAGCTGACGGAGTCCTCGCCGGTCGACGAGCGGACGGCGTGCGCGTCCGTCAGCGACGCGACCGAGGGCCTCACGCGGTCGGCCCTCGGCGCGACGAGGACGGCGGCGACCACCGCGGCCGCCGCGGCACCACCGAGCGCGGCGACCCAGCGGGCGCGGCGAGGCGACCGGCGCGCCCGTGCCTGCTCGATGTCGGCCACCCCGACGCCAGCCGGCTCGACGCCCGCGTCCACCGGCTCGGCCTCCGCGAGCAGGCGTTCGAAGAACCCGGCGGGCGGGTCGACGACCGGGAGGGCGCGGAGCGCGGCGCGCGCGGCGCGCACCTCGTCGAGGATCGACCGCCACTCGGCGGAGCCGGCGAGCCGGGCTTCGACCTCGGCACGCGCGTCGGCGGTGAGCTCGCCGTCGAGGTACGCGGACAGCGCGTCCTCGGGGAGCTCGGAGCCGAAGGGCCTGCCGGTCAAGCCGCCCCCTCCGTGAGCAGCGCCCGGAGCATGCGCCGGCCGCGGTGGAGGCGCGAGCGGACCGTCCCGACGGGGACGCCGAGGGCCTCCGCGATCTGCTCGTACGACCGGTCGGCGACGTCGCACAGCACGACCGGGACGCGGAACTCCTCGGGCAGCGCCGCCAGGGCGGCCTGGATCTCGTCGGACAGGCCGGTCGCGACCTCGGCCGCGTCCGCGGCGGGCGACGGCGGCACGACGCGGTCGGGGTCGTCGGGCAGCGCGTCAGCCGGGCGGCGCCGCTTGCGCCGCACCTCGTCGAGGAAGACGTTCGTCACGATCCGGGCCAGCCAACCTTCCAGAGAACCCGGCTCGTAGCGCTCCAGGCCCTTGCGGACCCGGATCAGCGCTTCTTGCACGAGGTCCTGCGCGTCGTCGGGGTTCCCGGCCAGGCGGTAGGCCACGTTGTAGAGGAACCGCCCGTGGTCGCGGGCGACCTCCTCCCACGTGGGAATTCCGTCGGCCATCTCCAGAACGACGGGGGCGGGGGCTCGGGTTCCCGGCTCGGCTCGGGCGCGATCCCCGCTCGGTCCCGGAGCGATCCCTGAGGCCCGGGGTGGGACCGGCGGCCGGTGCGAGCGGGCGGAGGCGGCTAGGCCTTCTTCTCCTGCTCGTGGTCGTCGTCGGCGGCACCCTCGGCGAGGCCCTTCTTGAACTCCTTCGAGGCCTGCCCCATCGACCGGGCCAGCTTCGGCAGCTTGGCCCCGCCGAAGAGCAGCAGGACGATGCCGAGGATGATGATGAGTTCGACGGGTCCGAGGTCCATACGACAGCCCTTTCGGAAGGGAACCTCAGGTTACCTCCCGTTCGGGACGGCCCGGAGGTCGGAGACGGTGCTCAGGAGAGAGCTTCGGCAAGCGGGTCGAGATCCTCAAGCGCCCCGACGTGGAAGGGGACGCAGCCCGGGCCGAGGATCAGCGTCTCGACGCCGAGCTCCGACCACGCCGCCGCCTGCTCCCGAACCTGCTCGACCGTCCCGACGAGGCGCCCGACCCGCCACTCGTCGAGCGTGACGCCGTCGAGCACGCCCGGCGGCGACACCCGGCGCAGCCGCTCGAAGCGGGCGGCGAGGTCGGCCTCGTCCTCGCCGCACAGGGCGTAGAGGCCGAGCGAGCGCCAGAAGCCCGCCGGGTCGCGCCCGGCGGCGTCGCAGGCCCGCTCGACGACCTCGAGCCGGCCCCGGTACTGGTCGGGTGTCATGACCCAACACGTGTTCCAGCCGTCCGCCGTGTCGACCGCGGTGCGGATGACCCGGTCGCCCTTGCCACCGACGAACACGGGCGGGCGCGGTGCCTGGAGGGCGGGCGGGTCGACCACGGCGCCGTCGGCGCGGTGGTAGTTGCCGTCGAAGCTGAGGGGCTCGCCGCCGAGCAGCCCGGTGACGACCTCGAGCGCCTCGCGGAGCCGGTCGACCCGCACGCCCGGCTTCGGCATCTCCATCCCGACGGCCTCGTAGTCGGGTTCGTACCACCCGGCGCCGAGGCCGACGTCGAGACGGCCGCCGCAGATGCGGTCGAGCGTCGCGAGCCCCTTGGCGAGCACGCTCGCCGGGCGCAGCGCTTCGCACAGCACGAGCGTGCCCAGGCGCGGCTTCGAGACGACGCCCGCGAGCGCGGCGAGCGTCGTCAGCGGCTCGAAGGCGCCGTAGCGGGTCGCGCTCCCGCCGTACTTCTCGAGATCGAGGAAGAGGTGGTCGGACAGCCACAACGAGTCGAGCCCGAGCGCCTCGGCCCTCCGGGCGTACGTGGCAACGGTCTCGAAGCGCAACGGGTTCTCGCCCGGGACCGAGTAGTCGTACTGCGGGAGAGCGAGCCCGATGCGCATCCCCCGATGCTAGAGACCCCCCCGCCCGTTCTCTGAACGATGCGCTTCGGACGTCGAAGCAAGGCGTTCAGAGAACGGATCGGGCGCGCATACTTGCTGCGTGCTCGAGTGCGTGGTGAACGTGTCGGAAGGGCGGGACCGCGCGCTGCTCGACGCGCTCGCCGACGCGTGCGGGGCATCGCTGCTCGACCTGCACACCGACGCCGACCACCACCGCTCGGTGTTCACGCTCGCCGGCCCCGGAGACGCGGACGCGGTCGCGGCGGCGCGATCGCTGGCGGCGCGTGCCGTCGAGCGGATCGACCTCCGCGGGCACGAGGGTGTGCACCCGCGCTTCGGCGTGGTCGACGTCGTGCCGTTCGTCGCGCTCGACCAACCCGCGCGACACGCGGTCGATGCCGCGACGTCGTTCGCGCGGTGGATCGCCTCCGAGTTGCGCGTGCCGGCCTTCCTCTACGGCGACGCGGACCCTGCGCACCGTACGCTCCCGGAGACGCGGCGCGACGCGTTCGACCGGCGCGCGCCCGACTTCGGCCCGGCGTCACCCGACCCGCGCACGGGCGCGTGCGCCGTGGGCGCGCGTCCGCCGCTCGTCGCGGTGAACTGCCGCCTCGACCGCGACGACATCGCACTCGCGCGCGCGATCGCCCACGATGTGC
Source organism: Acidimicrobiia bacterium (assembly GCA_035650535.1). GTDB lineage: Bacteria > Actinomycetota > Acidimicrobiia > IMCC26256 > PALSA-555 > DASRHL01. The sequence continues at coordinate 6,832 of DASRHL010000473.1, forward strand.
GGGAGCGGGACGGCGGGCTCCCGGGCGTGCGCGCCCTCGGCTTCCGCCTCGAATCGGTGGGCGTCGCGCAGGTGTCGATGAACGTCACCGCGCTCGGCGCGACCGGCGTCGAGGCCGCGTGCACGGCGGTCCGCGACCACGCCGGGGACGCCGGCGCGGCCGTCACCGCGGTCGAGCTGGTCGGTCTCGTCCCCGCCGCGGAGGAGCGGCGGTGGAGCGCCGGTTTCCGGGCCTGGACCGGACTCGGCCCGGGGGTGACGATCGAAGCGAGGCTGGCGGCGCGCCGGCGGCCGGCGGCGCCGCTGCCGTAGCCCCCGCGCTCGGCGCTCGGGTCAGGCCGAGGCGATCCGCCGCCGTTCGAGGGCGCGCTGGCGGCGCACCCGCCGCCGCTCCCGCTCGGAGAGGCCGCCCCAGATCCCGAACTTCTCGCCGTGCTGCAGCGCGTACTCGAGGCACTCGACCCGGACCTCGCAGCCGCGGCAGACGCCCTTGGCCTCCCGCGTCGACGCGCCCCGCTCCGGGAAGAACAGGTCGGGGTCGACCCCCAGGCAGTTGGCGCGCTCCTGCCACCGGCGCTCCCCCTCGGCCAGGTCAGGACGGATCCAATGGACGAACTGCTCGAGTTGCATCGGCATCTCCCCTCTGCAAATGACGCCGATGGAATTACATCGGTGTTACTCTGGACGCTGACGGCGGAGGACGCAAGCCGAAACTTCCTTTCTTCGCGCGTGTTCCTGCCGTTTTGTCCGTTTCGCGCGCCGGTTCGCCCCGCCCCCGGGCCGCGAATCGCCGGCCGAACCGGCGTGGCGTGGGAATCTCGGGGTGATGCCACCCGTCCTGCAGGCCGCCCGCGGCGACATCACTCGGGAGACGACCGACGCCATCGTCAACGCCGCCAACACCGCGCTTGCCCGGGGCGGCGGCGTCTGCGGCGCGATCTTCGCCGCCGCCGGGCCCGGGCTGGCCGAAGCGTGCGAGGCGGTCGGCGGCTGCCCGACGGGCGACGCCCGGATCACACCCGGCTTCGCCCTCCCGGCCCGGTGGATCGTCCACGCCGTCGGGCCGGTCTGGCACGGCGGCGACCGGGGCGAGCCCGAGCTCCTCGCGTCCGCCTACCGCCGGGCGCTCGAGGTGGCCGGCGAGGCCGGCGCCCGATCGATCGCCTTCCCGGCGATCAGCACCGGCATCTTCGGCTACCCCCTCGAACCCGCGACCGAGATCGCCGTCCGCACGGCGCGCACGACCCCCGTCGACGGTCTCGAGCTCGTCCGCTTCGTCTGCTTCGACCAGGCGACCCTCGACGCGTACGAGCACGCGCTCCGTTCCGAGCCGAGGTGACTGCCGAGCTCGGGAGACATCGTGCCGGTCGCCCGAGGCGTCGGCCGTGGACGGCGCAGAGCCTCAGCTGGCGCGGCGGTTGCGGCGGCGCTGCTCGAGGAAGTCGACGAGGACGTAGTCGCCGAGCGTGTCGGGCGTCGTGAAGAAGGCGCGGCCGCGGTTGAGCTGCATCATGCGCTCGACGAACGACTTCAGGTAGTAGCTCTCGTCGAGCATGAAGGTGTTGATGCGGATGCCGTCACGCGTGCACCGCATCACCTCCTTCAGCGTCTCCTCGATGGTGACCGGCGACGGCGGGTACTGGAAGTAGGCCTCGCCCCCCTCGATGTGGGCGGTGGGCTCGCCGTCGGTGACCATGATCACCTGCTTCGTGCCGGTCTGGCGCGACAGCATGCGGCGCGCGAGCAGTAGCGCGTGCTGCATGTTCGTGCCCCACTCGAAGTCCCAGCTCATCTCGGGGAGGCGTTCCGGCGGGACCTCCCGCGCGACGCGTCCGAAGCTCACGAGCCCGAAGTAATCGCGCGGGAACTGGCTCGTGATGAGCGCGTGCAGCGCCATCGCGACCTTCTTGGCCGACAGGAAGTTGTCGCGCATCGGCATCGACAGCGACACGTCGAGCAGCAGGACGGTCGCGGAGCGCACCACCTGTTCGGTCCGCTCGACCTCGAAGTCGACCGGTGAGAGCCGCACCGGCGTGCCGCTCCCCTGCCGCCAGATCGCGTTCTTGACCGTCTCCTCGACGTTGAGGTGGAACGGGTCGCCCCACTCGTACGGCTTGTGC
>DASRHL010000474.1:0-7082 GCA_035650535.1 Acidimicrobiia bacterium
GAGGAGGTCTCGCACCGCGTGCGCGTGCGCCCCGATTCGGCACTCGCCAACCGCACGCTCGCCGAGGTCGAGCTGCCGGTCGAGGTCGGGATGCGCGTGGTCGCGATGCGCCGCGACAAGGACTGGATCATCGACCCCGACGGCGACCAGGTGATGATGCCGGACGACATCCTCATCCTGCGCGGGCCCGCCGACGGCATCAACGAGCTCCGCGCCCTCGCGGGCGCGCCCGAGTGGCGCCCGCCGGTGGTCGAGGAGGACCCCGCCATCAGCGACCTCGACCGCGCCGTCGACGTGCTCGTCGAGATGAAGAACGTGTCCGAGGTCGCGGTCGGGCTCGCCTACTCGGCGCTGCTGTTCAACGACCAGAGCCTGGCGGCGGAGGTGTCGGCGCTCGAGGACCGGCTCGACGAGATGCGCGAGCGCCTCGAGGTCTGGGTGCTGCGCAGCGCCGCCGACGAGCTCGACCCGTCGCCGTTGCGTGGCCTGCTGCACCTCGGCGGCGCGGCCGAGGAGATCGGCGACGCGGCCCAGCAGATGGTCTGGCTGGTCGAGGAGGGGGAGGAGATGCACCCCGTCCTCGCGATGGCGCTCGGCGAGGCGGACGAGGTGATCGCCCGCGTCCCCGTGGCCGCCGGCTCGCAGCTCGACGGCGTGACCCTGCGCGAAGCGCAGCTCGAGGTCGAGACCGGCTTCTACCTCCTCGCCATCCGCCGCGCCGGCCGCTACCTGTACCGGCCGCGCGGGATGGTGCGTCTGCAGGCGGGCGACGAGCTCATCGCGAGCGGCCCCGACGAGGGGCAGGCGCTGCTCGCCGAACGCTGCGGCTACCAGCTCCTCGAGGACGACGACACCGGCGAGATCGAGCTGGTCCCCGCCGGCGCGGGCGGGGAGTCCTGACCGGGCGGAGGCGAACGCCGCGCCGCAGCCATCCTGCCCCGTGAGCCGACGGCCGCGCCGGTCGGCGAGGCCTCGCGTTCAGCCGCGCATGCGGCGGACGCCGGGGGGCGGCCCGGGCGGCGGGGGCGCCAGTCGGACCTTCACGTCGAGGGCGAGCGCGCCCGTGGCGGAGACCACGACCGGGTTGCAGTCCATCTCCGCGATCTCCGGGACGATCTCGGCGAGGCGGCCGATGCGCAGCAGCACGTCCTCGAGTGCGGCGACGTCGGCCTCGGGTGTGCCGCGGTAGCCGAACAGCAGCGGCGAGGACCGCAACGACCGCACGAGCTCGTGTGCGTCGGTGTCGAGCAGCGGGAGGATGCGCAGCGCGGTGTCGCGGGTGAGCTCGGCGGCGAACCCGCCGATCCCGAACACGACGAGCGAGCCGAACGAAGGGTCGCGCGTCACGCCCACGATCGTCTCGACTCCGGGCGCGGCCATCGGCTGCACGACGGCGCCGCCCATCTCGTCGCCGAGCCGCGCCGCCATGTCGTCGTACGCGGCGCGCACGGCCTCGGCGCCGGCGAGGCCGAGGCGGACCCCGCCGACGTCGGTCTTGTGGACGATGCGCCCCGACCCCGCCTTCAGCGCGACCGGGTAGCCGAGCCGGTCGGCGGCCCGGGCGGCCTCGACCCGGCTCGCCACGGCGACGGTCTCGACGACGGGTACGTGGACGGTGGCGCAGAGCCGGGAGGCCAGCTCGGGATCGAGCCACTCGCCCTCCGGGTGGAGGGCGAGCCGACCGTCGACGAGGGCGCGGGCGCCGGCCTCGTCGATGCCGTCGAGCCGGGCGGCGACCCCGCGGGGCTTGGCTCTCCACTCGGCGTACGTCGCGGCGCGCGCGAGCGCGGCCGCGGCGCCCTCGGGGAACGCGAACGAGGGGATCGGCGAGACCGCGGCCGCGGTGCCGGGGAGCAGGTCGAGGGTGCCGTCGCGTCCGAGGAAGCACGAGACGACGGGCTTGTCGGGCGCGCCGGCCGCCGCGGCGACGACCGCGGCCGCGACGTCCTCGGCACGGGTCACGAGCGGCGGCACGAAGATCGGGATGACGGCGTCGACGTCGGCGTCCGCGAGCACGGTACGGAGCGCGCGCTCGTAGGTGTCGGCCGACGCGGACGCCACGAGGTCGACGGGGTTGCGGACGCCGGCGTCGGGCGAGACGAACGCGCGCAGCGCGGCCTGTGTCTCCGCCGACAGCTCCGGCACCTTCAGGCCCACGGCTTCGCACGCGTCGGCGGCCAGGATCGCCGGCCCGCCGCCGTTGCTGACGATCGCGACCCGCCGCCCCCGGGGGAGTGGCTGGTGGGCGAGCACGATCGCGGCGTCGAACAGCTCCTCGAGCGTGTCGACGCGGATGACGCCGGCCTGGTGGAACAGCGCGTCCACGGCGACGTCGGGTGTGGCGAGCGCGGCCGTGTGCGACGACGCGCCCCGCGTGCCCGCCGTCGTCCGCCCGCTCTTCACCGCGACGATCGGCTTCGTGTGCGAGATCCGACGCGCGAGACGCGCGAACTTGCGAGGATTCCCGAAGGACTCGAGGTAGAGCAGGATCACGTCGGTGTCGGGGTCCTCCTCCCAGAACTGCAGGAGGTCGTTCCCGCTGACGTCGGCCTTGTTGCCCGTCGACACGAACGTCGACACGCCGAGGCCGAGGCGGCCGGCGCGCGCGAGCAGCTCGATGCCGAGGCCGCCCGACTGCGACGCGAACCCGACCCGCCCCCGCACCGGCGCGAACGGCGCGAACGTGGCGTTCATCGAGACGTCGGGATTGGTGTTGACGATGCCCATGCAGTTCGGGCCGATCATGCGCATCCCGTGGCGGCGCGCGATCGACACGATCTCGTGCTCGGCTCCGGCGTGGTCGCCCCCGACCTCGGCGAAGCCAGCGGAGATGACGACGAGACCCTGCACGCCCGCCCGGGCGCAGTCCTCGACGACCTCCCGCACCGCCGTGGCGGGCACGGCGACGACGGCCACGTCGACCCGGTCGGGCACGTCGCCCACGGTCGGGTAGGCCCGGACCCCGGCCACCGACGACGCGGTGGGGTGCACGGGGTAGACGGGTCCGGTGAACCCGCCGGCAAGGAGGTTGCGCAGGACCTCGTGCCCGATCGTGGCCCGTGTCCGGCTCGCGCCCACGACCGCGATCGATCGGGGCGCGAGCAACCGGGCCATCGAGCGCGCCTCGGCCCGGTGCTCACGGTCGCGCTGCACCGCGACCGACTCCGGCGTCGGCTCGATCGCGAACGACACCTCGACCGTGCCGGCGTCGAAGCGGCGCGTGACCTCGAACCCCGCATCGGAGAAGACGCGGAGCATCTTGTGGTTGTTCGGCATCGTCCACGCCTCGAAGCGCCGGATGCCGGCCTCCCGGGCGACCGCCGCGAGGTGCTCGAGGAGGATGCTGCCGAGCCCGCGCCCGTGCTGGTCGTCCTGCACGCTGAACGCCACCTCGGCGGTCGCGGCGTCGTCGTCGCCGGTGCGGTCGTAACGCGCGATCGCGACGATGTCGTCGCCGAGCTCGGCGACCAGCGAGAAACGACGCTCGTAGTCGATCTCCGAGATCTGCTCGAGTTGGCGCGCGGTCGGCGGTGGGACGGGTGAGAAGAACCGGAGGTACAGCGACTCGTCCGAGAGCCGTGAGTAGAGATCCTGCAGGCGGTCGCCGTCGTCGGGACGAACGGGCCGGATGTGCACCGTGCCGCCGTCGGCGAGCACGACGTCGCTCTCCCAGTGTTTCGGGTACACGACGCCAGGGCGTGTGTCCACCACGATTTGCAGCGTAGTGAGACGCGGCCGGCGCGCCGAGGCCCGAACCGAGCGCGTGGGTACTTCTCACGCGCGGGGTCGGCTACCGTCGCCCTCCGTGGGTCCGGGATTCGAGACACCTCCGGACGGGCTCACGGCGGCCGAAGTCGCGGATCGGGTGGCGCGCGGGCAGACCAACGACGCCGGCGAGCGCACGAGCCGCACCTACGGCGAGATCGTCCGGGCCAACGTCTTCACGCGCTTCAACGCGATCCTCGGCGTCCTCCTCGTCGTGATCCTCGTGTTCGGTTCCCCGCAGGACGGACTCTTCGGCGTCGTGCTCGTCGCCAACGCGCTCATCGGCATCGTGCAGGAGATCCGGGCGAAGCGGACGCTCGACGGTCTGGCGGTGCTCAGCGCGCCGCGGGCGCGGGTCGTGCGCGACGGCCGGCTCGAGGAGTGCGCGGTCGAGGCGGTCGTGCTCGACGACCTGCTCGAGCTGCGGACCGGCGACCAGGTCCCGGCCGACGGCCTCGTTCGCACGGCCGACGGACTCGAGATCGACGAGTCGCTCCTCACCGGCGAGTCCGACCCGGTCGACAAGCCCGTCGGCGCCGACGTGATGTCGGGCAGCATCGTCGTGGCCGGCGCAGGCCGGTTCCAGGCCACGGCCGTCGGCGCCGACGCGTACGCCCGCAAGCTCGCGATCGAGGCCCGCCGCTTCGAGTTGACGCGGTCGGAGCTCGTCGACGGCATCAACCTGCTGCTGCGCATGATCCAGTACGCGCTCTTCCCGATCGCGGCACTGCTCCTCTGGCGCCAGCTCGCGAACCACGACCTCGACAACGCGCTCACCGGGACGGTCGCCGGCGTCGTCGGCATGGTGCCCGAGGGTCTGGTCCTGTTGACGAGCCTCGCGTTCGGGATTGCGGCGGTCACGCTCGCCCGCCGCAAGGTGCTGGTCCAGGAGCTGCCGGCGGTCGAAGGGCTCGCCCGCGTCGACGTCGTCTGCCTCGACAAGACCGGCACCCTGACGGAGGGCGACGTCGTCTACGACCGCATCGAGGTGCAGCCCGGCTGTGACGAGTCGACCGTGCGGGCCGCGTTGGGAGCCCTCGCCAACGACGAGAACCGCAACGCGACGCTCGCGGCGATCGCAGCGGCGTTCCCGCCGCCCGAGGGCTGGGCGCGTACGGGCGTGATCCCCTTCTCGTCGGCCCGCAAGTGGAGCGCGGCGACCTTCGGGACGTACGGCACGTGGATCATCGGCGCCCCCGAGATGATCCTGGCCGACGTGCCCGACTCCCCGGCCCGCCGCCAGGCCGACGAGATCGCGTCGTCCGGGCGGCGGGTGCTCCTGCTCGCGGCGGCCGGCGGCGGGCTGGTCGACGAGCAGCTGCCCTCGGGCCTCGAGCCCGCCGCCCTCGTGCTCCTGGCGGAGAAGGTCCGGCCCGACGCGGGCGACACGCTGCGCTACTTCGAGGAGCAGGGCGTCGCGCTGAAGGTCATCTCGGGCGACAACCCGCGCACCGTCGGAGCCGTCGCCCGCGAGGTCGGCCTCGAGGGCGCGGACGACGCGGTCGACGCCCGCACCCTTCCCGACGAGCAGGGCGAGCTGGCCGACGTGCTCGAGCGGCATTCGGTCTTCGGGCGGGTCACGCCCCAGCAGAAGCGCGCCATCGTCGGCGCGCTGCAGTCGAAGGGCCACGTCGTGGCGATGACGGGCGACGGCGTCAACGACGCACTGGCGCTGAAGGACGCCGACATCGGCATCGCCATGGGATCCGGTGCCGCGGCGACGCGCGCGGTCGCGCAGCTCGTCCTCCTCGACGGCAAGTTCTCGACGATGCCCGGTGTCGTCGCGGAGGGCCGGCGCGTCATCGCCAACATCGAACGCTCGGCGAACCTGTTCGTGACCAAGACCGTCTACGCGATCCTTCTCGCGCTCTTCGTCGCGGTCGCCGGGTGGAACTACCCGTTTCTCCCGCGCCACCTCACGATCGTGAGCACGTTCACCATCGGGATCCCGGGATTCTTCCTCGCGATCGCGCCCAACAAGCAGCGGTACGTGCCGGGGTTCATCCGCCGCGTGCTGCGTTTCACGATCCCGGCCGGCATCGTCGCCGGCACCGCGTCGCTGGCGACGTACTCGATCGCGTTCTACGGCTTCGACGTGCCGCTCAAGCAGGCGCGGACCGCGACGACCATCACGCTCGTCATCGTCGGGCTCTGGGTGCTGCTGATCCTCGCCCGCCCGATGACCTTGTGGCGCGGCGCCCTGGCGGCGGCGATGGTGCTGGCCGCCGCGATCATCCTCGCCGTCCCCGGCCTGCGCGATTTCTACGCCCTGCGGCTCCCACCCGGCGACGTCACCGCCTCGGCGCTCGCGGTCGCTGCCGGCGCCGTCGCCGTCCTCGAGGCCGGCTGGCGGACGACCCGCGCCCTCGCCCGCCACCGCGGCGCCTCGGCGGGACCCACGGGACCCACGCCCCCTCCCGCGTGTGTGCCGAAATCCGTCACCACGGCGGAAAAGTGAACCGACGCGGAGGGGGCCGCGGGGGGTTGGTGGTCAGACGACGTTGCCGACGAGGTCGCCGATCAGGGCGGTGACGGCCATCGCGAGCCCGCTGCCGATCAGGACCCGGGCCGCGGCCCGGCCCAGCGGGGCGCCGCCGAGACGGGCGCCGAGCGCGCCGAGGGCCGCGAGCAGCGCGAGCGCGACGGCCGCGATCACCGGGATGCGCGCTCCCGACGGCGCGCCCAGCATCGCGAGCACCGGGGCCGCGCCGGCGATCGAGAAGCTCGCCGCCGACACGAGCGCCGCCTGGACCGGGCGCGCCCGCCCGGACTCGTGGATCCCGAGCTCGTCGCGCAGGTGCGATCCGATCGGGTCGGCGGCCGTGAGCTGCTTGGCCACCTCGCGGGCGAAGTCACGGTCGAGACCGCGGCCGACGTAGATGTCGGTCAGCTCGGCGAGCTCGAGATCAGGGTCGACGACCTGCTCGCGGATCTCGCGGGCGATGTCCGCGTGCTCGGTGTCGCGTTGCGAGCTGACCGAGTTGTACTCGCCGGTCGCCATCGCCATGGCCCCTGCCGCGAGGCCCGACAGGCCGGCCACGATGATGGTCGACCGCGACGCGTTCGACGCCGCGACCCCGATCATGAGGCTCGCGGTCGAGACGATGCCGTCACCGGCACCGAGGACCGCGGCCCGCAGCCAGCCGATCCTCGCGTAGCGGTGGATCTCGTGATGGATCGGCATCAGAGCCAGCGCTTCCGACGGAAGTACACGAACAACGGCACCGACACGACCGCGATGATCCCCCCGACGACGACGAAACCCTCGCCCCAGTCGAGATCGGGGGCGTTCGAGAAGTTCATGCCGAGGATCCCCG
>DASRHL010000475.1:0-4978 GCA_035650535.1 Acidimicrobiia bacterium
ACGGCGAGCACACTCGCGACGACGACGGTCACCGGTTCGGACACCGCCGAGGCGACCGCGACGCTCGTCGCGCCGAGCCCCGCGAGCAACGCGACGAGCACGAAGGCGCGCGCGAGGACCCGCATCAGACCGCGGCGGGGAGCGCGCGAACCGCCGCCCTGGAGTGAGCTCCAGCCTCCCACGAGGTCGTGATCGGCCGAAAGCGTGCGGACTGTAGAACCCGCGCCGGCGCCGCCCACTCGCCGCGGCGAGCGCCGCCGTAGAAACTACGGCAGCCGGCGGCGCAGCCCGTGCCCGAAGAACCCGCCCCGTGGTCGCGCGTGCGCGTGGTAGTGGTCGGGGATGTTCCGCATGTGGTCGTCCACGTAGTGCTCGAACTCGAAGTGCACCGCGACCACCTCGGCGAGCCGGGCGTGCATGTGCTCGAGCTCGGCGGGCGGTGGCTCGGTGCCGTGACCGCGCCACACGACCATCGGGACCGCGCAGATCTCGCACTCCGCGATCCAGCAGACGTCGTCCTCGTGGAACCACTCGGTGATCCGCGCCGCCTCGCAGAGGTCGCAGTCCGCGTCGAACGCGTATCCGGTCAATCCCGCCCCCTCACGACGCGCCGTCCAGTGCCCGGCGGAGGTCGCACGGAGCGGCGAGCGTGCCGAAGGCCGGCGCCAGGTACCCTGGCGCCGAGCGAGCGCGACCGGAATGCCGCCGCCTCACGACGCGCCGTCCAGTGCCCGGCGGAGGTCGCACACGAAGTCGTGGGCGTCGTCGGGGCCGCCGCCCCGCAGGACCCGGCCGACGAGGGCGCTGCCGACGACGACGCCGTCCGCCGAGGCCGCCGCCTCGACCGCCTGGTCGGGGGTCGAGATCCCCACGCCGAGCAGCACGGGCTTGTCCGTGGCCGCCTTGCACCGCCGCCCCATCTCCCGGGCTTGGGACGCGAGGTGCTCCCGCTCCCCCGTCACCCCCATGAGCGAGACGCCGTACACGAAGCCCCGTGACCGCTCGCAGATGGCCCGCAGCCGGTCGTCGGGCGTGGTCGGCGCGGCGAGCAGGACCGTCTCGATCCCGGCCGCGTCGGCGGCGGCCCCCCACTCGTCGAACTCGTCGAGCGGGAGGTCGGGGACGATCGCGGCGTCGATGCCGGCCGCGGCCAGCCCGGCCGCGAAGCGCTCGTGGCCGGCGTGCTGCACCGGGTTGTAGTAGGTCATGACGACGAGCGGGATCCCGACGTCGAGCTGCGCCGCGTCGGCGACGATGCCCGCCGGGGTCGCGCCGATGTCGAGCGCCCGCTGCGACGCCTCCTGGATCGTCCGGCCGTCCATCACGGGGTCGGAGAACGGGATGCCGATCTCGACGGCGTCGGCGCCCCCGGCCGCGACCGCCCGGAGCACGTCGAGCCACCCGGAGCCGAGACCGCCGGTGACGTAGGGGACGAGCAGCTTCCGGCCGGTGTCGCGCCGGGCCCGCAGGTGGGCCTCGAGCCTCACTCGAGCACCTCGCCGGTGAGCCGCTCGGCGACGTGGGCGGCGTCCTTGTCGCCCCGGCCCGACAGGGTGAGCAGGACGGTCGAACCGAGCGGCACCGTGTGGCCCGCCTCGCGGGCGAGCCATCCGACGGCGTGCGCCGGCTCGAGCGCGGGGACGATGCCCTCGGTCACCGCGAGCAGCTGGAAGCCGGCGAGGGCCTCGTCGTCGGTCGCGGAGTGGTAGTCGGCCCGGCCGGCAGCCGCGAGCGCGGCGTGCTCGGGCCCGACGCCCGGGTAGTCGAGGCCGGCGCTGATCGAGTGCGCCTCGAGGATCTGACCGTCCTCGTCCTGGAGGAAGAGCGAGCGGGCGCCGTGCAGCACCCCGGGGACGCCCCTGCTGACCGAGGCGCCGTGCCGGCCGCTCTCGAGACCGAGCCCCCCGGCCTCGACCCCGACCAGGCGGGCGCCGGTGTCGAGGAAGCCCGCGAAGGTGCCCATCGCGTTCGAGCCACCGCCGACGCACGCCACCACGAAGTCGGGATCCGCACCGCCGAGGATCGCTCGGCACTGCTCACGCGCCTCGTCGCCGACGACGCGCTGGAACTCGCGCACCAGCCACGGGTACGGGTGCGGCCCGACGACGGAGCCGATGCAGTAGTGCGTCGTCTCCACGGTCGCGACCCAGTCGCGCAGGGCCTCGTTGATGGCGTCCTTCAGGGTCGCGCTCCCGGACTCGACGGCGACGACCTCGGCGCCGAGGAGCTGCATGCGCCAGACGTTGAGGGCCTGGCGCTCGACGTCGACCGCGCCCATGAAGACCGTGCAGTCGAGGCCGAACAACGCAGCCGCCGTCGCCGTGGCGACGCCGTGCTGGCCGGCGCCGGTCTCCGCGATGACCCGCTGCTTGCCCATGCGGCGCGTGAGCAGCGCCTGGCCCAGGACGTTGTTGATCTTGTGGGACCCGGTGTGCGTGAGGTCCTCGCGCTTGAGGAGCACCCGGACGCCGAGCCGGTCGGAGAGGCGGGCGCACTCGGTGACGGGTGTCGGGCGGCCGGCGTACCCGGAGAGAAGGTCGGCGAACTCGCGGCGGAACGCGTCCGAAGCCCACGCGGCCCGGAACTCGCGCTCGAGATCCTGCAGGGCCGGCACGAGCGTCTCGGGCACGAACCGCCCGCCGAACTCGCCGAAGCGGCCGCGGGCCGCGGGTGCCGGGCCGGGCGGATCGAGATGGACGGGCGCGCCCCGGACGGGCACGGACATCGGCGGCTCCGGAGACGGGGAAGCGGCCATGATACGAGCGGCGCCCGCCGCCGGCCCACGGGTTCCGCCGCCCCGCCGGCGGCCGGCGGACGTCAGCCGCGATTGAGGTCGTCGAGCTGCTGCCAGTCGTAGGGGGCGTGGTGACCGGCGCCCTCGATCGGGAGGAACCGCTCCGACTCGAGCTCGGCCGCCGCCTCGCGCGCCGCCTCGATGAACCGCCGCAGCTTGCGGGGGTCCTTGCGGCCCGATCCGGCGAAGGTCTCGACGCCGCTCGACACGTCGACGCCCCACGGTCGCACCCGGCGGATCGCGTTCCCGACATTGTGGTGGTCGAGGCCGCCCGCGAGCAGCAGGCGGATCCCGCCGGGGACGCCCTCGGCCAGCGACCAGTCGAAGACCCGCCCCGAGCCGGGCGCGGGCGAGTCGAGGAGGACGGCGTCCGCGGGCCCGTTGGCGACCGACGCGACCGCCTCGTCGCCCGCGACGAAGGCCTGGATCACGAAGGGCACGTGGCGGCGGACGGCCCGCACCTCCGAGAGCGGCTCGCGGCCATGGAGCTGGGCGCCGCGAAGCCCGACCGTGTTGACGACCTCGATGACCCGCTCGGGCCGCTCGTCGCGGAACACGCCGATCGTCAACGTCCCCGGCGGGAGGCGGCGCACGATGTCGCGCACCTCGGTCGGGCCGACCTGGCGCGGGCTTCCCGACACGAACATGAAGCCGAGGGCATCGGCGCCGAGGGCCACGGCCAGGAGTGCGTCCTCCTCGTTCGTGACCCCGCAGATCTTCACGAACACGCGTACGACCGTACCGGACGGGCTCGCTGCGGCAACACCATTACTGTGGTCGCGTCGCCCGCCGGGGCGACGCTGTCATGGGAACCGCGGGGTACGCCCGGAGTCGCTCGAGGGGAACGAGACGTGCAGAACACCGCGGACGCGCCCACCCGGCCGGGGGCACGGGCGACCGCCGGCGACCTGGTGACCCGTTACCGGCCCGCCGTCGCGGGCGGCTACCTGATGCTCGTGGCGGTCGTCCTGCTGACGACGGACCGGCTCGACCGGCCGACGATCCTCGTGTGCGCGCTCGGTGGTGCCGTGGTCGTCGCGTGGCGCAACCCGCACCCGTGGGCGCGCTTCGTCATCGACTGGATGCCGCTGCTCGTCATCCTCGTCTCCTACGACGTCATCCGCGCGCAGGCCGACTCCCTCATCCCCCGTGCGCACCTCGAGCCGCAGCGGACGATCGACCGGTGGCTCGGCGGCGGGACCGTCCCGAGCGTGCGCCTGCAGGACGCGTACTTCCGCCCGAACCACCTCCGGTGGTACGACTACACGCTGTTCGGGATCTACCTCACGCACTTCGTCGCCGCGATCGTCGCCGGGATCGCGCTCTACGTCGTGAACCGCGAACGCTTCCGCAGGTTCGCGAAGATCTTCCTCGCCTTCAGTCTCGCCGGCTACGCGACCTACGTCGTCTACCCGGCGATCCCGCCCTGGCTCGCGAGTCGCGAGGGCGCGCTCCCGGCGACGACGCGCGCGGTGCACACGATCTGGGACCACCTCGGCCTCGAGTTCATGGAGAAGGTGTTCTCCGGGAACCCGCGCTACTCGAATCCGGTCGGCGCCCTCCCGAGCGAACACGCGGCCTACCCACTGCTGTTCCTGCTGCTGTTCTGGGGGCTCTCGACCAAGGGCTGGCGCGTCGCGCTCGTGCTCTACACGCTCGTCATGGCCTTCGCGCTCGTGTACCTCGCCGAGCACTACGTGACGGACATCCTGCTGGGCTGGATCTATGCAGCACTCGCGTACGTGGTCGTCGGCCGCATCCTCGACCGCCGGGGCGCCCGCCGCGAAGAGCACGTCTTCGCCGCCGAACCCGCGGTCTCACGCGCGTGACCGATCCGCGCGGACCGCTCGTCACGTACGCGCGCGACGAGCACGTCGCCGTCATCACCTACAACCGGCCCGACAAGCTGAACGCGATCAACGGGCACCTGCGCGCCGACCTGAACGCGGCGTGGGAACGGTTCCGGGCCGACGACGACGCGTGGGTCGCGATCGTGACCGGGGCCGGCCGCGCCTTCTGCGTCGGCGCCGACCTCGAGGACGGCGCGGGCGCCGCCGGCACCTGGCCGGGATCCTTCTGGGAGATCCCCACGGTGAACTCCTTCGAGTCGGGCATGGAGATCTGGAAGCCGACGATCGCGGCGGTGAACGGCTACTGCCTCGGGTACGGCCTCACCCTCGTGAG
>DASRHL010000476.1:0-2389 GCA_035650535.1 Acidimicrobiia bacterium
CGCCACCGGTTCCGCCGGGAAGCTGACAGGATGGGTTCGATGGATCTTCCCGTGAATCCACCGGTGTCGCCGATGCTCGCGAAGCTGACCCGTGAGATGCCGACGGGCGGCGGCTGGTCGTACGAACCGAAGTGGGACGGCTTCCGCTGCATCGTGTTCCGCGACGGCGACGAGATCGAGCTCGGCAGCCGCAACGAGCGCCCGCTGACCCGCTATTTCCCGGAGCTCGCCGCCCGGTTGCGGGAGCAGCTGCCGAAGCGGGTCGTGCTCGACGGCGAGGTCGTGATCGCGACGGAGCACGGACTCGACTTCGACCTCCTGTCGTTGCGCATCCACCCGGCGGCGAGCCGCATCAACAAGCTCGCCGACGAGACGCCCGCGTCGTTCGTCGCCTTCGACCTGCTGGCCGTCGACGCCGACGACCTCCGGGAGACGCCGTTCGGCGAGCGCCGGAAGCGCCTGGAGAAGCTGCTCGGGAAGGCGAAGCCGCCGATCCATCTCACACCGGCGACGACCGACCCCGCGGTCGCGCAACAGTGGTTCGAACGCTTCGAAGGCGCCGGGCTCGACGGTGTGGTCGCCAAGCCGCTCGACGGCCCGTACGTCGAGGGGCAACGCACGATGGCCAAGGTCAAGCACCTCCGGACCGCCGACTGCGTGGTGGCCGGCACCCGGGTGCACAAGGACGGGAAGGGTGTCGGGTCGTTGCTGCTCGGGCTCTACGACGAGCACGGCGTCCTCCACCACGTCGGCGTCGCCAGCAGCTTCGCCGCGCCCCTGCGGGCCGAGCTGGACCGGTTCCTGAAGCCGTACCGCAAGGGAGCGCTCGACGGGCACCCGTGGCGCGAGTGGGCCGACGCCGCCATGCAGGCCGACCCCGGCTCCCGCATGCCGGGCGGCCTGAGCCGGTGGAATGCCGGGAAGGACCTGTCGTGGGACGCCGTGCGCCCCGAGCTGGTCGCCGAGGTGGCCTACGAGCACCTGCAGGGCGACCGGTTCCGCCACACGGCCCGCTTCCAGCGGTGGCGCCCCGACCGCGACCCCCGCTCCTGCACCTACGAGCAGCTCGAGACCCCGATCCCCGTCGAGCTGCACGAGGTGTTCGGCGTGTAGGGGGTTGCCGTTGCTGCGCACGAGAAATCCGGGAGGGGATCGGGTATGATTCCCGTCCGCATCCGTTGGAGTTGCCGACCGTACGGGTCGACCGCGACGTGGGCTCGACGCCCACGTTTTTTCTTGAGTCTTGACAGCCCGTGGGACGGGGTGAGTGAGCCGGAGGAGGTGGAGCGGATGTCGCAACGTCAGGACGAGCGCTCTCACGCCCCGGGTCACCCGCAGGCGGTGGCCGACGCCGTCGCCCCGGCACTGGCCGACCTCGGGCTCGAGCTGTTCGACGTCGAGCTCACGGGCAGCGGCCGGGCGCGCACCCTCCGCGTCTTCGTCGACCGGCCGGCGGGCGACGATGCCGCCGTCGACCTGGACGCGATCACCGCGGCGACCGAGGCACTGTCGCCCGTGCTCGACCACGACCCGCGGGTCGCCGCGGCTCTCCCCGGCCCCTACACCCTCGAGGTGAGCAGCCCCGGGCTCGAACGCCCGCTGCGGACGCCGGCGCACTTCCGCCGCGCCGTCGGCTCCACGGTCTCGGTCAAGACCCGGGCCCCCGGTGGCGGGCCCGTCCGGCGGCGCGCCGTGCTCGTCGCGGCCGACGACGCCGGGGTCACCGTCGAGGTCGACGGGACGACCGAGCATCTCGCCTACGACGACATCCTCCAGGCCCGCACCGTGTTCGAGTGGGGGCCCGCTCCGAAGCCCGGCCGGGCCCGGGGCCGCCAGCAAGCAGTCGCGCGGAGCTGACCATGAACTCCGAAATGATGGAAGCGCTCGAGAACATCGAGCGCGAGAAGGGGATCTCGGTCGAGATCATGCTCGAGGCGCTCGCGAACGCGCTCGTCACCGCGTACAAGCGGATGCCGAACGCGGCCGAGGAGGCGCTCGTCGAGATCGACGTCGAGACCGGCGACATCCGCGTCATCGCGCAGGAACTCGACGAAGACGGCCACGTGATCCGCGAGTGGGACGACACGCCGGCCGACTTCGGGCGTATCGCCGCGCAGACCGCCAAGCAAGTGATCCTCCAGCGCATCCGCGAAGCCGAACGCGAGATGAAGTACGAGGAGTACGCCGGCCGCGAGGGCGACATCGTCACCGGCATCATCCAGCAGACCGACGCCCGCTACACGCTGCTCGACCTCGGCCGGGTCGAAGCACTCTTGCCGCAGGCGGAGCAGGTGCCGGGCGACCACTACAACCACGGCGCGCGCATGAAGGCGTACATCGTCGAAGTGCGCAAGACCGCCAAGGGCCCGCAGATCGTCGTGTCGCGAAC
>DASRHL010000477.1:0-2224 GCA_035650535.1 Acidimicrobiia bacterium
CGGCGACGAGTTCACCGTCCTCTGCACCGGCGTGCCGGACGAGACGACCGCGCGTGAGCTGGCCGACCGCGTCGCGAAGGCCGTGTGCCGGCCCGTGCAGCTCGCCGAGGGCGAGGTCTTCGTGACCGCCAGCATCGGGATCGCGCTGTCGGGCGGCGAGCTCGAGACGCCCGAGACGCTCCTGCGCAACGCGGACTCCGCGATGTACGGCGCCAAGGACCACGGCCGCTCGCGCGCCGAGCTGTTCGACTCGGGCGCGCACGACCGCGCCGTCACGCACCTGCGAACCGGCAACGAGCTGCACCGTGCGCTCGAGCGCAACGAGCTGCGCCTCCACTACCAGCCGATCATCAGCCTCGAGACCGGGCGGATCACCGGCTTCGAAGCGCTCATGCGGTGGCAGCACCCCGAGCGCGGCATGGTGCGACCGGACGAGTTCATCCCGCTCGCCGAGGAGACCGGTCTCATCGTCCCCATGGGGCGCTGGGCGTTGCAGGAGGCGTGCCGTCAGGCGTCGTGGTGGCACGACCACGGCGCGCTCGTCAGCGTGAGCGTCAACCTGTCACCGCGACAGCTCGCCGAGTCCTCGCTGATCGACGAGTTCGCGGAGGTCCTCCACCACACCGGCGTCGACCCCGGCGCGATCTGGCTCGAGATCACGGAGAGCACCCTCATGCGTGACGCCGAGAGCGCGGTCGGGACCCTCAGCAAGCTCCGCGCGCTCGGCGTGCACCTCTCCGTCGACGACTTCGGAACCGGCTACTCGTCGATGACGTACCTCAAGCGGTTCCCGGTCGAGGCGCTCAAGGTCGACCGCAGCTTCGTCGACGGGTTGGGCGAGGAGTCGGGCGACACCGCGATCTGCACCGCCGTCGTCAGCCTCGCCCACGCGCTCGGGCTGCGCGCGGTCGCAGAGGGCGTCGAGACCGCGTCGCAGACCGCGGCGCTGCGCCAGCTCGGCTGCGAGCTCGCGCAGGGCTACCTCTTCGGCCGCCCCGAGCCCGCCGACACCTACGGCGAACGCCCCGACACCCGCCAGTGGGTCGGTCTCAAGGCCGCGTCCTGATCGGCGTCGGTCGCGTCCCGGGTGTGTGAGCCGGGAGGCCCGGTTCCGCACGAACGCGGGAGAGGTGTCACACATCGGCGCGACGTGGGTCTGGTACGGCGAGCTTCCCCGCGCATGTCCCCACCGACCGTCGGGAGTTCGCCGTGCCCACCACCCTCACGATCAAGCCGTGGCCCGACCCGCTGATCGACACGATCGGTCACGATCCGCGCTCGCTCTACGTCGAGACGTTCTGGCTGCCGACGCTCGGGCCGACCGCGCTGTTGTTGTTGCGCCATCTCGCGTCGCGCTTCGACCGTTCGCCCGAAGGCGTCGAGATCACGGTGGCCAACACGTCGCTCGCGCTCGGACTCGGTGAGCGCGATGGCGCGAGCTCGCCGATCGTGCGCACGCTGGCGCGTCTGGAGCAGTTCGACCTCGCGTGCGCCGACCCGCACACCCCGACGGTCGCGGTGCGGCGCAACCTGCCCCCGATCAATCGGCGCCACGTCCGCCGGCTGCCCGCCGAGGCGCAGCTCGCGCACGCGGAATGGGCCGACGTCGCGCTCGCGGAGGCGCCGCACGCGGCCGCGCGGCGGCGCGCCCGGCGGGTCGCCCTGGCGCTGCTCGAACAGGGCGACGATCTCGACCACGTCGAGCGGATCCTCCACTCGACCGGCTTCCACCCCGCGGTCGCGACCGACGCCGCTCGCTGGGCGTGGGACCGGCACGCCGAGGCCGCACGCGAAGCGGGTCTGTTGGCAGCCCCCACCGCCTGACCCGCACGCGTGCCACGCGCGCGGCCGGCCGGACCCCTCTCCCTCCACCCCGGCCGGCCGCGCGCGTCCCCCGACAACGTCGCGCCGAGCGGCGCGTAGCCTGGTGCGGATGCGGGACGAGGAGCTCGAGCAGATCGCCACGTGGCTGCGCGAGGCGCGCCAGATCGTCGTGCTCACCGGTGCCGGTATCTCGACCGAGTCGGGGATCCCCGACTTCCGCGGGCCGCAGGGCGTCTGGACGAAGAACCCCGAGGCCGAGAAGACCGCGACGCTGCAGTACTACGTCCGCGACCCCGAGGTCCGGCGCACGGCGTGGCGCAACCGCCTCGAGAGCGAGATGTGGCACGCCGAGCCCAACGTCGGCCACAAGGCGCTCGCCGAGCTCGAGCAGAAGGCCGCG
>DASRHL010000478.1:0-2434 GCA_035650535.1 Acidimicrobiia bacterium
TCGACCACACGCTCGAGGTCTGCCAGACCGTGTGGCGCGAGACCAACGCGCACTACTCGTCCGACGAGCTGCAGTTCTCGAACATCCACCAGATGCCCAAGCCGCGCCAGCCCGGCGGCGTGCCGATCTGGGTGAGCGGCACGCTGAACCGGCGCGTGATCGAGCGCGTCGCCCGCTTCGGTTCGGGCTGGATCCCGTGGGGTGACGACATCGCCGACCCGGCGAAGGGAATCCGCCTGATGCGCGACGCCCTCGAGGCCGCGGGCCGGGGTGACGTGAAGCTGCAGGTGACCACCGCGCTGCCCGCCGTCAAGGGCGACGACGGCGAGCTCGACCTCGACCGCACGATGGAGGCCGTACCGGCGCTCGTGGAGGCGGGCATCACCGACTTCCGCGTCTACGCCGTCCCCTCCGACCCGTCCGCGGCCCGCGACTTCCTCGCCCGCCTCGTCGCGGCGTTCCGCCCGACCGTCGGCCGGTCGTCGGCGTGAGCACGAGCGAGCGGCGGCCGCTCGAGGGACGCGTCGCGCTGGTCACGGGTGCGGGGAACGGCATCGGGAAGGCCTGCGCGGAGTCGCTCGGGGCGCACGGCGCGGCCGTCCTCGTCAACGACCTCGGCACGAACGAGTTCGCCGTCGGGCGTTCGAGCGAAGCCGCCGACGCGACGGTCGCCGCCATCCGGGCCGCCGGCGGCACCGCCGAGGCCAACTACGACTCGGTCGCCGAGGCCGGCGGCTGCGCCAACGCGGTCCGCGAGGCGGTCGGGCACTTCGGGCAGCTCGACATCGTCGTCGCCTGCGCGGGCGCGATCATCGACGGTTCGCTGTCCGCGGACGACGACGCGTACGCGCGGTTCATCGCGCTGTTCCTGTCGCAGAAGTTCTGGCTGGCGCGTGCCGCGCTCCCCGCGATGGCCGAGCGCGGGTGGGGGCGCCTGGTGACCACCACGTCGCACGGCGCCCTCGGGTCGCTCGGCATGCCGATCTTCGCGGGCGCCATGGGCGGCGTGATCTCGATGACCAAGGCGATCGCGCACGAGCACCGGGGCACGGGGGTGACGGCGAACTGCCTCGCGCCGGGCGCGGCGACCCGCCTGCACGCCCTGAACCGCGCCAACTTCGAGCGCATGCGCGAGACGGGCGTGATCACCGAGGACGACTGGCAGAGCTACCTGAACACGCCGCCACCCGAGTACGTCGCACCGATCGTCACCTGGCTCTGCACCGACGCCGCGTCGGGCGTCACGGGCGAGGTCTTCCACGCCGTCGGGGGGATCGTCGGCGTGTGGTCCCCCTACCGCGAGGAACGCGTGATCTTCCGCGGCCACCACTCGCAGAATCCTCCGTGGACGCTCGCCGAGCTCGACCAGCTCGTGCCGACCACGCTCCTCGGTCACGCCGGCTGATCCCCGTCGGTACGATCCCGGCCATGAGCACGTTCAACCACGTCGGCCATTGCGTGCGCGACCTCGAACGGGCGCGGCGCTTCTACGTCGAGGCGCTCGGCTTCGAGCCCTGGTTCGACCTCGAGGTGCCCGACGACCCGTCCGACCGGCTGCTGCGACTGAGGCCGCCGATCGGTACGACCTGCGCGTACCTGCGCCGCGACGGCTTCGTGCTCGAACTGCTGTACCACGCCGACCTCGGCACGGCGCCCGCCCACGAGCGGGTGATGAACGAGCCTGGTCTCACCCACATCTCGCTCAGCGTCGACGACATCGCCGCCACGTGCGCCCGCGTGGTCGAGCTCGGCGGCGAGGTCCTCGCCGACACCGACATCGACGTCGCGATCTTCGTGCGCGATCCCGACGGCCAGCTCCTCGAGCTCCTGACGATGTCGTACCGCGACCGGCTCCCGGCGTGAGCGAGCAAGCGTGAGCAACGGGGAGCCGGCCGGGCGGCGGGTGATCGTCACCGGCGCGAGCCGCGGGATCGGCGCGGGGATCGCCGAGCGACTGGCCGCCGCCGGCGCCGCCCTGGTGATCACGGCCCGCACCGTCGACAGGCACGACCATCTCGCCGGGAGCCTCAACGAGACCTTGGCGAAGTGCCGCCACCACACCGAGCGCGTCGAGGTCGTGGCGGCCGACCTCTCCGACCCCGACGACCGCGCCCGCATCGTCCCGGAAGCGGTCGCCGCCCTCGGTGGTCCGATCGACGTGTTGATCAACAACGCGGCCGCCGGCATCCACCGTCAGCTCGCCGAGTACGCGTACCGCTGGCGGCGCGTCATGTTCGAGGTCAACGTCGAGGCGCCGCTCGATCTGACCCAGGCCGTGCTTCCCCCGATGCTCGAGCGGGGCGAGGGCTGGATCGTGAACATCAGCTCCGGTGCCGCGCACCTGCACCCGGGCCCGCCGTTCGCGCCACCGGTCATGCCGGGCAACGGCATGTACGCGGTCACGAAGGCCGCGCTCAACCGGCTGACGAACGCG
>DASRHL010000479.1:0-2800 GCA_035650535.1 Acidimicrobiia bacterium
ACCGCATGCACCACCACAACCAGCTCTCGTTCGGGCTCATCTACGCCTTCAGCGAGAACTTCATCCTCCCGCTGTCGCACGACGAGGTCGTCCACGGTAAGGGATCCCTGTTCGGCAAGATGCCGGGCGACCGCTGGCAGCAGTTCGCGAACCTCCGGGCGCTCTACGGGTACATGTGGGCGCATCCCGGCAAGCAGCTGCTGTTCATGGGTGGCGAGTTCGCGCAGGTCGCGGAATGGAATCACGACTCGTCGATCGAGTGGCACGTGCTCGACGACCCGCAGCACGCGGGCGTGATGAGGCTCGTGACCGACCTCAACCACACGTACCGTCGCGAGCCGGCGCTGTGGGAGCTCGACGTCGAGCCACGCGGGTTCGTGTGGCTCGAGGCCGACGACGCCGACCGCAACGTCGTCGCCTTCGCCCGGCGATCGGCTGACGGTCGCCGCTGGCTCGTGTGCGTGTCGAACCTGTCGCCCGTCCCGCGCCACGGATACCGGGTCGGGCTCCCCGTCGGCGGCGCCTGGCTCGAGGTCCTCAACACCGACTCGCGCCACTACGGCGGCAGCGACGTCGGCAACGGCGGGACCGTGCGAACGGAGTCCGTGCCGTCGCACGGCCAGGCGTCGTCGGCGCCGCTCGAGCTCCCGCCGCTCGGGACGATCTGGCTCGTTCCGGCAGCCACTGCGGTGACGACGGGGTGACCCCGCCCGCGGCCGCAAACCCTCCATCGGACGCAGTCGTCCGGTTCGGGGCGCACCCGCTGACCGCGGGCGCCACCGAGTTCCGGGTGTGGGCACCGCGCGCCCGCGGCGTCGCCGTGCGCAGTGCCGGCATCGATCACGAGCTCGCGCCCGAGGGGGCGCGCCGCGGCGTGTTCGCGGCGACGTTGCCGATCGCAGCGGGTGACGACTACGAGCTCGTCCTCGACGGCGGCCGTGCGCTCCCCGACCCGTGCTCGCGGTGGCAGCCCGCGGGCGTCGAGGGCCCGTCGCGCGTGCTCGACACGACGGCGTTCGGCTGGTCGGACGACGACTGGCCCGGGGTCGCGCTCCCCGACCTCGTCGTGTACGAGCTGCACGTCGGCACCTTCACCGGCCGCGGCACCTTCGACGCGGCCGTCGGCGAGCTCGACGACCTCGTGCGGCTCGGGGTCTCGGCCATCGAGGTGATGCCCATCTCGACGTTCCCCGGGAACCGGGGCTGGGGATACGACGGTCTCTACACCTCGGCACCGCACCCTGCCTACGGCGGCCCGCACGGCTTCGCCCGACTCGTCGACGCCGCCCACGCGCTGGGGCTCGGCGTGATCCTCGACGTCGTCTACAACCACGTCGGGCCCGGCTCCGAGGCGCTCGCGGCCTTCGGGCCGTACTTCACCGACCGCCACCACACGTTCTGGGGCGATGCGATCGACTACTCGGTCGACGCGGTACGCGAGTGGGCGATCCAGAACGCGGAGATGTGGGTCGGTGACTACCACGTCGACGGCCTGCGCCTCGACGCGACGCACGCCGTCTTCGACGACTGCCGACCGCACGTCCTCGCCGAGCTCGCGGACCGGGTCCGGACCATCGACCAGCGCGCTCTCGTGATCGCCGAGATGCAGACCGGCGACCTCCGCCCGCTCGAGCAATGGGGGCTCGACGCGCAGTGGGCCGACGAGCTCCACCACGCGGTGCACGTCCTCCTGACCGGTGAGCGCGACGGCTACTACGAGCACTACGGGCGGGTCGGCGACGTGGCCCACGAGCTCGAGCGGCCGGAAGGGCGTCGACTCGTCGTGTGTGCGCAGAACCACGACCAGATCGGCAACCGCGCGTACGGCGACCGGCTGACGGGCGCCAAGCTCCGGGTCGCGGCGCTGTGCTCGATCCTCTCGCGCGGGACGCCCCTCCTCTTCATGGGCGAGGAGTACGACGAGCACCGGCCGTTCACGTTCTTCACCGATCACATCGACCCGGCGATCGCCCGCGCGACCCGGGAGGGCCGCCGGCGGGAGTTCGCCCGGTTCGCGGCGTTCGCCGGCGACGATCTTCCCGACCCTCAGGATCCGGCGACCTTCGCGGCCGCCAAGCTCGACCGGGCCGGCGCCGACCGTGAGCACCGTCGCTACTACGAGGCGCTCCTGCGGTTGCGCCGCCTCCTCCCCGACGCCCCGTTCGAGACCGAGGTGGACGAGGATCGGCGGGTCCTGCGGGCCCGTCGCGGCGACGTCCGCGTCGTGGTGAACTTCTCGGACCGGCGGGCGGACGGCGTGCCGCCCTGGTCGGGCGTCGTGGACTGGCCGGGCCACGAGGTCGAGACCGAGACCGTCAACCGGATGGCACGGACGGGGGTGATGGATGGCGACGAGCTGGCCGGGTAGACCGTTCCCGCTCGGACCCGTCTGGGACGGGCGCGGCACGAACTTCTCGTTGTTCTCGGAGAACGCCGAGCGGGTCGAGCTGTGCCTCTTCGACGCCGACGACCGCGAGACGCGCTTCGAGGTGACCGAGCGCACCGCGTTCAACTGGCACTGCTACCTGCCCGACGTCGGCCCGGGCCAGCGGTACGGCTACCGCGTGCACGGCCCCTACGAGCCGGCACGCGGGCTGCGGTTCAACCCGGCGAAGCTGCTCCTCGACCCGTACGCGAAGGCGATCGAGGGTTCCGTCCGCTACGACGTCGCGAACGTCCTTCCCTACGTCCCGGGTGACGACGACGGCGACCTCGTGCTCGACGACGAGGACGACGTCGACGCGATGCCGAAGTGCGTCGTCGTCGACGAGGGCTTCGACTGGGAGGACGACCGCCACCC
>DASRHL010000480.1:0-3537 GCA_035650535.1 Acidimicrobiia bacterium
GCCCGACCCGATCGCGCCGGAGATCCGCGTCCCGCCCGACGAGCCCGGCGCCTTCGACCGGTACGGCTTCCGCGTCCCGGCCGTCGTCGTGTCGCCGTATGCCCGGCGCCGATACGTGTCCCACGCCGTGCACGACCACACGTCGGTGCTGAAGCTCGTCGAGACGAAGTGGAACCTGCCGGCGCTGACCTATCGAGACGCGAACGCGGACGCCCTGCTCGACTGCCTCGACCTCAGGACTCGTCCCGCGTTCCTCGAACCTCCCACGCTTCCCGCGTCGGCGCTGGCGAGCGGCGCGGCCCGCTGCACGCCCGGCAACGCGGGGACGATCCCACCCACCGGAGCCGTCACACCGGCGTGACCGGCGTCCCGACCTGGAGCCGGATTCCAGTTCGGTGTGCCAGAGTGGAGGACGGAGCGAGGAGGTCGACGTGAACGAGCGCTACCTGATCATCTCCTCGGACTGCCACGCCGGCCTGCCCTGCGAGGAGTACCGCCCCTACCTCGATCCGCGGTATCTCGACGCCTTCGACGACTTCCTGGCGGAGCGGGCGGCGAACCGCAGCCAGGCCCTCGCGCTCAACTACGACTACATCCACGACTGGGAGTCGACGAACGAGGAGGGGCTCCGGGGCGCGTTCGACAGCGACCAGCGCGACAAGGAGCTCGACGCCGACGGCGTCGCCGGCGAGGTGATCTTCCCCGACGCGGACGCCATCACGGGCATGGAGTCGCCGCCGTTCGGTGCCGGGCTGTCGGCCGGCGCGATCGCCGATCCCGAGCTCGCCTTCGCCGGTGCCCGGGCGCACAACCGGTTCCTCGCCGACCTCGTCGCCGCGAGCCCGGCCCACCGGGCCGGCGTCGCGCTCGTGCCCGTCACCCACGACGTGCAACGCGGCGTCGCCGAGGTCGAGTGGGCGGCCGAGCACGGGCTCCGCGGTGTGATGATCCCGACGATGTGGCACGACCGTCCCGCGTACCACGAACGCTCCTACGACGACTTCTGGGCTGCATGTGCCGCGAACGGCCTCCCGGTGCACACGCACTCGGGTGAGGCGCCGCGCGACGAGTACGGCGACCACATCGGCATCTACCTGGCCGAGGTCTACTGGTGGGCGGTGCGCCCGATGTGGCACCTCCTCTTCTCCGGCGTGTTCGAGCGGTTCCCCGACCTGAAGTACGTCGTCACCGAGGCCGGCGCGTTCTGGGCCCAGGACCTGAAGTGGAAGTGGGACGTCTACATGGGCGGCGGCCACACGACGAAGAAGATGGCCGCGCTGATGACCGGCAAGCTGTCGACGCTGCCGTCGGAGTACTTCGGGACCAACCTCTTCATCGGC
Source organism: Acidimicrobiia bacterium (assembly GCA_035650535.1). GTDB lineage: Bacteria > Actinomycetota > Acidimicrobiia > IMCC26256 > PALSA-555 > DASRHL01. The sequence continues at coordinate 1,341 of DASRHL010000480.1, forward strand.
GCGTCGACGATGTCGGCCGAGGAGATCCGGCGTCGGCACGTCATCGGCTGCGACGTCGCGATGTGGGGGACCGACTACCCCCACCCGGAAGGCACGTGGCCCCACACCGCCGAACGGCTGCGACGCGACTTCGCGTCGGTGCCGGTCGACGACTGCGAGCAGCTGTTCGGCGCGACGGCGGCGCGGGTCTACGGCTTCGACGTCGCGACGCTGCGCGGGATCGCCGACCGCATCGGGCCGACGCCCACCGACCTCGGGCAGGATCCGGCGCGGCGCAGCGACCCGGCCGACGTCGCCGCCGCCCAGTGGTGGAAGGCCGAGCTCGCGTGAGCAGCGTTGCCGGCGGGACGCCGGTCGTCGGCGAGCGGTACGTCGTCATCTCGGCCGACGGCCACGCGGGCGCCGACCTGCTCGACTACCGGCCCTACCTCGAGTCGCGCTACCACGACGACTTCGACGCGTGGGCGCCGACCTACGTGAACCCCTTCGCGGACCTGCGCGGCGACACCGCCTACCGCAACTGGGACTCGCCGCGGCGGCTGGCCGAGCTCGAGTCGGACGGGGTCGTCGCCGAGGTGCTCTTCCCGAACACGGTGCCGCCGTTCTTCCCGCGGGGCAATCTGGTCGCGCGGCCCCCGACGCCGGACGAGCTCGAGCTGCGCTGGGCCGGCCTGCGCGCGCACAACCGCTGGATGGCCGACTTCTGCGCGGACGCGCCCGGCCGCCGCGCCGGGATGGCGCAGATCTTCCTCAACGACGTCGACGCCGCCGTCGCCGAGATCCGCTGGGCGCGCGACGCCGGCCTGTTCGGAGGCGTGCTGCTCCCGGGGGTGCCGCCCGACGCCGGCCTCCCGCCGCTGTACGCGCCCGACTACGGGCCGATCTGGGCGGTGTGCGAGGAGCTCGACATGCCGCTCAACAACCACAGCGGGCAGTCCGCGCCCGACTACGGCGAGTACCCGGCGTCGATGGCCGTCTGGATGGTCGAGCTCGGCTGGTTCTCGCACCGCGTCTTCTGGCACCTGGCCTTCGGTGGGGTCTTCGACCGCCACCCGGGCCTGAAGCTCGTCCTCACCGAGCAGTCGGCCGGCTGGGTGCCGTCGGTGCTGAAGATGCTCGACCACCAGTTCGCCCGCTTCGCCACGGCAGGAGCGGCCGAGGCGCACTTCGGCGGGCAGCTGGTCGGCGAGGTCACCCTCACGCCGTCGGAGGCGTGGGCGCGGCAGTGCTTCGCCGGCGCCAGCTTCTTCCGGCCCGGGGAGTGCGCGCTGCGTCGCGAGATCGGCGTCGACAAGATCATGTGGGGCCAGGACTACCCGCACGTCGAAGGCACGTATCCGTACACGACCGAGGCGCTGCGCCACACCTTCGCCGGCGTGCCGGCCGACGAGGTCGCGGCCATGGTGGGCGGCAACGCCGCCCACGTCTACGGCTTCGACATGGAGGCCCTCGCGACCGTCGCCGCGCGGGTCGGGCCGCGTGTCGACGAGGTGGCCGTCCCACTCGAGCAGGTTCCCGCGGACAGCGTCTCGATCGCGTTCGCGGGCGAAGACGTGAAGCCCTGGTAGACCGCAGCCCGGAGGAGGCCGGCATGACCGCGAACGACGACGTCCTGGCGCAGCTCCCCGAGCCGCCGCGCTGGCGCGGCGTGAACCACCTGGCGATGATCACGCCCGACATGGACGAGACCGTCCGCTTCTACGCGGGCGTCCTCGGCATGCGACTGGTGGCGACGACCATGGCCGGGCCCATGCGCCACTACTTCTTCCAGATCGGCGAGCAGAACACGATCGCGTTCTTCGAGGTGAAGGGCGCCGAGACCTTCGCCAAGCCGGCGGGCGCCCCGAGCGACCGCCCGATCCAGTTCGACCACCTCTCGTTCAACGTGCCCGACGAGCACGCGCTCGAGATGCTCCGCAAGCGGTTGCTTTCCGCGGGATCGGAGGTCACCGAGGTCGTCGACCACGGGTTCATCCGGTCGATCTACTTCACCGACCCGTCGGGCATCGCGCTCGAGGCGTCGTACTGGACCGTCGACCCGACCGGTCACGCCGAGCTGTCATTCGACGACCGCCGGTTCTTCGTCGACCCGCACCCGGTCGCCGCGGTCAACGAGCTCCGCGACACGGGCACGGTGGCGCACACGCCCTCGACCCGCCTCGTCGACGGCTACACCACCCGCGTCACCGACTGGGTC
>DASRHL010000481.1:0-14776 GCA_035650535.1 Acidimicrobiia bacterium
CGTGGCTGATCCCGAGGCCGAGCAGGAAGCGGCCGGGGAAGTCACGCGTGAGACCGGCGTGGCCCGCGGCCGTCTCCTCCGGCGTGTGCATCCAGACGTTGAGGATGCCGGTGGCGAGCGGCACCCGCTCCGTCACCTCGAGCAGGGCGCGGCAGTCGTCGAACACGGCCCCGCCGATCCCGCCCGGCAGCCAGATCGCCGAGTAGCCGAGCGCCTCGAGCTCGACCGCCGCGGCCGTCCGCTCGCCGCGATCGCCGAAGCGCAGCTGCCCGCTCCAGACGCCGGTACCTGCGAGCCGGTCGAACGGCATGCGCGCCCTCCTCCTATTTGACGGTGGTGTCTACCACGGCGACGATGCGCCGATGCAGGAGCTGAGGGGCCGTGTCGCCGTCGTCACCGGCGCGGGCAGCGGGATCGGCCGCGCGGCCGCGCTCGCGTTCGCGCGGGCGGGCGTCGCGGTCGTCGTCGCCGATCTCGACGCCGACCGGGCGGACACGGTCGCGGGTGAGGCGCGCGCCGCGGGCGGCGCCGCGATCGGCGTCCCGTGCGACGTGTGCCGCGACGGTGACCTCGAGGACGTACGCGACCGTACGCTCGACGAGCTCGGCCGCGTCGACATCGTCATGAACAACGTCGGGCTCATCGCGGCCGGCCCGCCTCTCAGCATCCCGCTCGCCGAATGGCAGCGCATCGTCGACACGAACCTGCTGTCGATCGTCCGGTCGAACCTCGTGTTCCTGCCCCTGCTGCTGGAGCGGGGTGAGGGGCACGTCGTCAACACGGCGTCCACGAACGGGCTGTTCTCCTACTCCTACGATCGCCTGCCCTACACCGCGACGAAGTCGGCCGTCGTGGGCCTGACCGAGGCGCTCGCGCTGTACCTGAAGCCCCGGGGCGTCGGCGTCTCGTGCCTCTGCCCGGGTCCGGTCGCGACCAACATCGTCGAGAGCATCGCGTTCCACGGCGACCTGTCGGGCGTGCGCGGGCCCGATCTCGAGCTCCTCGACCCCGCCGTGGTGGGCGACCTCGTCGTCGACGCCGTGCGCGGCGACCGGTTCCTGGTGCTGACCCACCCCCAGGTCCGCGACATCATGATGCGCCGCGCCGCCGATCCCGACGGCTTCCTCGCGGACCAGATCGCGTACGCGAACGACTCGATGGTGTGACGAGGAACGGGAAGCGTGCCCAACGACTACGACGACGAGGACCTGCAGCTGATCGCGGACGGCGTCCGCGACGTCTGCAAGGTGTTCGACGACGAGTACTGGGCGCGCTGCGACCGCGAGCACGAGTTCCCGTGGGAGTTCTACCGGCGCATGGCCGAAGGCGGGTGGCTCGGGATCGCGATGCCCGAGGAGTACGGCGGCGGGGGCCGAGGCATCACCGAGGCGGCCGTCATGCTCAAGGAGATCGCGGCCAGCGGCGCGGCGATGAACGGCTGCTCGGCGCTCCACCTGACGGTGTTCGGGCTGAACCCCGTGGTCAAGTTCGGCAACGAGCAGCTGCGCCGGACCTTTCTCCCGCGTGCCGCGGCCGGTGAGCTGCACGTCGCGTTCGGCGTCACCGAACCCGACGCCGGCACCGACACGTCGCGTGTGAAGACGCGTGCCGAGCCCGACGGGCGGGGCGGCTGGCGCGTGACCGGTCGCAAGATCTGGACGAGCAAGGCCCTCGAGTCGGAGGTCGTGCTCCTGCTGGCCCGTACCGGTGGTGAGCCGGGCGAGTTCGCCGGTCTGAGCCTGTTCCTCGCCGACCTCGACCCTGCGTACGTCGACATCCGGCCGATCCCGAAGGTCGGGCGCAACGCGGTCGCGTCCTGCGAGGTCGCGTACGACGGGCTGCCGGTCGAGGGCTGGCGACTCGTCGGCGAGGAGGGCGCGGGCTTCAAGCACCTGCTCCACGGCCTGAACCCCGAGCGCATCCTGCTCGCGTCGGAGGCGATCGGGATCGGCGAGGTCTCCCTCGACCGCGCCGTCCGCTACGCGCGCGAGCGGGAGGTGTTCGGCCGGCCGATCGGGGCGAACCAGGCGATCAGCCACCCGCTCGCGCAGGCGCGCATGCAACTGAACGCGGCGTGGATGACCGCGCTCGACGCGGGCCGTCGCTACGACCGCGGTCAGGACTGCGGCGAGGCTGCGAACACGGCGAAGTACCTGGCGGCCGAGGCCGGGTTCTTCGCCGCCGACCGGGCGATGCAGACGCTCGGCGGGATGGGCTACGCGAGCGAGTACCACGTCGAGCGGTACTGGCGCGAGGCTCGGCTCCTGCGCATCGCGCCGGTCACCCAGGAGATGACGCTGAACTACGTCGCGCAGTCGGTGATGGGCCTGCCGCGGAGCTACTGAGCGGCGCCGCGACCGGAACGGGGGCATGCATGCAGCACGACGCGGAGCCGATTCTCGTCGGGGTGCTCGACGACGTCCCGAGCGGCGCCGACCCGTCCGGCGCGTCGACCCAGGAACGCGTGATGCGGCTCCCGATCGAGCGGGCGCGGCGCGCGGGCCGCATCGACCGGCCGGTCGAGTTCGTGCGCGAGCGCGCCGACGGTCTGCCGTTCGGCACCGCGCACGCCGTCGAGGTCGCGTACCGCCGGCTCGTCGAGCGGGGCGTCGTGATGGTCGTGGGGCCGGCGATCGGCGACAACGCGCTCGTCGCGACGCCGCTCGCCGAGGCGGCCCGGGTCCCGACCGTCCACTACGCCGGCGCCGAGCGGGCCCGGGGCGAGTTCGTGTTCCACCTGCAGGTCGGGTCGCACGAGGAGGAGCCCGTCCTCATCGCGCAGCACCTCGCGGCCCACGGTCTGCGGCGGGTCGCGCTGATCCGTGACCAGTCGCCGATCGGCCGCCGCTACGCCGACTTCTTCCTGCGCGAGAGCGAGCCGCTCGGCGTCCAGGTCATCCGCTCGCTCTCGGTGTCGCCGGTCGGCGAGCCGGCGGACGCGGTCGGCGACGCGGTCGCCGAGGCCGTCGGATCGGGCCCCGACGCGGTCGTCTACCTCGGGCTCGGCTTCGGCGGCTACGCGGTGGGGCGAGCCCTGGCGGAACGGGGCCGGCCGCTCCCGGTCGTGTGCAACACGTGCGGGATGTTCGCCCACGGGCTCACCGAGTGGCGCGAGGTGTGGGACGGCTGGGTCTACGTCGACGAGTACGCCGACGACAACGAGGTGCTGGCCGGTGTCCGGGCCGAGCTCGGCCTCGCCCCCGAGCAGTGGAGCATGAGCGAGGCGATCCACCACGACCTCGGCCTGCTCGTCGCCGAGGGCCTGGCCCGGTCGGAGGAGCTGAGCCGCGACGGCGTCCGCGACGGCCTCGAGCGCATCAAGATGGTGCCGTCGGCCGAGGGCGAGCCGGGGACCTTCCTGGGCTTCGGTCGCTGGGACCGCGCCGCGCTGAAGGGCCGCTTCCTCGTCCTGCGCACCTGGCGCGAGGGCCGCTCGGTCCAGATCACCGGTTAGCACTCTCGCCTTGCGAGTGCCAGCTCGCTCGCCGTACGATCCGTCGCAGCGACCGTCTGGTCGGTCCCAGTTGACGCCGCCCCGTGGCGGCACGAGGTCTTCGGCTGAGGAGCGTCCGTGCGTCTCGCGATCATCGCCCCGCCCTGGGTTCCCGTCCCGCCGCCGGCGTACGGCGGCACCGAGACCGTGCTCGACGCCCTGGCGCGGGCACTCGTCGTGTCCGGTCACGACGTCCTGCTGTACGCCACCGGCGACAGCACCTCTCCCGTGCCCACACGATGGGCCCGGCCCCTCGCCGCCGGGACGGTCGCGACGGGCTCGGCCACCGAGCTGCACCACGTCGTCAACGCCTACGAGGCCGTCATCGACTGGGGCGCCGAGATCGTCCACGACCACACCCTGGTCGGGCCGCTGTACGCGCCCCGGTTCGGCGTGCCCGTGGTCACCACCAACCACGGCCCGTTCGAGGGCGAGCTCTTCGACTACTACCGCGCCATCGCGCACACCGTCCCGGTGATCGCGCTGTCGCGGCACCACGCCTCCACCGCCGGCGACATCCCCGTCGCCGCGGTGATCAACCACGGGGTCGACCTCGCGGCCTTCCCGTTCGGCCGGGGCGACGGCGGCTACGCGCTCTTCCTCGGCCGGATGAGCCCCGACAAGGGCGTGCACACCGCGGTGAGCGTCGCCCGCGCCGCCGGCGTCCCGCTGCGGATCGCGGCGAAGATGCGCGAGCCGGCGGAGCAGCGCTACTTCGAGGAGCGGGTCCGGCCGCTCCTCGGCGCCGGCGTCGAGTACGTCGGCGAGGTCGGGGGGACCGCGAAGCTCGAGCTCCTCGCCCGCGCGACCTGCCTCCTGAACCCGATCGAGTGGAACGAGCCCTTCGGCATGGTGATGATCGAGGCGCTCGCGTGCGGCACGCCGGTGGTCGCCACCCCGCGCGGTTCGGCGCCCGAGATCGTCCTCCACGGAGCGACCGGGTACCTCGCCGCCGGCGAGGCGAGCCTGGTGGAGGCGGTCGGGCGGGCCGGTGAGCTCGACCGGCGCCGGTGCCGGGCCGACGTGGCGGAGCGCTTCTCGAGCCGGCGGATGGCAGCCGACCACGTCGCCCTGTACGAGCGGGTCGCGGCCCGCCGGCGGCCCCGGACGCCGACGATCGAGGTCGGTCGCGGCGGGCGGCGCCCCGAGCCCCTCGGCGCGGCGCAGCTGGCGAGCTGAGCCGAGCCCGGCGCGCCTCAAGCACCCCTGCCGGTGGTCGATACTTCCGACGTGAGAAACGCCGGCGCCATCGCGCGCGTGACCGTCGCGGTGGTGCCGCGCGAGACGTTGAGCCAGGCGCGTGCGTGCCTCGAGACGCTCGTCGCCACGACCGAGCCGCCGTACCGGCTCGTCGTGGTCGACGCCGGCTACCCCAAGGCGACCCGCCGCTGGCTCGAGCGGTTCGTCCGCCTGCACGACGCGACGCTCCTGCGGGCGGACTGCGTGCTGACGCCCAACGAGGCGCGCAACGCCGCCATGCAGGCGGTCGACACCGAGTTCGTCGTCTTCCTCGACGACAACTGCTTCGTGCAGCCGGGGTGGCTCGACGCGCTGATCCGCTGCGCCGACGAGACGGGCGCGGCGATCGTCGGCCCGATGTACGGCTTCCGGACCGGGCGCCACGCGCGCGAGACGGTGCACGTGTTCGGCGCCGAGGCACACATCGCGACCGAGGGCGGGCGGCGCGAGCTCGTCGACCGGCACTTCCACGCGGGGATGCCGCTCGACGAGGCGGTCGCGACGATGGCTCGTATCCCGACCGAGGCGGCCGAGTTCCACTGCCTGCTCGTCCGCACCGCGCTGTTCGACGAGCTCGGCCCGCTCGACGAGGGGCTGCTCTCGACGCGTGAGCACCTCGACCTCTGCATGCTCGCCCGCGAGGCCGGCCACGAGGTGTGGACGGATCCGGCTTCGGTCGTCGTCTACGAGCTGCCGATGCCGCTCCCGCTGTCCGACCGCCCGTTCTACGTGCTCCGGTGGTGCGAGGCGTGGAACCGCGCGAGCTGCACGTACTTCGCGCAGAAGTGGGGCCTCGCCGACGTCCAAGGGTTCCTCGACCTGCAGCGCTTCACCGACGAGCGGCGCAACGTCGCGTACCGGCTGCGGCCGAGGCTGCTCGACCGGGCGTTCAACAAACTCGGCGGCCGGGCCCGCCGCGCGCTCGACCGGCTCGCGCAGGCGATCGTGGTCCCCCGCGAGACCCGCCGGCGGGCCCGAAGCCGCGGCACCACCGTCGTGCGCCGGGCGACGTGGCAGCCCCCGGCGGCTCTCGGCCCGCTGGGCGGGGAGAGTCCCAGGGGGACGTGCCGAGAACGCGAGCTGCCGGTCTAGCCCCGGGTCAGCAGGAGGCAGCCGCCGGGCGTCCCGCCGCCCGTCGTGACGAGGGCGACCTGGGCATCGGGCACCTGACGGTCGCCGCCGTCGCCCCGCAGCTGCACGATCGCCTCGTGGACGAAGCCGAAGCCGTGGGTGCGGCCGGCGGAGAGCTGCCCGCCGTGTGTGTTGAGCGGGAGCTCACCGTCGAGCGCGATGCGGCTGCCGTCGCCGAGGAAGTCGGCGCCTTCGCCGATGCCGCAGAACCCGAGTGCCTCGAGCCACGACAGGCAGTTGAAGCTGAAGCCGTCGTACACCTCGGCGACGTCGACGTCGCGCGGCGTGAGCGACGTGCGCGTCCACAGGTGGGCGGCGGGGCCGAGCACCATCGGCTCGTGCGAGAGCGTGTCCTGGTCCCACGACCAGCGCTCCGTGATCTGCGTCCCGACGGCGTCGACGAAGACCGGCTTCTGGCGCAGGTCACGCGCGACGTCGCGCGCGGAGACGACGATCGCGATCGACCCGTCGCACGGCACGTCACAGTCGTAGAGACCGAACGGCGTCGTGATCATCCGGGCCGACAGGTAGTCGTCCATCGTCAACGGATCCCGGTAGACGGCCGTCGGGTTGCGCGCCGCGTTCGCGCGCGCGTTCAGGGCGATGCGACCGAGCGCCTCGCGCGTCGTGCCGTACCGTTGGAAGTGCAGTGACGCGTTCATCGCGATCCAGTTCGCGGCCGACATCGCACCGAACGGGAATCGCCACTGCATCTCGCCGCCGACCCGCCCGCCGCCGTGGCCGCCACCCCGGCCGGCCCGCTCGAGCGCGGCGCTCGTCGACTCCCAGACCGTCCGGAAGCAGAGCACGTGCCGGCACAGCCCGGCGGCGACGGCCAGCATCGCGGCGACGACCGCGCCGCTCTGCCCGGGGATCTCCATGCCCCCGTTGATCCACGTCGGCTGGATGCGCAGCGCCTCCTCGAGCGCGGGCACGCCGCCTTCGGAGTGGCCGCCGGCCATCGCCATCCCACCGGGATAGGTCGACAGGCCGTCGATGTCGGTCAGGTCGAGGCCGGCGTCGGCGACGGCCGCGAGGCACGCGTCGACCGTGAGCGACAGGGGGTCGCGCATCAGGCGCCGGCCGATGTCCGACATGCCGATGCCCGTGAGCGCGACCTTCTCCTCGAACTTGTCGCGGCGCGGCATCGGTCTCGTGCGCGGCCGATGCTCCTCGGGTGGCGTCCACGGCTCGCGGTCGGGCTCGCCCGCCGGGACGGGCTCGAACAGCGGGAGCCACACGTCGGCGATCTGTTCGAAGCGGACCTGCACGCGCATGCCGATGGTCACGGTGTCGGGATCGGCTCCGACCACGTTCGTGGTCAGCCGGACGCGCGGATCCTCGTCGAGCGCGACGATCGCGACGACGTACGGCAACGGGAGATCCGGGAGCCACTGCTGATGGTTCACGGTGAACCCGACGACCGTGGCGCGACCCGATACCCCGGTGACCTCGATGGACCGGCTCTGGCAGTACGGGCAGATCGGGCCGGGCGGGTGCAGCAGCGCGCCGCACGCGGTGCACTTCTGCACGCGCAGCTCACCGTCGGCTCCCGCGGTCCAGAAGAACTCGTTCTCCGGCGTGAGCTGCGGCAACGGCCGGTTCACGCGCTCGGCCACGGGGCCTCCTCTCGTCCGGGTCGCCTCGCCGCGCGGGGCCTCGCTGGGGGCGCCGCATCGTATCGAGCCCGTGCCAAGATCGACCGGTGCCGCCCTTCTACAGCGTCGCCGACGCCCGGCGCCGGGCACGGCGGGTCCTGCCGCGCGTCGTCTTCGACTTCGTCGAAGGCGGGGCCGACGACGAGCTCACGATGCGCGAGAACCGCCGCGCGTTCGAGGAGATCACGTTCCGGCCGCGTGTCGCCGTCCACGCGCGGCCCGACCTGCGGACGACCGTCGTCGGGACGCCCGTCGAGCTGCCGGTGCTCTGCGCGCCGTGCGGCTTCGTGCGCATCGTGCATCCCGACGGCGAGATCGCCGTCGCCCGGGAGGCCGCCGCCGCCGGGACGGTGTCGATCGTGAGCACGGCCGCGGGAACGGCGCTGGAGGAGGTCGCCGAAGGAGCACGCACCGGGTTGGGTGGCGACGACGCGAAGCGACTCTGGTTCCAGCTCTACTTCATGAACGGTCGCGCCGGGGCCGAGGTCCTCGTCGAGCGGGCCGAGCACGCGGGGTACGGCGCGCTGGTGGTCACCCTCGACACCGCGACGGTCGGGAACCGCGAGCGCGACACCCGCAACGGCGTCGTCCTGCCCCTCGGCGTCGACGCGCGCAACGCGTGGCACTTCGGGCCCCAGATGCTCGTGCACCCGGCATGGTTCGCGCGCTTCGTGCGTGACGGGATGCGGCTCGACTTCCCGAACTCGGTGCGGCTCGGGCCCGGCGCCACGCCGATCCCGAAGGAGCAGCAGGCAAAGGCGATCGTGACGCGACCGCCGACGTGGGCGGACGTCGAGTGGATCCGCGCCCGGTGGACGGGACCGCTGCTTCTCAAGGGCGTGCTGACGGTCGACGACGCCCGGCGGGCCGTCGACGTCGGTGCCGACGCGGTCGTCGTGTCGAACCACGGCGGCCGCCAGCTCGACGGCGCACCCGCGTCCGTCCGCGTGCTGCCCGAGGTGGTCGACGCGGTCGGCGCGGACACCGAGGTCCTCGTCGACGGAGGTGTGCGGCGCGGCTCGGACGTCGTGAAGGCCGTCGCCCTCGGGGCGCGCGCGGTGCTGATCGGTCGGGCGTACCTCTACGGTCTCGCGGCCCGGGGCGGGGCGGGCGTCGCGGACGTGCTCCGCATCCTCCGCCTCGACATGGACCGCACGATGCGGCTCCTCGGCTGCCCGTCCGTGCAGGAGCTCGACCGCACCTGGATCGACGCGCCGTCCTGCCCGACTACATGAGCGGCCGGTCGTCGGTCCAGTCGACGGCGAGCCGGCGCTCCTCGAACTTCCAGATCCCGTCGACGCGGCGGTAACGGTCGAGATAGCGGATCGACATGACGTACATCCGCCGGCCCTCGTCCGTCTTCGTGACGTGGTGCGCGAGGCAGTAGGTCTCGCCCGACGCGACGTGCGGGTCGGCGGCATCGAACTCGACCGTCTGCTGGCCGAGGAAGTGCGTCGTGACCGCGTAGCGGTCGAGCGACACCATCGCCCGCGCGATCTGCTCGGGCCCCCGTCGCGTGCGGTTCGGTTCCTGGCCTTCCGGGTCGCCGTCGTAGATGGCGAGCAGGCCGTCGTCGGTGAACAGCGACCCCGAGACCTCGCTCAGGCGCCGGTCGGCGGCGTGCGCGTACGTCTCGACGAGCTGGCGCAACGCCAGCCGGTCGTGCGCGCGGTCGACGTGCTCGGTCGATCCCGTCTCGCTCACGGCACCGACACCTGGGTCTGCGGTGCGAGCGCGGGGCACTTGTGCGCGGCTTCCGGCACCTCGGTGTAGGGGAGCGGCTCGGCGACCTCGGCGACGGTCGGGCCGAGGCGGTCGGCGAGCGGGCGCAGGCGGTCGAGGTCGAAGCCGTAGACCCTCGCGGCGTTGCCGCCGACCATTCGGGCCACCTCGTCGGGGTCGACGCCGGCGAAGGTCCGGCGCAGGTGCAGGCGCGTGTAGGGATACGAGCCCTCGATGTGGGGATAGTCGCTGCCCCACATGATGTGGTCGACGCCGATCTGGTGGCGCATCGCGCACTCGATCGGGCGCAGGAAGCTTGAGCCCAGGTGGCACTGGCGGGCGAAGTACTCGCTCGGTCGCAACGACAGGCCGGCGACGGTGGCGGCGCCGAAGATGGCCTCCGATCCCTGACCGCCGGCCTTCATCCGGTCGTAGAACGAGTCGAGCTCGGCGAGCGTGTCGACGATCCACGCCGACCCGGTCTCGGTCGTCGTGTAGTGCAACCGCGGGTGCCGCTCGAACACGCCGCTGAACATCAGGTGCCACAGCGCGCGGTGTCCCCACCAGGTGACCTCGAGCATGAACATCGCCATCGCCGCCGGGTAGTACGGGCCGAAGTCGGGGACGCCGCCGCCCGCGTGGTGGTTGAGCGGCATGCCGAAGTCCTCACAGGCCGCCCAGATCGGTTCGTACTCGGGCGCGTACAGCGGCGCGACGCCCGACCCCGGCGGCGCGCCCGGGAGCAGCACCCCGCCGAAGAGCCCGTGCTCGCGTGCCCACTCGATCTCGGCGACTGACCCCTCGACGTTGGCGAGCATGATCTGCGCGACGCCGGCGCGCCGGCCCGGCGCCTCGGCGCAGAAGTCGGCGAGCCAGCGGTTGTGGGCCTGCAGGCCGGCCCAGCGGTGCTCGGGCGAGTCGCCGATCGGCGGTGCCGCGAACAGGATGCCGGCGCGGGGCGCGAACGGCGGCTGGGTGTTGGGGAAGATCACCTCGGCGACCATGCCGTCCGACTCCATCTCGCGGAGACGGCGGGCGCTGTCGTAGTTGCGGTTCCCGTCGACTGCGGGGTCGCCGTCGACGCCGACACTGCGCGGACCCATCATCTCGCGCATCACCTCGGCCTGCTCGTCCATGCCGGCCACCCACGCGTCGAAGTCGTCGTGCCACTTCTTCTCGAGGTACGGGCGGTACGCGCGCAGCTCGGCGCCCGCGTGCGTGTCGGCGGAGATCAGGATGTACCGGTCGGTGTCGTTCACGTCGTTCCTATCGCGGCTGCGGTCGAGACCGGCGCCGTGAGCGCGGCCGTCGTCATGTCGATCAGGTTGGTCACGAAGTCGTCCTCGTCGACGAGTTGGGTGTCGTCCTCGTCGTCGATGATGCGGGCGCGCTCGGCGACCTGCAGGAGGACGAACAGCAGGCCGGCCACGGCGCGCTCGCGCACGACCTCCTCGGGGAGGTGCGGGAGCGACTCGCGGATGAGGGCGGTCTCGGCGGCGAGCGTCGTCTCCCACGGGTCCTCCAGCTCGTCGATCAGGAGGTTCCGGCGGACCGGGGCCCGGATGGTGATCTGGAACGTGAGTCGGATGTGGTCGCGGCCGTCCGGGGTCGCGAGCTGGGCGCTGAACCGGCGGACGATCGCCTCCACGACGCTGCGGGGCTCGTGGATGCGGGCCCGGAGGTCGGCCCGGATCGCCTCGATCTCCTCGGCGCTCGGCGTGTGCTTCTCGAGGATGGCGAGGACCAGCTCCCGCTTGCCGCCGAAGTGGTAGTGCAACGCCGAGGCGTTGCGCTGGCCGGCGAGGGCGTGGATGTCGCGGATGGGCACGTCGAGCCCGTGGCGCGCGAACAGGTACTCGGCGGCCCGTAGGAGCTTCTCGCGGGTCTCGGCCGAGTCGCGCGCCATGCCCGAGAGCCTAACGTCCTTGCATTACGAAACCGAAGGTGAGCGATCGGAAGGCGAGGGGACGGATGGCGGGTGAGTGTGCGGGGCGGGTGGCCCTGGTGACGGGTGCGAGCCAGGGCGGCATCGGGACCGCGATCGCGCAACGGCTCGCCGCCGAGGGCGCCCGGGTCGCCGTCGCGGCCCGGACCCGGGAGGGCCTCGAGGAGGCCCTGGCCGCGATCGAGGCGGCCGGGTCGTCGGGCGCGGTGTTCACCGTCGACCTCGCCGATCCCGAAGGCGGCCGCGAGACGCTGGTCGCGCGCGTCGAGGATGCGCTCGGGCCTGTCGACGTCCTGGTGAACAACGCGGCCGCCGGCGGCTACAAGCCGTTCGAGGAGTGGACCCTCGACGCGCTGCGCCGGATGCAGGAGGTCAACGTGTGGGCGCCCTGGCTGCTCGCGCAGCACGTGCTGCCGGGGATGCGGGCGCGCGGGCGCGGCGCGATCCTCAACATCAGCTCGGCGTCGGCGGAGCTGCCCGCCGGCCCACCGTTCGGCACGAGCGCTCCCGCGCGGCGCGGCTCCGCGTACGGTGGGACCAAGGCGATGCTCAACCGCTGGACGGTGAGCCTCGCCGTCGAGACCCACGGCCAAGGGATCGCGGTCAACGCGTTGTCGCCGCAGGCCGCGGCCCGGACGCGCGCGCTCGCCACGAGCTCGTGGTTCCCCGAGGTCTACATGGAGCCGCTCGACACGATGGCCGAAGCCGCGCTCGCGCTCTGCACCGGCGACCCGTCGACGCTCACGGGCCGCATCGCCTACAGCCTCGAGCTGCTCGCCGAGCTCGGCCGCCCGGTACGCGACGTCACGGGCACGGCGCTGCTCGACGGATGGCAGCCCGCCGACCTCCCCGGGAGGATCGCCGCGCAGCGCGCCGAGCGCGCCCGCGCCGACACCGCGGAATAGTCGCCGCGTCAGGCGGCGTCGAGGCCGAGCTCGGCGAGGATCTCCCTGGTGTGCTCGCCGAGATGGGGAGCGGGCCGGTCGACCGGGCTGCAGGCGCCGTCGAAGCTGATCGGCGTGGCGATCTGCAGCAGCTCGCCCTCGGTGGGGTGGTGCACGCGCTGGAACAGGCCGGTGTCGGCGAGGTGCGGGTCGTCGAAGAGGTCGTCGACACGTGAGTAGCGCACCGCCGGGATGCCGGCTGCGTGGAGGCGCTCGAGCCACACCTCGGTCGTGTCGGTGCGCAGGCTCTCGGCGACGATGCGGTGCAGCGACTCCAGGTTCTGCGTACGCGACCACAGCGTCGAGTACCGCTCGTCGTCCATCAACTCGGGACGGCCGATCATCGTGAAGAACTTCTTCCAGTGCTCGCTCGTGTAGACGACGACCGAGACCCACCCGTCGGCGGTCTCGTACGGGCGCCGCTCCGGTGAGGAGACGCGCGGGTAGCGGGCCTCACCGAGCGGCGGGACGAACGTCCGGCCCCAGAGGTGCTCGAGCAGGCCGAACGCGACGAGCGACTCGTACATGGGCACCTCGACGGCGCTTCCGCGCCCGGTCGCGCACCGCTCGTGCAGCGCGGCGGTGATCGCGAGCGCCGCGGTCAGCCCCGCGACCTTGTCCGCAATAGCGGTCGCCACGTAGGTCGGCTCGCCCGCGACCCACTCCTGCTGCCCGGCGATGCCGGCGGCGCCCTGGATGATGTCGTCGTACGCCGGCAGGTCGCGGTAGCGGCCACCCGAGCCGAAGCCGCGGATCGTGCAGTGGACGAGCTCGGGATGGTCGGCGCGCAGGGTCGGCGCGTCGGCGCCGCAGCGCGCCGCCGCGTCGGGCCGCAGGTTGTGCACGAAGCCGGCCGCCGTCGCGGTGAGGCGCTTCAGGGCGTCGCGGCCCGCCTCGGTCGTCAGGTCGAGGACGACGCTGCGCTTCCCGCGGTTCGCGTTCACGAACACCGCGCCCATGTCGGCGCTGACCCGCGGACCGAGGTCACGCGCCTGGTCGCCGCGCGGCGGTTCGACCTTGATCACCTCGGCGCCGAAGTCGGCGAGGAGCAGGGTGGCGTACGGCCCGGCCACCATCGTCGTCAGGTCGACGATGCGCAGGCCCTCGAGGGGGCCCGCCCCCGGGCGGGACGTGGGGGTCACGCCCGCGTCGCCCCGATGATCGCCGCGAACATCTGCACCGGCCGGTCGCTGCGGTTGCGCCACGCGTGGCGGGTCCCGTTCTGCACGACGCAGTCGCCTTCCTTCAGGTGCACCTCGGCGCCGTCGTCGAGCTCGAGCCACACCTCGCCCGACAGCACGATGTCGAGGTCGACCGAGTCGGTCGTGTGCATGCCCGGGTTCTCGGGCTCCATCCACCGGGCCATGTCGGGCAGCGTGGCCTCGAGCTCGGCGAGGGCCGCCGCCGGGTCGTCGACCGGACCGGCCGGCGTCGACTCGGGCGGCAGCGTGAAGAACAGGAACCGGTAGCCGCCGGCGGGTGGGAAGAACGTGGGCTGGTCGGGCGGCGTGCCGTCCGACGGCAGTGTCGGCGTGGCGTCGGCGCCCCACAGCCGGATGAACTCCGATCCGGGCGGCATGAGCGGGATGGCGGGCGACTCGCGCACCCCGTCGAAGACGACGACCGACTTGCCGTCGGCCTGCTGGCCGGTCACGACGCAACGAACCATGGTGGACCCTCCGCTCGGCTCGGCAGCGACCGTAGCCTGCACTCCGGTCACACTCGCTCGGCGCCGGATCCCCGGCGCCGCCCTGGGGGACGCTCGTCGGTCCGGCGTGGCGGGTAGCGTGCGCGGCGTGCCCCGAGGAGCGCGACTCGTCGGCCGGCGGGCCCTGGTGGTCGGGGCGTCGGGCGGGATCGGTCGGGCAATGGGCATCGCGCTGGCGCGGGAGGGCGCGTCGGTCGCCTTCGCGGCGCGTACGCGGTCCAAGCTCGATGCCGCGGTTGCCGCCTGCGAAGGCGACGTGATGGCGGTCGAATGCGACGTGCGCGACCCCGCCAGTTGCGGCGAGGTCGTCGCGGCGACGGCCGAGGCGTTCGGCGGACTCGACGTGCTCGTCTACTCGGCGGGCCGGGGCGCGTTCCGCGAGCTGGCGCACGCCTCGGCGGACGACTGGCGCTCGGTGCTCGACACCAACGTCGTCGGCGCCGCGCTCGTGACCGCCGCGGCCGTCGAGCACCTGAAGGCCTCCGGCGGGCACGCGGTGTACCTGTCGTCGGAGTCCGCTCTCCACCACACGCCGTGGCGGGGCATCGGTATCTATGTCGCCAGCAAGCGGGCGCTCGACTCGATGGTCCGCTCGTTCGCGCTCGAAGTCCCCGAGGTGCACTTCACGACCTACGTGGTCGGCTCCACCGGCGGCACCGACTTCATCGCGCCCGACCAGATGGACGAGATCACGCCCTTCCTCGCGGAGTGGTACGAGCAGGGCCTCGTCGTCGGGATGCTCGAGCCCGAGACGCACGCCAAGGCGCTGGTCGACCTGCTCACGACCGACGGCTGGGTGCAGACGATCTCCGTGCGGGTGCGGGGTTCCCGGTAGCGGCGGTAGCGTTCGCCCTGGTGTCCCACGTCACCGGGGGTGCGACATGACACGGACTGCCGACGGGCTGCGCTACATCGACTCCGACGGGCACATTCTCG
>DASRHL010000482.1:0-6840 GCA_035650535.1 Acidimicrobiia bacterium
CGTTCGTGATGTCGTTCTGGGGGTCGCTCGGCGAGGGCGGCGCCGCCGGCCTCCCGGTCGACAAGCTGCGCGGCCCGGGGCGGGCCATCCTGCACGGCGAGCAGGAGTTCGAGTACTTCCGCTGGCCGAAGGTGGGCGACGTGCTCGAGGGCTCGACGACCATCACCGACGTCTACGAGAAGGAACGCTCCAACGGCGGCAAGCTCGAGTTCTACGTCACCGAGACGGACTGGAAGGACGCGAGCACGGGCGACCCCGTCGTGAAGGCGACCTTCACACTCGTCGTCAATTGCCGGCCCCCGCAGGCCTGAACCAGTTCGCCTTCGGCGCGTTCCGCCGGCGGATCCGCCTCGTCGCGACTGCCGACGACGTCGTCGAAGGCGGTCTCGAGGACGACTTCCACTACTTCAAGGTCGCGCTGCGCCACGACGGGGAGCACGTGGTGGCCGTCGACGCCGAAGCCGTCCGCTGGCCGTGGTCGACGTGTCCGGACGCGGTCGAGCCGCTGCGCGCCCTCGCCGGCATGCCGCTGTCACCGCGCTGCCTCGCCGCCGGCAACTGGGCGCCGCCCCGGCGCAACTGCACCCACCTCTTCGACCTGGCCGGCCTCGCGGCCGCGCACGCGGCACGGGTCGCCGGCGGAGGCGCGCCTCGCCGCCAGTACGACGTCGAGATCCCGTTCGGTGCCCAGTTCGGCGGCGACCACGACGTGCGCCTCTGGCGGGACGGCGAGCTGCTGCACACCTGGACGCTCGGCGGCCGCGGCTGCGTGCGCCCCGCACCGTTCTCCGAGGTCACCTGGCGGGGCGGGTTCCTCCGCTGGGCCGACGAGACGTTCCCGCCCGAGGAATCGGAACCCGTCGTCGTGCTGCGCCGCGCCTGCGACATCGGGCGGGGCCGGGGCATGGATCTCGACGCGATCGACCGCGCCGAGGAGCTGCGCGACCAGCAGGGCGGCATCTGCTACACGATGCAGCCCGAGGTCATCACCGTCGCGCTGCGCAACAAGGGCTCGATCCGCGACTGGCACGACCACCCCGACGACCTGCTCGGGCACGGACCGGACTGACGCACCGGCGCGTCGCGGCGGGTGTCAGAGGAACGTCGCGGCGAAGGCGCGCATGCCGTCGATCGCCTCCTTGGAGCGCGCCCAGGGCGAGACGATCAGCCGGGTCACGCCGAGCTCCTCCCAGCGGGTGACCTCGTCGCGCCTCGTGACCGGCGCGCCGAGGCAGATCTCGAACCCGTCGGGGCTGCGGCCGTTCGCGTCGAGGAGCTCCCGGAGCCTCCCGATCGATCGTTCCGCCGACTCGAAGGTGTGGTTCATGCCGATCCAGCCGTCGCCGAGGCGCGCCGCCCGGCGCAGCGCGGCGTCGCTCTCGCCGCCGACGAGGATCGGCGGCCACGGTTGCTGCACGCACTTGGGGAGGAACACGACGCCTTCGAACTCGAAGAACTCACCGCGGTGGTCGACGGCGTCCTCGGTCCAGAGCCGCTTGCACACCTCGATCGCCTCGTCGACGCGCCGCCCGCGCGTCGCGAAGTCGAGCTGGGTGGCGACCCATTCCTCCTCGAGCCAGCTCGCACCGATGCCGAACTCGAAGCGGCCGCCCGAGACGATGTCGAGCGTCTGGACGGCCCGCGCCGCCGTGAACGGGTGCCGCAGCCCGACGTTGTAGACGTGCGTGCCGAGACGTACCCGTTCGGTGCGGCCGGCGAGGAACGAGAGGTACGCGAACGCGTCGAAGATGGGGGTCTCGGGCGGGACGGGCGGGTGCGTCTCCCCGGGGATCGGCGAACGGCTCATCCTCGTCGTGAAGACCAGATGCTCGGGCATCCATACCGACTCGAACCCGAGCCGGTCCGCTTCGACCGCGCCGTCGACGAAGAACGCCGGGTTCAGGCGACCCAGGGCGATCCCGAACTTCACGCGGGGCCCGGATGGGTGACGAACCCGCCGTCGGCGGTGCGGATCCAGCCCGCGGCGGCGAGGTTGCCGCCGTCGACGTGGACCGTCGTCCCGCTGACGAAGCGGCCCAGGTCACCGGCGAGGTAGACGGCGGCGCCCGCGATGTCGTCGACGTGCCCGACGACCGGCAGCGGCGTGGTGGGCCCCTGCCCCTCGAGCATCCCGATGCCGGGCGTTGGGATGACGTCGGGTGCGATGCAGTTCACCCGGATGCGGCGTGCGCCGAGCTCGAGGGCGAGGCTCTTCGTCAGGTTCGCGACGCCGGCCTTCATCGCCGAGTACACCGCGTACCCCGGCGCCGCCCGGTGCGCCTCGATCGACGTGATGTTCACGATCGAACCGCCGGACGCCGGCATGTGTGGCACGACCGCCCGGATGAAGTTCGTGACGCTGAGGAAGTTCTCGCGCACGAGCGAGTCCTGGCCCTTCGCGTTGACCGAGAGGAAGTCGGCTTGGAAGCCGCCGCCCGCGTTGTTGACGAGGATGTCGATCGGCCCGAGCTCGGCGGCGACCGTCGCCACGAACTCTTCGACCGCCTCCGTCTCACGCACGTCGAGCTCGGCGGCGACGACCCGCCGGCCCGCGGCCTCGATGCCGTCCGCGGTGGCATCGAGGTTCGGCACGTCGCGGTCGCAGATGGCGACGTGCGCGCCGAAGTTCGCGAACGCCAGTGCGATCGCCTCGCCGATGCCGACCGCCGCGCCCGTCACGACCGCCACCCGGTCGGTCAGCAGCGCCACGGAGGGATCGAGGACCACGGCGGCGCAGGCTAGTGCCCCCGGGCCGTAGTCTGACGGGAACGTCAGGGAGCTTCCGGGGGTCGACACGTGGGGTACTCGGTCGAAGGCAAGACGGTGCTCGTGACCGGCGGCTCGTCGGGGATCGGGGCGGCCCTGGCGGAGGGGTTCGCGGAGCGGGGCGCGACCGTGGGCATCTGCGCGCGCCGGGCCGACCGGCTCGCCGAGGTACTCGAGCGGTGCCGCAAGCACGCGCCCGAGTCGCGTAGCTGGGTCGTCGATCTCTCGCAGCTCGACGCCGTCGCCGACTTCGCGGCGACCGCGGAACGCGAGCTGGGCGGCATCGACGTGCTGGTGAACAACGCCGGGATCCCGAAGCGGCGCGACGTGCAGCGGCTCACGCCCGACGTCGTCGAGGCGACGATGACGTTGAACTACTTCTCGCCCGTCCGGCTGACGCTCGCGTTGCTCCCGGGCCTCGTGTCACGCGGCGGCCGCATCGTCAACATCTCGTCGGTCGCGGCGCGTCTCGGGCCGCCCGGCGAGGCCGCCTATGCCGCCACCAAGGCGGCGCTGACCGCGTTCTCGGAGTCGATGGCGGTCGACCTCCGCGACACCGACGTCCTCGTACACGTCGTCAACCCCGGCGTCATCGACACCGAGCTGTTCCACCTGCCCGACAACGACGAGGGCTTCCACTCGGCGGTCGACGCGCTCCCGGTCGAGGCGATCGTCCAACCGATCGTCGACCAGCTCGACGCGGGCACGTTCGAGATCTACGTTCCCGAGTGGTTCCACGACATCGCGGCCGGCAAGTTCGCGAACCCCCAGGCGTTCCTCGACGGCACCAAGGAGTACGCGCGCTCGCAGAGCGCGTGACTCAGTCCAGCAGGTCGGGCTGCTCGCGGACGATCTTCTGGTACAGCGGCTGGAAGCTGAAGTAGCCCGAGACGTGTGAGCCGACCTGGGTCGCGGTGAGCCGCGCCATGTCGTCGTCGATCAGGATCGGCGTGCCCGCCGCCTCGGCCATGAGCTGCGCCTGGCACGAACGTTCCATCGTGATGAACCACCACACCGCCTCGTCGACCGACCGGCCGACGGTCAGCAACCCGTGGTTGCGCAGGATCACGGCCTTCCGGTCGCCGAGCGCGTGCGCGATCCGCTTGCCCTCCTCGGGATCGAGGACGACGCCCGTGTAGTCGTCGAACACGGCGTGGTCCTCGAAGAACGCGCAGGCGTCCTGGGTGAGCGGGTCGAGGAGCCGGCCCAGCGTCGACCACGACTTCCCGTGGACCGAGTGCGAGTGAGCGGCCGCGACGACATCGGGACGAGCGGCGTGGACCTGCGAGTGGATGGCGAAGGCGGCGCCGTTGACCATCGCGTCGCCTTCGACGACCTGACCCTTGTCGTTGACGAGGATCAGGTCGGACACCCGGATGTGGCTGAAGTTCATGCCGAACGGGTTGACCCAGAAGTGGTCGAGGTGCTCCGGGTCGCGGGCGGTGATGTGCCCGGCCACGCCCTCGTCGAAGCCGAAGCGCCCGAACAGCCGGAACGACGCCGCCAGCCGCTGCTTGCGGTGCAACCGCTCCTCTTCGACGGTGTCGAACGTCGGCAGGTAGGGCAGGTCCTGGAGCTCGACATCGGCCATCGCGGCGCCTCCACGTTCGGCGGTTCAGGAAGGTCCCGCGTTCGATGGTAGCGACACCGGCTCGGCCGCCGGAGCGGTGACGGGCTCCCAGCCGCACCCGGCAGGCTCCACACCGACGGCGCGGCGCAGGAAGAGCGGGTCGGCGAACGGGTCGTAGCGGACGCGAGGGTCGCGTGGGGGCGGCGGTGCGAACGGGGCACGCGACCGCGCGGGCGCGAGGTCGGAAGGGAGCGCGGGGCGGACGGTTGCCCGCGCCCGGTCGACAACGAGGAACGCGAGTCGCACGACCACGAGCGCGCCCACGACGGTCGACGACAGCACCGCGAGCGCGACGACGACGGGACTGCTCGCGTCCGCACCGGCGGTGAACGCGTGGACCGTGAGGAGCACGAGCGCGGCCAGGCTCGACAGGTGGACGGCGTGCCACAGCCGCCGCGGCAGGCGCCGCATCAGCAACGAGGTGATCTCGACCGCGGCCACGACGTAGAGCCCGACCACGCCGAACGCGACCGCGCCCGGACGCCAGTGCGAGGCCATCGGCACGAACAGGTCGGCGACCGAGAACCCCACGAAGGTGTCGAAGAGCAGTCCCGCGAGATGGACGCCCACGAACGCGAACGCGAGACCACCGAGGAACCGGTGCAGGTCGAGCGCCCACGCCGGCCGCGGGGTCCGGATCGGACGGATCGAGAGGACGAGTCCCCACGCGACTGCGCCGAGCACGAGGGCCCACGCGATCAGGCCCGACGCGCGGACCGTGTACCACCACATCGGTTGGCTCATGCGCGCTACCGGAACGCCTCGAGACCCTCGAGCTCGTCGACGCGGCCGTCGTCGTGCACGAGCAGGCCCGTCACGCCGTGCGACGCCAGCAGGGCGCGGCCCGTCCTGGGGCCGGCGACGAACGCCGCCTTCGCGAGGATCTCCGCCCACCACGCTTCCGACGACAACACGGTGACGGACGCGAGGCCCGACCAGGACGGCGCGCCCGTCGCGGGGTCGATCAGGTGGTGCTGCGGCACCCCGCCCCGCGTCCACTTCCGCTTCGTCCGCGTGCTCGTGCACACGGCACCACCGGCCAGGCGCGCGTACCCGAGATCGCCCATGGCGAGCGGGTTCTCGAACCCGACGATCCACCCCTCCGGGCGCGGTGGTGTTCCGAGCACGCGCGCGTCCCCGCCGACGTTGACGAGCGCGCCGTCGGCGCCCGCCTCGACCAGGGCGTAGGCGACGAGATCGGCGGCGAGTCCCTTGCCGATGCCACCGAGGTCGAGCGTGACCCCGCGCGGCAGCCGGACGGAGCGGACGGTCCGGTCGAGCTCGATCCCGCCGCATCCCGCGGCGGGCACGGGCGCCGCGAGCGCGGGGCCCGTGCGCGGTACCGCGGAGAAGTCGCGGTCGTAGCCCGCGGCCCGGACGGCGTCGAGGACGGTCGGGTCGTACCGGCCGTTCGTCGCGTACCACGCCTCGACGGCCCGGGCGATCGCGTCGAACGTCGTCCGGGACACGACGACGGGCCGCCCCGACGCGTCGTTCAGCCGGCTGATCTCGCTCGACGGCCGGAACCGGCTCCAGCGACTCTCGAGATCGTCGATCGCGGTCCGGCCCCGGGCGGGGAGGTCGCGGGGCCCGCCCACGACGACGATCTCGACGGTGGTACCCATGGCGCGAAAGCGCGTCTCGGTGCGCTCCGCGGTCTCGACGCGCGTGCTCATCACGAACCTCCCGTACAGCAGTCCGGCGGCGGAGGCGGCGGGGGCGCGACCTGCGTCGTCGGAGGGGTCGTCGTCGGCGCGGCGGTCGGTGCGGGCGTCGGCGGGACGGGCGCCGGGCTCGCCGGCGCGGGTGCGGGTGCGGCCGCGGCCGGCGGGGCCGGCGCGGCCGTGGAGCCCGCGGCGCGACCCGGCGTGGCCGCGGCGGCGCCGGGCGCCAACGCCGTCGCGCCGGGGGCGGTCGTCGGGTCGGGCGGCGCGGCTGCCGGCGGCGCGGTGCTCGCGACGGTCGTGGCGACGGCCGAACCCGCGACGGTGGTCGCGGCCGTGGGCGACCCGGGCCCGGCGGTCGCCGTCGACGCGCCGCTCGGGGCGGGCGCCGTCGCCGCGAGGGCGGCGACGATCCCGACCATCCCGGCCACGCTCGCCATCGCCGAGAGGGCGCGGCCGAGCGCTGCGGGATGGCGGCGGGAGCGGGCCCGGGCAACGCGGCGGCGCATCCCGAATGGATCGGCATCCGGGGCGGCCGGCCTTGAGCGGCGCACCCGGGCGGTACCCTCGCCCGGTGCGGATCGCCGCCCTCGACCTCGGGACGAACTCGTTCCACCTGCTCGTGGCGGAGGTGCACCCCGACGGGCACTTCGAGCCCCTCGTGCGCGAGAAGGCGATGCTGCGCCTCGGCGACGTCGTGAGCCGCAAGGGCCGGATCCCCGACGCGGCCGCCGACGTCGCGATCGACACCGTCCGCCGGTTCCGGCTGCTCGCCGAGGC
>DASRHL010000483.1:0-4127 GCA_035650535.1 Acidimicrobiia bacterium
GAAGGCGTGGCTCCGGCCGAGCACGTGCTCGTAGTAACCCGCGTCACGGTCGGCGACGTCGTTGAAGACGAGGTCGTACGTCGACGTCCCTGCGGGTGCGGACGTGACGCCGCTCGCCGCCGCGAACGCGCCGGCGAGGTCACCGAGCGCGACGGGATCGAGGTTCGGGTCGGTGTCGCTCCCGACGTCACGCCAGGTGGCCCAGTTGCTCACGTGGAACGCGAGCCGGACGTTCGGGGCGTAGAGGTCACGAAGGTGGAGCAGCGCGAAGTTGAAGCCGGCGTACGTGTTCGGGTACCCGGCGACGTCCGCGAAGCCCGAGCTCGCGACCGAGGCGTGCAGGAACGCCGGGTCGTTCCCGACGCCGCTGCAGTGCCCGCCGCACGAGGACGCGGAGAGGACGGCCTGCTCCGCGTACCCCGAGAGGTCGGGTTCGACCTGCACGATCACGGTGCCGCCGTAGCCGGCGACTCCGTCGTAGGTTCCCGGACCCAGGCGCTGCATGAGCTTCGCGAAGTCGGCGTAGTACGCGGCCATCACACCCGCGTCGTCCAGGTGCGCGAGGTCCTTCGCCGCCTCGGCGCACGACGAGCACGGACCGCTCGACTGCAACAGCATGTAGTAGGGGAGCACGGGGATCGCGCCGCGAGCGTGCGCGCTCTGCGCATAGGACAGCGGGTACGTCGCGTTGCTGTTCCACGACGCCCAGCCCGTCCCGGTGCTCACGCCGCCGGCGAGGTACGTGTACGCGTAGTCGAAGGGGATGCCGGACTGCGCGACCCAGCCGTTGCCGGCAAGGTCGGGTGGTGACGCCGCCAGGCCGATCGCGAAGTGAGCGGGCAGGCCGGCGGGCGGGTGGCGAGGCGGCGCCGCCGGTCCCGCGGGTGCGCTCGGCGGCGGCGCGGGCGGCGGAGGGGACGGGGCGACGGGCGCCGGCAGGCAGCCGGCGGCCGCGAGGCCGAAGGCCAGCACACCGGCCACGAGGAGGCTCCGCCGCTTCATCACCCCCATTGTCGGCAACCGACCCCTGATCGCTGAAGCGCAGCTCCCGGGGCCCCGCACCGGGTTGCACTGGGTTGCACCGGGGTGGCACACCGAGCACCGCGTGAGGAGAAGCCGCACGTCGCATCGCGCAACCGGCCCAAACCGCTCCGTCGGTGACGGTCGATCGCGATCTGCACTCGTCACGGGTGCCCCCGAGGGTGGATCATGCGCTTGTGGAATACGCCCGCCGCTTCGAGGCGATCGTCGTCGAGTGGGACGGCAGCGTCGCCGCCGGGCCGGACGAGGACCTGGCCGAGATCCGGGGCCAGGTCGAGGCGGCGTGTGCCGCCGGCCTCCACCTCGCGGTCGTCGGCGGGACGGACGTCGGCGTGCTCGACTCCGAGCTCGGCGCCCGTCCGGGCGGGCCGGGGCGCCTGCTCCTCGCGCCGGCCGGCCCGGCGGGCACGCCCGGCCGCGACGAGGTCGTCTACGAGGTCGGGCCCGACGGTCCGCAGCCCGTCCCGCGGTCGACCGGGCGCGACGGCGACGACGCGGTCGCGTCGTGGCTCGGCGCGCTCGGCGTGCCTCCCGGTCAGGTGCTCGTCGTCGACGGCGCGGTCGACCACCCGCGGTTGGGCGACCTCCTCGCGGACCAGGTCGAGCGGCGGCGGCGCGGCGAGCTCCCCGACGTCGACGTCACACCCGGGTGGACGTTGACGGTCGACACGATCGATCCCGAGCACGAGCGCGCACGCGCCGCGTTGCTGACGATCGCCGACGGGTCCATCGGGAGCACCGGTTGCCCGACCTTCCGGCATCCTTCGTCGGCGCCGCGCGTCATGACCGCCAACGTGTACGACGAGTCCGGCCCGGCGACGCACCTGCTGCACGCCCCGGTGTGGTATCTCGTCGACGGCGACCCGACGGCGGGGCACGGTCTGCGGCGGGTGCTCGACCTGCGTACCGGGCTCCTGCACGAGACGACGGCTCCGGGCGGTTATCGCAGCGTCCGGTTCTCGTCGCTGCACCGCCCGGGCACGGTCGCGCTGCGCGCCGTCCATCCGGGGACGGCGCACCCCTCGGCCCGGCTGTTCGAGATGCCCGACGACCGCGAGGCGGCGGAGGAGACCGTCGAGCCGGGCGAGCACGCGGTGTGCCTGACGGCCTCCGAGGGCGGGGGCCTCGCGGCGGCCGCGCTCGAGCGGGTCGGCGGGGCGGCGCCCGGGCTCCGTGAACGCGTCGCGGTCTACCTCACCGACGCCGGTTCGCTGCCGGACCTCGCGTCCGCGCGCGCCGCGGCACGCGAGGTCGCCGGGCTCGGCTTCGAGCGGCTGCTCGGCGAGCACCGCCAGGCGTGGGCGGCCCGCTGGGACGACGCCGACGTCGTCATCGACGGCGACGACGAGATGCAGCTCGCGGTGCGCGCCGCGCTCTACCACCTGTTCGGTGCGTGCGCCGACCACGGTGAGGCCGCCGTCGGCGCGCGCGGGCTGTCGGGCCCGGCCTACGCCGGTCACGTGTTCTGGGACTCCGACGTCTTCGTGCTGCCGGCAATGACCGCGACGCACCCGGAGTCGGCGCGGGCCATGCTCGAGTACCGAGTCCGCCGGCTCGCAGCGGCGCGCGCGGCCGCCCAGGAGGAAGGCCGGCGCGGCGCCCGCTTCCCCTGGGAGTCCGCGACGACGGGCCGTGACGTCACGCCGACGTTCGCACGCGACCTCACCGGGCACATCATCCCGATCCGGACGGGCCAACTCGAGGTGCACATCGTCGCGTGCGTCGCCTGGGCCGCGAGCCACTACGTCGAGTGGACCGGCGACCTCGAGTTCGCTGCGGGTCCCGGGCGGACGCTGCTCGTCGAGACCGCCCGCTACTGGGCGTCGCGCATCCGCTCGGACGCCAGGTCCGGGCACATCTACGGCGTCATCGGCCCCGACGAGTACCACGAACCGGTCGACGACAGCGCGTTCACGAACGTGATGGCTCGCTGGAACCTGCGTCGGGCGGCGCAGGTGGTCCGTGAGCATCCCGACGGCGACCCCGTCGACGAGCGCGAGATCGAGCGGTGGCTCGCGCTCGCCGATCGGATGTACGACGGGTACGACCCGGCGACCGGGATCTACGAGGAGTTCGCGGGGTACCACTCGCTCGAGCCACTGCTCGCGACGCGGGTGCTCCCGCGCCGGCCGATGCCAGCCGATCTCGTGCTCGGCGCGGAGCGGCTCCACCGCTCGCAGATCGTCAAGCAAGCCGACGTGCTCATGCTCCACCATCTCGTCCCGTCGGAGGTGGAGCCGGGGTCGCTCGTCCCGAACCTCGACTTCTACGAGCCTCGCACGTCGCACGGCAGCTCGCTGTCACCGGCGATCCACGCCGTGCTGATGGCCCGCGTCGGGCGCCCCGACGAGGCGCTCGAGACGCTGCGCATGGCGGCCGACATCGACCTGCGCGACACGACGTCGACGACGGCGGGGGGCCTGCACGTCGCGACGCTCGGCGGCATCTGGCAGGCCGTCGTGCTGGGATTCTGCGGTGTGCGTCCGCGCGGCGAAGCGTTGCACGTCGACCCGTGCCTGCCGCGCGACTGGAACGCGCTGGACGTGCGGGTGCGGTTCCGCGGCGCGCGGATCGGCGTGCGCGTGGACGCGAGGACGGTCACGGTGACCGCCGACCGGCCGCTGCAGGTGTTCGTAGGGCAGACGGGCGCTCGAGTCGGAACCCAGAGCGTGACGTTCGACCGGGAGGACCGATGAGCAAGTTGCTTGCCGCGGTTGACAACTCGACCGCCGCGTTGCCGGTCGTCGGCACCGCGTGCGCGGTCGCAGACGTGTTCGGCGCGAAGGTCGAGGCGCTACACGTCGTCGAGGATGGCGACGACATGGCGCGTGCCGCCGCCGACACGGCGCTCGTGCCGTACTGGCGCATCGGCGGCGAGCCCAGCCACGAGCTGCTCGCGGCGGCCGACGATCCCGACGTCCTCGCGCTGGCCCTCGCGTCACGCGACCTCGACGGGCCGGGAGGCCCGGTCGGGACGGTCACGCGCCGGCTCATCACCGAGGCGCCGCGGCCTGTGGTCGTCGTCCCGCCCGGCCAGGAGGCACCGGCTCGCATCGACCGGGTGCTCGTGGCGATCGACCGCGACC
>DASRHL010000484.1:0-10106 GCA_035650535.1 Acidimicrobiia bacterium
GAAGGATTTGCAATACTGCATCAGAGAACCGCAGAAGCGCGCCGGCCGACGGGCCCGGGCCCGCCTACCGCCACGTCAGCTCAGGACCTCCTCCACCGAGTGCACCGCGCCGTCGCGCTCGAAGAGGACGTCGTTGTAGCCGTGGCCCGGGCCGATGTAGGCGAGCGTCTCGGGCCGCACGAAGCTCACGTACAGCGCTCGCCGGCCCGGGCCCCCGCCCGTCGGGGGCGGCGCCGCGTGCAGCACGTGCCCGTAGTGGACGGTGACGTCGCCGGGCGCGGTGTCGATCGCGACCGCCGGGAGCTGCGCCTCGTCGCCGGGGTCGAGCTGGTGCGAGGAGCAGGCGTGGGATCCGGCGAGCATGTGGAGCTGACCCGTCGCCGCCGACGCCGCGTCGAGCTGGATGCCGATCTGCAGGCCCGGGCACAGGACGGGGTGGCCGCCGAGCCCGCAGTCACGGTGCCACGGCAGGTCGGACAGGCCCTCCACCACCTCGGGGTGCTTCATGACGACGCTGAACCCGTCGAGGCAGTCGATCGTCGGCTGGAGGGGCGTCCCCGCCAGGGCGGCGATGCGGCGGAGGCGCGCGTCGTCGCCGAGCGCCGCGATCGTGGCCGACATCAGCGGCAGGTAGATGAGCCGGCAGCACACGGGCGACCCGTCGGCCTGCGTCGCCCACCACGACCGGCCGTCGTCGGGGGTGGCCGCGGCGCGGAGGCGCTCGACCTCCGAGCGCAGCCCGTCGATCTCGCCGGCGGTGAAGACGCCCCGCACGTGGAGGAAGCCGGCGCGGTCGAGGTAGCGACGCAGCTCCTCGTCGGTGTCGTCGAGGGTGAAGCTGCGCCCCAGGTCGAGGTCGGCGACCGCGCCGGGGTCGTAGAGGGTCCGGCCGTCGAACATGCAGCGGA
The DNA here is from genome assembly GCA_035650535.1 of Acidimicrobiia bacterium. Taxonomy (GTDB): domain Bacteria; phylum Actinomycetota; class Acidimicrobiia; order IMCC26256; family PALSA-555; genus DASRHL01. The sequence continues at coordinate 909 of DASRHL010000484.1, forward strand.
TCGCCGGCTCCCATCGCAGCAACCCCTCGAAGCCGCCCCGCGGGAACGCCAGCAGGTCCGCGTAGAGCAGGCCGAAGCACGTGCGCAGCTCGTACGCGAAGTCCGACCAGACGGCCTCGTCGAGCTCGACGACGGTCGCCGCGGTGGCGTCGCCCGGACGCACCTCGACGCCCCTGCCGAGCGGAACGTAGGTGTACGCCCGACCGTCCGTGAGGCGAAACGCGATCGGCTCGACACCGTCCAGGTCGGCGGCGGCCAGCGCGCCGTTACCGGCGGCGAGGCGCGCCGGGAGATCGACGCGGTGGAAGTCGTCGAAGTCGATGGGTTCGAAGTGGAACGACATGACGTCAGCGTGACAGACCGGCGCGCCGGTGTCACTGGTCCCGACCGGTGAGGCATTTGGGCGAGCGCAGCGAGCCCGGTTCCTCGCCGATCGGCGAGGCATTTAGGCTCCGGCGATGAGCGACACCCACGACCTCGGCCGGATCGGCATCTGGACCTTCGCGCTCGACCGGCAGCCGGCGGCCCGGGCCCAGGAGCTCGCGGCCGAGCTCGAGGAGCTCGGGTACGGCACGCTCTGGGTGCCCGACGCGGTCGGCCGCGACCCGCTCGTCAACGCCTCCCTCCTGCTCTCCGGGACCGGGCAGCTCAAGGTGGCGACCGGCATCGCCAACATCTACGGGCGCGACCCGATGGCGATGGCCGCGGGCTGGAAGACCGTGAGCGAGGCCTTCCCGGGCCGATTCCTGCTCGGGCTGGGCGTGAGCCACCAGCCCGCCGTCGAGGGCCTGCGAGGTCACACCTACGGGCCGCCGCTGGCGACCATGCGGGCCTATCTCGACGCGATGGACGAGGCGATCTTCGTGGCCGCCCAGCCGAGCCGTCCGCCCGAACGCTGCCTCGCCGCGCTGGGCCCGAAGATGCTCGCGCTCGCGGCGGAGCGCACCCGCGGCGCACACCCCTACTTCGTCCCGCCCGAGCACACGGCCTTCGCGCGTGACGTGCTCGGGCCGGACGCGCTCCTCGCCCCCGAGCAGATGGTCGTCGTCGAGACCGATCCGAGCCGGGCCCGCGGGATCGCACGCGCCGCGATGCGGGCCTACGTGCCCGGTCTCCCGAACTACACGAACAACCTGCGCCGGCTCGGCTTCACCGACGACGACTTCGCCGGCGAGTTGAGCGACCGCCTGGTCGACGCCGTGGTCGCGTGGGGCGACCTCGACGCGCTGCGGGCCCGCGTGCAGGCCCACGTCGACGCCGGCGCCGACCACGTCGCCCTCCAGGTCCTCCCGTTCGAGGACCTCGAGGTGCTCCGGTCGCAGTGGCGTGACCTCGCCGCCGCTCTGCAACAATGACACGAGCGTCACATTCGGACGCGCCGGCCGCCCCGTCGAGAGGATCCGCCATGGAGGACCTGCCGAAGATCGTGAGCGTCGACGACCACGTCGTGGAGCCCGCGCACGTGTGGCAGACGTGGCTCCCGGAGAAGTACCGGGAGAAGGGCCCGCGCATCGAACGCAAGCGCTGGGGCGACTTCCGGCTCAAGCCCGGCGCCCGCTACGAGATGGTCGAGGATCCCGACGGCATGTGGGGCGACGCCTGGATCTACGAGGACCGGCTCATCTACGTCCACAAGCGCTTCGTCGCGATCCCGCTCGAGGCGACACCGGGCGGCGACATCTCGAAGTTCGACCGCTCGAAGATGGTCATGACCGCGGTGACCTACGACGACATGCGCCCCGGCTGCTACGACCGCGACGCGCGCATCGCCGACTTCGAGCTCAACTGGGTCGACGGCTCTCTCCCCTTCCCGACGTTCCCGCGCTTCTGTGGCCAGACCTTCTACGAGGGCAACGACAAGGAGCTCGGCCTCGCCTGCGTCAAGGCGTACAACGACTGGATGGTCGAGGAGTGGTGCGCGCCGTCGGGCGGCATGAACATCCCGCTGTGCCTGATGCCGCTGTGGGACGTCGAGGAGGCGGCCAAGGAGATCGAGCGCAACGCGGACCGAGGGGTGCGCGCGTTCTGCTTCAGCGAGATCCCGACCCACCTCGGGCTCCCGAGCATCCACACCGGCCACTGGGACCCGGTCTTCTCCGTCTGCAACGACACCGGCGTCACCCTCTGCATGCACATCGGCTCGTCGTCGACGAACCCCGCCGCGTCACCCGACGCCCCGGGCGGCGTGGGCGGGACGCTCGCGTTCAACAACTCGATGGCGTCGCTCGCGGACTGGCTGTTCTCGGGGAACCTCATCAAGTTCCCGAAGCTGAAGCTCGCGTACTCCGAGGGCCAGATCGGCTGGATCCCCTGCGCCCTCGAGCGGGCCGACACCGTCTGGGACCACCACGACAGTTGGCAGCACTCCAAGGCGACGATCCCGAACCCGCCGTCGAGCTACTACTACGGACGCATCTTCGGCTGCTTCACCGCCGACCACCACGGGCTGCACTCGCTCGAGGAGGTCGGCGAGGACAACATCTGCTTCGAGACCGACTACCCGCACACCGACACGACGTGGCCGACCTCGAAGCAGTACGTGGAGAAGATGCTCGCCGACTTCGACGAGGACCTCGCGTACAAGGTGCTCCGCGGGAACGCCATCAAGATGCTCGAGCTCGACCAGGTCGACGCACCCTGGGGCCGCGCCCGCTAGTCAGCTCGTCACCGGCGCGCGTCAGTCGACGGTCACGCCGCCGCCGAGGTAGGCGGCGGCGAGGCGCTCGGAGTCGGCCTGCTCGCGTGGGCCCATCCAGACGAGGTTGCCGAGCTCCATGAACGCGACGATGTCCGCGAGCTCCATGACCTCGCGCGCCTTCTCCTCGACGAGCAGGATGGCGCAGCCGCGCTCCCGCAGCTCTCGGATGGCGCGGACGACCTCTTCGGCGGCGAGCGGGGCCAGACCCAGCGTCGGCTCGTCGGCGATGAACACGTCGGGCGGGTTCGCGAGCGCGGGGGCGAGGCTGAGCATCTGCTGCTCGCCACCCGAGAGCAGCCCGGCCGACTGCCGCCGGCGCTGCCCCAGGATCGGGAACCGCTCGTACGCCCGCTGACGCTCGTCGTCGGTCCGCAGGAGCACGCGGAGGTTCTCCTCGACCGAGAGTCCCGGGAAGATGCCCCGAGCCTCGGGGACGAGGAGGACACCTTCGCGGGCGCGGCGGAACCCGACCTGCCTGGTGACGTCGCGGCCGTCGACGAGGACCTTCCCGCGCGTGGGCTCCAGCAGGCCGGCGGCCACGGCACACAGCGTCGACTTGCCGGCGCCGTTGGCGCCGAGCATCGCGACGATCGTCCCCGACGCCACGTCGACGTCGACGCCGTGCAGCACCTCGACGTCGCCGTAGCCGGCGACGATGCCCTGGAGCGACAGGGCGAACTTCTCGCGCCCGGCCGCCGGAACTGCCGCCGCGGGCTCCTCCACGGCCGTGACCTCGCCCGGGGAGGGCTCGGGCTCGGCGTGGACCACCTCGTGCGCCGGCACGACGCCGCCGTGCGCCTCGGCCTCGGCCGCCGCGATCGCGGTCGCGAGCTCGCGCTTGCGGCGCCGCTCGGCCCGCTGCTCGCCGATCAGCGACAGCAGCCCGTCGGGGTTCTTCGCCAGGTTGATCGCGCCGAGACCGAACAGGATCGGCGTGAAGAAGACCGCGGTCGTCAGGTCGTGGAACGTCTGGTTGCCGACGACGTCGTTCGCGAGCCAGAGGAAGATCAGCTGGGTGCACGAGTAACCGAGCCCCGCGAGGAGCGCGCCACCCGGGCGCCGGACGCCGAACGTCACCGCGACGGCCAGCCAGACGAGGCCGACGAGCGGTGGCGCGCTCGACGCCGACACCGATCCGTTGACGACGCCGAACATCGCGCCGCCGAACCCGGCGATCGCGGCCGACAGGGCGAAGATGGCGAACTTCGCCTTCGCCGGGCTGATCCCCGACGTGCGGGCGGCGACCTCGCTGCTCCTCGCCGCGAGCATGGCCCGCCCCGACGCCGATCGCTGCAGCGAGTGGAGCAGCAGCGTGATCAGCGCGAACACGACCAGCATGAGGATCACCTGCTGGCGCGGCTGCGAGAAGTCGAACCACTTGTCGGAGTTCGGGTCGACGATCCTCCGGAGCCAGCCGAGCGCGCCCTCGACGTCGAGCGACGGCAGGGCCCGGTTCACCGCCGACGGCGCAACGCCCTTCGTGCCGGAGAACGGCCACCCGAACGAGCCCTTCCCGATCGGCTCGTAGTCGAAGGGGATCAGGCTCGCGACGAACGCGAGCGCGAACGTGCCGAGGGCGAGCGCGACCGCGCCCAACCGTCTGACCGGCAGCGCGATCAGCGCGCCGAGCACCGCGGCACAGAGCGCGCCGATCAACGCGCACAGACCGAAGTTGAGCTGGCCGTGGGGCGCGATCACCGGGATGTCGCCCCAGTCGCGGTTGAGCGCCCAGCCCGTCGCGAAGCCGCCGGAGATCACGAAGGTCGCCTGCGCGAGGCTCACCATCCCGCCGAGCCCGGTGACGACGACGAACGACAGGAAGATGATCCCGAACACGAGCCCGAGCGCGATCTGCGACTGCTCGTAGTTGTCGGCCTGGAGCGAGGCGACGTTCAGCCACTGCAGCGAGAAGCCGAGGATGGCGATCGTCACGAGCACCCACGGGAGACGGCGGCGCCAGGCGGGCAGGCCGGCCCGGTGGTCGGGTGGCGGGCGGGTGTCGGCGACGGACCCGGCGGCCCGGCTGCGGTCGCGCGCGACGAAGAACAGCAGCAGCAGGGTCAGCACGAACGGCACCGACGAGGCGAGCCCCGAGATCTTGTCGATGAAGCTCGGGAGGATGTCGTCCTTGTAGCCGGCGACGAGGTTCTGGACGACGCCGAGCGCGAGCCCGCCGACGAACGCGATCGGGATCGAGTTCAGCCCGCTCACCGCGACCGCGGCGAGGGATCCCAGGACCACCAGCGTGAAGATGTCGGAGTTCAGCTGGAACAGCGGCGTGATGAGGATGCCGCCGAGACCGGCGAGCACCGTCGTGAGGATCCACGCGATCTGTGAGCTGCGGGCCTGGTTGATGCCGCGGAGCGCGGCGAGGCTGTCGCGGTCGACGACGGCGCGCATCTCGAGCCCGGCGCGCGTCCGGCGCACCACGTACCAGAGGACGGCCGCCGCGATCGCGGCGGCGGCGAAGACCGCGAGCTGGTCGCTGTTGAGATGGACCTTCGGCAGCCCGAGCCAGCCGAACGGGTGGTACACGTGTGACGGATCGGGCCCGATGCCGGGCGCGTGACCGCCGACGCTCTGCAGGTCGGAGACCTTCGGCATCTTGGCGCCGAGCGCGTCGTCGCCGACGCTCTCGACGAGCCAGAGCGCGAGGTTGGGGAGCGCGACGAGGAGACCGATCGTGCCCACGATGCGGGCGTAGATGGGCGCGGACGCCAGCCGCCGCAGCAGCACGGCGTCGAGCGCGAGCCCCATGAGCGGGGCGAAGATCACGACGGCGAGGATCGCCGCCGGCACGATCGGGACGCCCTGCCCGGTGTGCAGCTGGTAGTAGAAGTACGCGGTCGCGAAGGCGATCGCGCCGTGGGCGAAGTTGAAGATGCCCGACGTCTGGTACGTGAGCACCAGACCGGATGCCATGATCGAATAGATGGCACCGGTGACGATGCCCGAGATCACCAGGTTCAGGAAGTTTTGCACTGGTGGTCCTCGTCCAAGCATGCGGCCGTGGCCGGGCCCCGAGGGGCCCGGCCACCGACCGTCGTCCAGCGCTTGTGCGTGACGCTTCCGCTCAGTACTTGATGGGCTTCAGCGTCGTGTAGTTGATGTTCTTGTAGCAGGCGTAGGGCACCGAGATCTCGTACGCGGTGCCGTTGCTCGTGACGAGCGTTCCGCACGGCGCGCCCTGCGTCTGCGACTGCGGGTACTTGGTCGGGCCGACCACGCCCTTGATCTGGTACGTGAACTTCGACAGCGCCTTGGCCCACGAGTCCGGCGTCAGGTTCTTGCCGGCCTTCTTGGTGACCGCGATGAACATGTCGGCGGCGAAGTACCCCGCGAGCGCGGGCTGACCGATCTTGTTGGTCGGCACGCCACCGTTGTTCATGTCCTTGACGATCTGCACCATGTTGGCGTTCGACGTGTCCTCGGGCAGGTCGAACTGGGTGAAGACGCTCTGGCCCGTCGCCGCCTTGATCAGCGCGGGGTCGTAGGCGACCGCGTTCGTGAGGATGCCCTTGTAGCCCGCCTGCAGCAGGGCGCCCGACAGACCGAGCACGTTGGCGAACGCCGTCGTCACGAAGATGACGTCCGGCGCCTTGCCGCTCGCGCTGGTCATGAGGGCCTGCACGTACGGCGTGTAGTCACCCACGGTCTGGGTGGGCGGCGGCAGCGCGGCCTTGGCGTAGACGAGCTTCATCCCGTTGACCTTGGCCTGGGCCCCCACCACGACGGCGCCGACCTTGCCGGAGTCGTCGTCCTCGGTGATGACCGCCGCGGTCTTCCCCTTGGCCGACGAACCCTGCTTCTTGAACAGGCCGTCGACCAGCGCGCCCCACGTCGTGCCCGTGGTCTTGATGTTGGTCGGGGGCACGATGCAGCCGGTGAACGCGGCCGCGTACGGGTTCTTGCAGAAGCCGGTCGAGATGCCCCAGCCGGCGAACGGGACCTTCTGCTGCGCGAAGAACGGCGCCGACGCCAGCGTCGGGGTCTGCACCGGCACGACGCCGAACACGCCGTCCTGCTGCACGAGCCGCTTGCCGATCGTCAGGTCCTGGTTGGCGTCGTCCGAGTCGTTGTTGCACTCGGACTGGAAGTCCCACTTCCGGCCGAGGGTGCCGCCCTTGGCGTTCTCGGCGTCGAAGCGGGCCTTGGCACCCGCCGCGGCGCCGACGCCCGTCGTGTCGCAGATGCCCGCGACCTTGATCGAGGTGCTCGTCACGCCCCGGACCGAGCTCTGGGAGGCGACCTTGGCCCCGGCCGTACCGACCGACGCCAACCCGAAGGTCCCCACCAGCGCTGCGACCGCGGCGACGGCCACCAGCTTCTGTCGTTTCACAGATTCCCCCTTGTCGCTCCCGGACTTGGTCGCCGGAATTGCTACGTGTACCGGTTCATGCCTCGCCCAGATACGCGGCCCGGACCGCCGCGTTGGCCTGGATCTCCGCCGGCAGCCCGACCGCCAGCACGCGCCCGAGGTCGAGGACGACGATGCGGTCGCACTGCGCCATCACGAAGCCGACGTCGTGCTCGACGAGCACGACCGCGCACGACCCCTCGGCCTTCAGGGCCTGGATGCGCTCGCCGAGGCGGGCCGCCTCGGTCTCGTCGAGACCGGACGTGGGCTCGTCGAGGAGCAGCACCCGGGGCGGATCGACGATCGCCCGGGCCATCTCGACCATGCGCGCGAGACCGATCGGCAGGGAGCCCGCGGGTTCCCGGCGGACGGCGGACAGGCCGCAGAGCTCGAGGACCTCCTCGGTCCGCTCGCGCCGCTGCTTCTCGCGCCGGCGGCGCGTCGGCGACGACACGAGATCGGCGAGGATGCCCCCGCCGCCGCCCCGCCACTCGAGCGCGCTCAGCACGTTGTCCTCGACCGACAGCCATCCGAAGGTCTGCACCCGCTGGAACGTGCGCCGCATGCCCTTGCGGGCCCGGGTGACCGGCGACATGCGCGTCACGTCGACGCCGTCGAGCCGGACGTGGCCGGTGTCGGGGATGCGGACGCCCGAGATCACGTCGAACAGCGTGGTCTTGCCCGCGCCGTTGGGGCCGATGAGGCCGCCCACCTCGCCGGCGTCGACCGACATGCTCACGCCGTCGAGCGCCGTGATGCCCCCGAAACGGACGGTGACGTCCTCGAGCGCGAGTGCCGGACCGCCGGGTTCGGGCGCGTCGACGGGGGCGTCGGTGGTCCCTGCCGCAGTGGCCATGTGTCTCCCCCCTTCCACCGGCGCGTCGAAGATCTGACGGTCTATCAGATCCGGTCGCGCAGAGTACGTCACCCCTGGCGTATTTTGTCCGCGGCCCGGTCGTCGGGGGCATCCGCGATCGCGGGCGCGAGGACGGCCAGGAGACCGTGGATCTCGCGGGCGCAGGCCTCGAACTCGGGGAGGCCCCGCCGGCGGGGTCGGCCACGTCCTCCCAGGGCTCGAGCGCCACGTCGGCGAGGCGCAGGCCGGCCACCCGCTCGGCGAAGCTCCCCCGGCCGACGGTCGGCGGCAGGTCGCGGGCCAGGCGCTTCAGCGTCGCCGTGCGGGGCGCCGCCTCGGGGTGGACGCGCCGCACGTAGGCCACGTGCTCGCCGGCGAGACCGACGACGAGGTCGGCGGCCGCGACGTCGCCGGGGCGGAGTTGGCGGCTGCGGTGGCCGGGGGCCGCGATCTCGAGCCCCGCGAGCGCCTCGCGCGTCCGCCAGCTCATGGGCATGCCCTCGATCACGTGCGTGCCCGCGGTCGTGATCTCGACGTCGTCGAGGTGGACGGCGAGGATCGCGCCCGCCATCACCGAGCGCGCCGCGTTCCCGGTGCAGAGGAACACGACGTGCGGCATGGACGCGCACAGTAGTTGTGGGCCTCGCGGAGCCGGGAACGCACCTACGATCAGGCGGGGTCGCTCATGAGCACGGACACCACAGCCGGGGCAGGACTCGGGGCAGCAGCCGGGGCGGTCGGGACCGAACCGGTCGCGTCGCCGATACGCGGGCCGCGAACCCGCCTGTTCGCGTGGCGCGAGGTCGTCCTCCCGTGGCTCGTGTCACGCCTGATCTCCGACGCCCTGATCCTGGTTCTCGCGCTGCAGCGGGCGCGCCCGGCGTTGTACGCGGGGTTCGCGAAGTGGGACGGCGGGTGGTACACGCTGATCGCGCGGAACGGCTACGGGGGCGCGCCCGTCCACGGGCACGAGTCGCCGTGGCCGTTCTTCCCCTTCCTCCCGGCCGTGATGCGGGCCGGCGGCGCGCTCGGCGTCCCCGAGGAGCTGGTCGGCGTGCTCGTCAACCACGCCGCGTTCCTCCTCGCGCTCGCCGGGCTGTACCGCCTCGCTCGCCGGCACGTGACCGACCGTGGCGCGGTGCTCGCCGTGTGGGCGGTCGCGTGCTTCCCGGGCTCGTTCCTGTTCTCGATGGTCTACCCGTCCTCGATCTTCCTCGCCGCGTCCGTGTGGGCGTTCCTGCTGATCGAGGAGGGTCACGACCTCGGGGCGGGTCTCGTGACGATCGC
>DASRHL010000485.1:0-13864 GCA_035650535.1 Acidimicrobiia bacterium
CGCTGCTCTCCGACCACAACGTCGAGCTCAAGTACAAGCGGGCCGGGTCGAACTTCCTGCTGCAGGTCCTGCCCCTGCTGCTCCCGATCCTGCTCATCGTCGGCGTCCTCATCTGGATGAGCCGCCGGGCCGGCGCCCAGGCCGCCGGCATCATGAGCATCGGGCGCAGCCGGGCGAAGGTCTACTCGACCGAGAAGCCGAAGACGACCTTCGGCGACGTCGCGGGCTACGGGCCGGTCAAGGCCGAGATCGCCGAGGTCGTCGACTTCCTCAAGTACCCGGCCAAGTTCAAGCAGATCGGCGCCCGGATCCCGAAGGGCGTGCTGCTCGTCGGCCCACCCGGCACGGGCAAGACGCTGATCGCCCGGGCCGTGGCGGGCGAGGCGGGCGTCCCGTTCGTCTCGGTGACGGGCTCCGACTTCATGGAGATGTTCGTCGGGGTCGGTGCGGCGCGCGTCCGCGACCTGTTCAACACCGCCCGCAAGCAGGCGCCCGCCATCATCTTCGTCGACGAGGTCGACTCGATCGGCCGTAAGCGCGGGGCCGGGCTCGGCGGCGGTCACGACGAGCGCGAGCAGACGCTCAACCAGATGCTCGCCGAGATGGACGGCTTCGAGGCGACCGAGGGCATCGTCATGATGGCCGCAACGAACCGACCCGACGTGCTCGACCCGGCGTTGCTGCGGCCCGGCCGCTTCGACCGCCAGATCGTCGTGCCGCTCCCCACCCAGGAGGAGCGGGTCGAGATCATCAAGGTGCACCTGCGCGACAAGAAGATCTCCCCCGACATCGACGTGGACGTCCTGGCACGCGGCACACCGGGCATGAGCGGCGCCGACCTGGCCAACCTGGTCAACGAGGCCGCGCTGTTCGCCGTCCGCAGGGGCGCGCAGATGGTCCACGCCGAGGACTTCGAGGCGGCGCGCGACCGCGTGCTCATGGGCCTGAAGCGCGAGTCGATGGCGCTCACCGAGGAGGAGAAGGAGGTCATCGCGTACCACGAGGGTGGTCATGCGGTGCTGGCCTACGTCCTCGACCACTCCGACCCGGTGCACAAGGTGACGATCCTCCCGACCGGTATGGCGCTCGGCGTCACGCAGCAGCTGCCGCTCGAGGAGCGCCACATCTACAAGAAGGAGTACATCGCCGACTCCATCGTCGTGGCGCTCGGCGGTCGCATCGCCGAGGACATCGTGTTCGGGCACGTGTCGACCGGTGCGCAGAACGACCTGGTGCGCATCACCGAGATGGCCCGCCGCATGGTCCGCGAGTGGGGCATGTCGGAGCGCATCGGCCCGATGGCGTGGGGTTCGCAGGGGCCGGTGTTCCTCGGCGAGGACCTCGTCCACACCCGCGACTACTCCGACGAGACCGCCCGCGTCATCGACGAGGAGGTCGAGCGGATCCTGCGCCAGGAGGAGGCGCGCGCCCGGCGGGTGCTGCGGCTGCACCGGCGCGGGCTCGACGCGCTCGCCAAGGCACTGCTCGAGCACGAGACGCTCGACGGCGACGAGGTGGCCCGCATCATCGACGACGCCATGGGCCGCAAGGCGGGCGGCTTCCGCAAGGTCCGCAAGGCGGACGGGACGGTGATGGAGGTCAAGGCGCCGACGGTCGACAACGGCAGCCGCCGCAGCAAGAAGGCTGCCGCCAAGCGCTCCGAGCGCGCCACCGGCACCGACTGACCAACGCCCGCAGGAGCGTTCAGAGGGCGCCGAGGTCCGGTTCGGGGGTCGCGCCGGGGGCGCGGAGTTCGGCGACCGCTGCCCACAGATCGGTGGCGGTGGTCGCACCGACGAAGGCGCGGCGGACGACGCCCTCGGCATCCGCGATCAGGATCATCGGGATCGCGCTGATCTCGTAGCGCTGGTGCAGGTCGCGCCGGTCCGCGGCGTCGAGCTCGCAGACCGAGACGCCGTCCGACGCGAGGACCGCGACCTTGGCGCCGAGCCCCCGGCACGAGTCGCACAGCGTCGACGAGAAGTACGCGACGAGCCAGGGCGCGTCGGGCCGTGGGAAGTCGGCGCGGTCGAGCTGACGCGGCACCGGGTACGCGTCGCGCGGTGGGGGCGCCGGGCGGCGCCGGCGCAGCAGCGCGGCGACGGCGAGCACGACCGCGACGAGCGCGACGCCGATGACGATGCGCGTGACCACGTCAGGGCGAGAAGGGGATGCCGGTCGCGATCGACACGCCGCCGGCCGTGAGCTCGCGGCCCGCGACGATCGGGCCGTCGGACGCGACGACGAACAGTTGGTCGGGGTGGATGTCCTGGGCGCCGAGGTCGAAGTCGCCGCGGTCGCCCGCGGGGATGGCGACGGCCGGCGCGCTGTGCGGGCTGTTGGGGTCGCCCGCCGTGTACGCGCGGAGCTCGACGGTGACGGGCTTCGGGCCCGGGTTGAACGCGACGAGACGCGCGTCCGAGCCGTCGTCGGTGCGGCCGAGCGCGAACGCCCACGTGCGCGCCGCCCCCGTCGCGCCGATCGCGGTGCCGCTCCCCTGCACACCGCCGGTCCCGTTGCGGTTGAAGAACATCTCCGCGACGACCGCTTGACCGCGCGTCGACTTCACGACCACCGTGTAGTTCGTCCCGACGGCGGCCTTGCTGCCGACGTCGATCGGCGTCACCGACCGGCCCGGCACCTGCAGCGTCTGCGGGGTCGCGACCGCGGTTCCCTCGACGAGCACGTCCACCTCGACGTCGGCGGGCAGGAGCGAGAAGTTCGCGAGCGCGACCGATTCGGCCGACCCGGGTTGGGCGTCCCCGAACGGCAGGACCCACTTCGTCGCGGGTGCCGTCGCGCCGAGCGACACGTCGATCCCGTAGCGGCCGAGCGATCCGTCGAAGCGCTGGGTGCGCTCGGCGACGACGCGGCCGGTGCGCGCGTGCACGAAGGCCGCGACCTGGCCGGCCCGCCGCACCTCGTCGTGGACAGGGAGCGACACGCGCGAGCGCCGGGGGACGACGTAGCCCTGGAACGCCTCCGGTGCCTGCACGCCGGAGTCCGTGAGGAAGGTGACGTCGACGATCGCGTCGTCGCCGTAGGGGTTGAACAGCGCGAGATACTGCTGGGCGTCCTTGTCGGTCGTGCCGGCGGCGAAGTACCAGTCCGGGGCCGCGTCACGCGCGCACGGGCCGACGGCGACGTCGCCGTTGCCGCTGAGCACGTGCTCGACGACCGCGGGCCCGCCGAAGACCTCGACGACGACGCCGGGCTCGGGGGTCGCGAGGATGTCCGCGATGCGCACACGCCCCTGGCCGAACCCGGCCACGCTCACGCGCTTGCTCACCGGCGGCTTCCCCCCGCCCGGCATGACCGTCACCGCCGCGTCCACGTTCGCGGTCGAGAGGTTGCCGATCACGACCGTCTCGTCGGCGCGTCCGTCGGCGGTCGAGGTCCCCTCGGCGCAGTACCAGGCGGTGGACACCGCGTCCGTCCGGGGGACGGTCGGCCCCTGGAGCGCGCCGGCGGCGGTGGTGGTGCGGGCGCGCGCGCCGGACGCCTCCGGTGCCGTGCGGTCGAGGTAGACCGCGCCGGCGGCGAGCGCGACCACGAGCACGACGACCGGCAGCCGGAAGGTGCGGCGCGCCGGGCGCGGGCTCACACCCGGCTCCAGAAGTCGTCCTCGAGCTCGAGGTCGGCAGCCCCGGCCCGCTCGGCCCGGCTGCGCTGGCGGGCCATCCGCTCGGCCCGGCGCGCGGCCGCGACCGCCCGGCGGCGCGCCTTGTCGCGACGGCGTCCCCACCACCACAGCGCGAGCAGCACGATCCACGGCACCGCGCCGGCGAGGAGCAGCCCGTCGTGGCCCGACTGGCCGTCGAACACGATCGAGACCGTCGAGCGGGCCGGGACCCGGAACGCGTTCGCCCAGCCGAAGGCCCGCTCGTGCCGGAGCTCGTGGCCCCCCGCGGTCGCCTTCCAGTCGGCGTCGTGGGCCTGGCCGAGCAGGGCCGTCCCCGGCGCGACCGGCGCGCTTCCGAGTGGCACCGCGTCGGCGGAGAGATCGGTGCGGAGGGCGCTGCGGGACGGGTCGACGTTCCCGGTCGGGACCTGCGCGGCCGCCGGGCCCTTGATCTCGGCGCGCTCGGGGATCCAGGCCAGGTTCTCGTAGAGCACGAGCCCGGACGGCGCGTGCAGACGGGCCAGGTCGAGCTGCTCGGCCAGGCTCGCGGTCACCCCGGGGGGCGGCGGGTCGCCCTGCCCGCCCGGCCCGGTGGTCGACAGCACGGCCACGTACCGGACGCCCATGGGCGCGAGCAGCCGGCCGAGCCGGTTCGTGCGCTGCCCGGTCGCGAGCGCGACCGCGTCACGCACGACCGCGTCGTCCCCCCGCTCCGGCGCGCGCAGCAGCTCCCGGACGTCGCCCGGACCGTTCCTGGTCAGCGAGTACGAGAGGCTGCCCCCGCCGGCGTCGAACGGGTCGAGCGGCAGGACCTCGGCACGCCCGAGCCACAGGATCCGGAACGTGCCCTGGTACCCCTGGTCGGACGTGAAGGCGAGCTGGTGCTGCCAGTCGTCGGACGGCGCGTGCCAGCGCCCGTCGACCGCGTCGGCGGCGAAGCCGACCGCGACGAGCGCGACGCCCGCACCGGCGGCGAGCGCGGCGAGCTGGCGCCACCCGAACCGGGCCCGGCGCAGCTCGTCGGCGAAGGCGCCGATGCCGATGCCGGCGGCGAGCGCGAGGCCGAGCGCGGCGAGCGTGAGCGGCCCCTCGGGTGCCGCCACCGCGTGGTCGCCCGCGAGCCGGGCCGGCAGGTACACCATCGCGAACCCGGCCGCCGCGAGCATCCACGCCCGCGCCGTCCACGCGAGGCGTGGACCGGCGGCGACGACGAGCGCGAACGCGGCGGTCGCGAACAACCCCCACATCGCGAAGCCCCCACCGGACGGCCCCGTGTGGAACCTGAGCACGTCGGACAGCGACAGGTGCGGGCGGAACGCGAGGCCGAAGGCCGCGGGATCGGAGAAGGCGTCCTTGACGTTGAGCGACCACGGGAACAGCAGGACGAGCGCCGCCGCGCCCGCCAGCACCGCGCCCGCCACGGCCCGGGCCGACGCGACGAGCCCGCGCGTCAGCAGGGAGCCTCCGAGCATGGCGAGCGCGGCGGCCACGACGAGCGGCGCGGCGAGCGGGTAGCACGCGGTCGCGACCGCGGTCAGGGCGACCAGCCCGAGCAGCGGCCGGCGCCCGCGCAGTGGGCGGGCGCCGTCCTCGTCGGGCCGTTCGAAGCGCGCGACCCGAACGAGCAGGCGGACGAGGAAGGGCGCGAGGGCGAAGAAGACGAGCGGACCGAAGCGGCCGGCGGCGACGGCGTTGCGGGCGATCGGGTTGGCCGCGTACGCGATCGCGGTGACGAGCGCCGGGCCGAGCGTGGCCCGCTGGGCCCGGGCGAGCCGGTACGCGCCGACCGCGCCGACGGGGAACGCGCCGACGACCACGACGGTCCGGGCGAGGCCGATCGAGCCGACCAGCAAGGTGCTCAACCCGCTGGTGAGCACGAGCAGGGGCGGGCCGCTCGAGGCGGAGCCCAGGCCCGTGGAGCGCCACGCCGACCCGTAGGCCGAGAACATCGCGTGGATCCCCGGCCACACCGGCAGCTGACCCACGGCGGGAACGCCGTGCGAGATCAGATCGCGCGAACCGAACGCGAGGACGGCCAGGAAGGCGAGGAAGAACAGGACGGCGGGGTGGCGCAGCCCGTCGGCGACCGTCTCGATCCACGCGCGCAGGACGTCGCCCATCGACTCCACGCGTTCGTCCGCGCGGTGGTGCGTGAGGAACGTCCGCAGCCGGGCCGCCGGCCCGACCTGCAACTCCGCGAGGTCGCGGTCGCGCACCGTCCGCAGCGCCTGAGCCCGCCGGCGCGCGGCTCGGAACCGCCCCGGATGCACGAGGCTCCACCACCACGCACCGAGCTCCGCGAACGCCTCGCGCCTGCGCCGGGTCACCGAGAAGGCGACGGCCTCGATCGTCGAGAGCAGGAGCGCGAAGGGAACGACCCACAGCAGCGTCGCGGACGAGTAGTTCGAGAGCACGACCCGGACGCGCTTGCGGGCAACGTCGCGCAGCGTCCGCCGCGGGGTTTCGGCCCGGCCCCGCCGGTCCCGGTGGTCGGCGGCTTCGGCGTGCGCGACCCGCGCGTCGGGGGCGACCACGACGCGAGCGCCGGCCAGGCGGGCCCGCCAGCACAGGTCGAGGTCCTCGGAACCGGGGAAGGTATCCGGATCGAACCCGCCGAGCTCCGAGAACAGGTCGGTCCGCACGAGCATCGTGGCGCTCGACACGTAGAAGACGTCACGCACACCGTCGTGCTGTTCCTGATCGAGCTCGCCCGGTTCGATGCCCGTGTGCGCGCCGCCCAGGCGGTCGATCGCCCGGCCGACGTCGAGCAGGACCGACGGGTCGTCGAACGCCACGATCTTCGGTCCCACGATGGCGGCGTTCGAGCGGTACGCCTCCTCGACGAGCAGCCGGAGCGCGGTCGGGTCGAGCACGACGTCGTCGTGGCACACCAGGAGGAACTGGGCGCCCTCGACCGTCGTCAGGGCGTCGTTGGCGGCGCCGCCGAACCCGACATTCCGCTCGAGCCGGCGCACGTAGGCGGCCGGGAGCGCGGCCGCGACCCGGTCGGTCGTGTCGCCGGCCGACCCCGCGTCCACCACGAGGATCGTGAGGTCGGGGTAGTCCTGCGCGGCCAGGCCGGCCAGGGTCGCCTCGAGGTAGGGGGCGGCGTCGTGGGTGACGACCACCGCCACGACCGCGGGCGCCCCCACGGCCTCGGGCGGCTCGGGCTCGGGCTCCTCGGTTCGCGAGCTCCCGGTGCCGTCGCCGTCGTGGCCGGCGGCGCCGTGCCACTCGCCGTTGCCGGGCGGCGGCGGGCCGGCGGCGGCTTCGAGGGAGCGGGCGGGCGCGGCGACCGGACCGTCGGACGGGGGCTCGCGGTCGGCCTCGGCACCGCCGAGCAGCGGATGCTCGGGTGGTTCGGCCGTGCTCATGAGGAGGGGCCGAGCATACCGCCGACCCTTTCGCGATCGTGGTCACGAGCGTCGGTGCCCACACGAGCCACAACCGTCGTGCGGAGCCGGAACCCGGTGGCACTACGCTCCACGCGATGTTGACCGCGCTCGCCGGGGGTGTCGGCGCCGCCCGGTTCCTCCGCGGCCTCGTGGAGGTGGTCGATCCGGGGGCGGTCACCGCGGTCGTGAACACGGGCGACGACGACGAGTTCCACGGCCTCTGGGTGAGCCCCGACCTCGACAGCGTGACCTACACGCTCGCCGACGCCCACAACCCCGAGACCGGCTGGGGGCTCGCCGGCGAGACCTTCCGGACGATCGGCGCGCTCGAGCGTTACGGCGTGCCGACGTGGTTCCGGCTGGGCGACCGCGACCTCGCCACCCACCTCTACCGGACGCAGCGTCTCCGGGCGGGCGCGACGCTCACCGAGGCAACGGCCGAGATCGCGGCGGCGTGGGGCCTCCGCTCACGGCTCCTCCCCATGACCGACGACCGGGTGGCCACCCGCATCACCGTCCGCGAGCCGTCGGGCCACGAGGTCGAGCTCGCGATGCAGGAGTGGTTCGTCCGGCACCGGGCGGAGCCGCCCGTGGTCGCGGTCCGCTTCGAGGGCGCCGAGCGGGCCCGCCCCGCGCCCGGCGTGCTCGAGGCCCTCGAGTCGGCGGAGACGATCGTGGTCTGCCCGAGCAACCCGGTCATCTCCATCGGTCCGGTGCTCGCGGTGCCGGGGATCCGCGACGTGCTCGTCCGGCGCCGCGACCGCGTCGTCGGCGTCAGCCCGATCGTGGGCGGCCGGCCGGTGAAGGGCCCGGCCGACCGGCTCATGGGTCCGCTCGGCATCGACGTCTCGTGCATCGGGGTCGCACGCGCGTACCGCGACTTCTGCAGCACGCTCGTGATCGACGCGACCGATGCCGCCGACGCGCCGGCCGTCGACGCGCTCGGCGTCCGGGCCGTCGTCGCCGACACGCTCATGCGGGACGCGCGAGTCGCCGCGGCCCTCGCCCGCGAGGCGCTCGCCGCGGTCGCCTGACCGGACGGCGACCCGACGCCCCGTGCCGCCGCTCCGCGTCATCCCGATCGAGGGGATCCCCGAGGTCGAGCCGGGAGCCGAGCTCGCGGAGCTGATCGCCGACGCGGCCGCGGCGCAGGGCTCGCCGCTCGAGGCGGGCGACTGCCTCGTCGTCACCCAGAAGATCGTGTCGAAGGCGGAGGGCCGCCTGGTTCCGCTCGACCCCGACGACCGCGACGCGCGGCGCCGTCTCGTCGAATCGGAATCCGTACGAGTGCTGCGACGCCGCGGTGACCTCGTCATCAGCGAGACGCGTCACGGCTTCGTCTGCGCCAACGCCGGTGTCGACCTCTCGAACGTCGCGCAGGGAACCGCCGCGCTCCTTCCCGTTGACGCCGACCGCTCGGCGAGGCACGTACGCGACGCGTTGCGCGCGCGCCGGGGGGTCGACGTCGCCGTCATCGTCTCCGACACCTTCGGCCGGCCGTGGCGGACGGGACTCACCGACGTGGCGATCGGCGTGTGCGGGATCGCGGCCGTCCTGGACCTGAGGGGCGAGCGCGACGCGCTCGGGCGGGAGCTGCAGGTCACCGAGGTCGCGGTCGCGGACGAGATCGCCTCGGCGGCCGAGCTCGTCATGGGCAAGTCGCGCGGTGTCCCGGCCGCCGTCGTCCGCGGGCTCGACCCCGGCTGGTTCCGCGACGGCTCGGTGCGCGAGCTCGTCCGCCCGGTGTCGGAGGACCTGTTCCGGTGAGCCGGGTCCCCGCCTTCGTCGAGGCCCGCCGCTCGATCCGCGCGTTCACGGCCGCGCCGGTCGATCGAGCCCTGCTCGACGGGCTGGTCGAAGCCGCGTGCGCCGCGCCCGCGCCGCACCACTCGCGACCGTGGCGGTGGGTCGTCGTCGACACCGACGCCGGGAAGCAGGCACTCGCCGACGGCATGGGCGCGCGCTGGCGGCGCGACCTCGAGAACGACGGCGTCACGCGTGCGCGCATCGACGAGCTGGTCGGCGCGTCGCGCCGCAAGCTGACCGGCGCGCCGGCGCTCGTGCTCGGCTGCCTGACGTGGGACGGGCTCGATCGCTACCCGGACGAGGCGCGCCAGCGCGCCGAATGGGGGATGGCACTGCTGTCGCTCGGTGCCGCGGTCGAGAACCTGATGCTGGCGGCGGCCGACGCCGGCCTCGCGTCGTGCTGGGTCGCGGCACCGATCTTCTGCCCGGCGGCCGCCCGCGACGCCCTCGGGCTCGACACCGAGTGGCTCCCCCACGCGCTCGTGCTGGTCGGCCACCCCGACCCGGGCTACACCGGCCGGCCCCGGCCCCCGGTCCCCCTCGACGAGCTCCGCGCCCACCGCTGATCAGCGGCGGGCGGCGCCCCGGTGCTGGCGGAAGTACTCGATGGTGCGGCGGAGGCCGGTGTCGATCTCGGTCCACGGCTTCCAGCCGAGGTGGATCTCGGCCCGGCCGGGGTCGAGCGAGGAGCGGGCGAGCTCGCCCGCGCGCGGTGGCGCGTACCGTGCCGGCTCCTCGAAGTTGGTGAGTCGTGCCATCGCGTCGAAGAGCTGCTGGACGCTCGTCTCGACGCCGGTCCCGATGTTGACGGTGAGACCGCCGCCCTTGTCGGACCCGCGGACGAACGCGTCGACGACGTCGTCGACGTACACGAAGTCGCGCGTCTGCTCCCCGTCACCGAAGATCGTCGGGCGCTCTCGGTCGAGGAGCTTCATCCCGAAGATGGCGACGACGCCCGCCTCGCCGTGCGGGTCCTGGCGCGGCCCGTAGACGTTGGCGAGCGCGAGCACGGTGAAGTCGAGCCCGTGGACCTCGCGGTAGTAGTGGAGGTAGTCGCCGACCGCCTTCTTGGCGACGCCGTAGGGCGAGATCGGGTGCTGGGCGTGCCCCTCGCGGACGGGCAGCGACTCCGGGGTTCCGTAGAGCGTCCCACCCGAGCCGGCGAAGACGATCTTCCGGGTGCCCGCCTTGACCGCGCCCTGGCAGACGTTGATGGAGCCGATGATGTTGATCTCGGCGTCGAGGACCGGCTTCGCGACCGACACGGTCACCGAGAGCTGCGCGGCGAGGTGGAAGATCACGTCCGGCTTGCGGTGCGCGATCAGGTCGGTGATGGCGCCCGACCGCACGTCGAGACGGTGGAAGCTGAACCGGCGCCGGGGTTGCGCGCGCGCGTCCGCGAGGTTCGCGAGCGACCCGCTCGACAGGTCGTCGACGACGTCGACCTCGTGGCCTTCGGCGAGGAGGCGGTCGGTCAGGGTGGAGCCGATGAAGCCCGCACCCCCGGTGACGAGCGCCCTCACGGCGCACCCGAGCCGACGGCGATGCGCCCGCGGGCCACGGTCGTGCCCGCCGACACGACGGCCGAGGGGCCGACGATCGTCTGGTCGGTCGCCGTGGCCTGGTCGCCGAGCGACGCGTCGGCCCCGACGACGGTGTCCGCGACCCGAGCGCCCGCGCCGACGCGCGCCCGCTCGAGGACGACCGAACGCGAGACGGACGCGTCCCGCGCCACCTGACCGCCGGCGCCGATCACCGACCCGCTGACGACCGCACCGGCTTCGACGCGCGCGCCGTCGCCGAGCAGGACGGGCGCGACGAGACGGGCGCGGTCGTCGACGTCGACGGTGCCCTGCACCCACACGCCGGGCGCCGCCTCACGCGCCCCCGGCGCCGGGGGCAGGCCCACCTTCCCGGCGAGCACGTCGCGGTGCGCCTGCAGGTACTTGTCGGGCGTCCCGATGTCGATCCAGTACGCGTCACTCGGGACGGCGTACAGGCGGAACCGCTGGTCGAGCATGCGTGGGAACGTCTCGCGCTCGATCGACACGGTGAGCCCGGCCGGGATCCGGTCGAGGACCGACGACTCGAGGACGTACGTCCCCGCGTTGATCCAGTCGGTGGGCGCGGCGCCGCGCGGCGGCTTCTCGACGAACGCCTTCACCTCGCCGTCCGGATACGTCGGGACCACGCCGAACGCGGACGGGTCGGAGACCCGAGCGAGATGGATCGTCGCTTCGGCGCCGCGCGAGTCGTGGAACGCGACGAGCGCGGTCAGGTCGAGATTGGTGAGCACGTCGCCATTGCAGACGACGAAGCGGTCCTTCACGCCCGCGACGTCGGCCGCGTAACGGATGCCGCCCGCGGTGCCGAGCGGTTCGTCCTCGACCGCGTACTGCAGCCGGACACCCTGGTAGCTGCCGTCGGGGAAGTGCTCGACGAACGCGTCTTGGAGGTAGCCGAGTGACAGCACGGCCTCGTCGACCCCGTGCTGTGCGAGCCAGCTCAGCTGGCGTTCGAGGAACGCCTGGTTGGCGATCGGCAGCAGCGGCTTCGGCGTCGTGTACGTCAGCGGCCGGAGCCGTGTGCCCTCCCCGCCGACGAGGACGACCGCCTTCACGGTGTCGAGGTGCTCGACGCGGGCACCGTCGTGGTGGTGCCGGCGCCGCCCGGGTTGTTCGTCGCGGACGGCCGGCAGCCCTTCGGCGCGTTGAACGGCGCGTTGCCGCCCTCGCCGTTGGGTGTGCTCGCGGCGTGTGGCGGCACACCGAGCTTCTCGCCCTTCGTGACGAAGCCGATCCCGAGCACCTTCTGGTCCTCGAGCTTGTAGTCGGACGGGTTCCCGGTGCGGTTCTCGCAGTCGACCTGCCAGACGACGTGACCGGGTTTGCCGGTCCCGGGTTTGCCGTCCTTGCCCGGGCACCGGTCGCCGTTCGTCCACGTCTTCTTCGACGGGTCGAACGACGGACCGGTCCACACCGAGAACGAGTCGGACGACACACTCCACCCGCCGAAGCGCATGAACGTCCCGAGCGTCGCGTTGTTGCCCGCCTCGTCGGCCTGCAGCGGCTCGACGTGGATGAAGCCGTCACCGTGGGTGTGAAGCCCGGCGTGCACACCCGCGTTGTCCGCGCGCGTGGTGAACTCCGCAGGGTCGCTCAGCCACTCGCCGCAGACCTCGACACCCAACGCCTCGTGCCAGTGGTCGTAGAGCTGGCCGGTCCGCGGATCGGTTCCCGCGCGCGGCGGGACGGCCGAAGCGGCGCTGTTGTCGTTGCGTGTGAACACGATCCCCAACACGCCGGCGATGACGATGACCGTCAGCGCACCGTAGAACCAGGTGCTGCCCCCTCGGCGGCGGGGTCTGCGGTAACGGGCCCGCAGCTGGGCGCGGGAGTACTTGTTCCGGGACCTCGCCATGACGGCTCCGAGGTTAGCCCTTGACCCGCGGTTTTCCGGACCGCGGGCGGGCGGCCCGGACGCACATCGCGAAGACGGCTCGAAACGCGAGGTAAACGGCGGCCGGTCCGACGAGCACGCGCTTGGGCCCGTGCCAGCGCTTGCGGGCGAATCGCAGCAGCGACCGGTGGTGCTCCACGATCATCCGGTAGGGAACCGCGTCCGTGCTGAGGCCCTGCGCGTGCTCGACCTCTCCGCCGGGCTCGTACACGATGCGCCAACCGGCCCGGCCGAGCCGCCAGCACAAGTCGACGTCCTCGACGTACATGAAGTACCCGTCGTCCCAGCCGCCGACCGCGTCGAGCGCGTCGCGGCGGAGCCAGATCGCGGCGCCCGACACCCAGTCGACGTCACGCGCGACGGACGGATCGGCGTCGAGCTGGCGGTAGCGGGTGCTGAACGGGTTGGCGGGCCAGAGCAGCCCGAACAGGCCGTGCCCGACGGCGTCGACGTGCGAGGGGACGGAGCGTGCCGACGGATAGGTCGATCCGTCGGGGTTGCGGATCCTCGGCCCCGCGGCGGCGACGCCGGGGTCGTCGAAACGTGCGATCAGTGCCGCCGCCGTCCCGGGGCGCACGACGAGGTCGGGGTTGCAGACGGCGACCACCGGGGTCGTCGTCACCGCGATACCTGCGTTGGCGCCGCCGGCGTAGCCCACGTTCGCGCCCGGATCGACGACCCGTGCCGCCGGGCAACGCCGTTCGAGCCGAGCGATGGAACCGTCGCGCGAGCCGTTGTCGACGACGACCACGTCGGGGGGGCCGCCCGCGCTCGTGTCGGCGAGCAGCGACTCGACGCAGGCGCAGAGCGCCGCGCCGCTCTCGTAGTTCACGACGACGGCCGACCATCGCGCGGCCACTGCCGGCGCGTTCGCTGCTCCGGAGTCGGTCACGTGGCGAGGTACGAGTCGCGGAGCCGAGCCAGGCCGTCGCGCAGGTCGATCTCCGGCTCCCACCCGAGCACGCGTCGCGCGAGGCCGATGTCGGGGCAGCGCCGCGCCGGATCGTCGGTCGGGAGGGGCTCGAAGACGATCTCCGACCGGGAGCCCGTCAGCTCGATGACGACCTTGGCGAGCTCCATCACCGTGCGCTCGTCGGGATTGCCGACGTTCATCGCGCCGCAGAAGTCGGAGTCGGTGAGCGCGACGAGGGCGCGGACCGTGTCGTCCACGTAGCAGAGCGAGCGCGACTGGGTGCCGTCCCCGTAGACGGTGAGGGGTCGCCCGGCGAGGGCCTGCTCGAGGAAGTTGGAGACGACGCGACCGTCGCCCGCCCGCAGGCCCGGACCGTACGTGTTGAACAGACGCGGGAGCTTGACGTCGAGCCCGTACTCACGGTGGTAGGTCATCGTCAGCGCCTCGGCGTACCGCTTCGACTCGTCGTAGACGGCGCGCGGCCCGAGCGGGTTCACGTTGCCCCAGTACGTCTCGGGTTGCGGGTGCACCGCCGGGTCGCCGTAGACCTCGCTCGTCGACGCGAGCACGAACGTCGACCCGTCTCGCCTCGCCACGTCGAGGGCGTGGCGGGTCCCGAGCGAACCCGTCTCGAGCGTGAGGATCGGGTGCGCGAGGTAGGCGGGCGGG
>DASRHL010000486.1:0-9609 GCA_035650535.1 Acidimicrobiia bacterium
GCGAGCGCGGCGATCGCGATGCGCCCGTCGTCGAGCGTCGCGAGGAACTGGTGCAGCCCCGCGCCCTCCGCCCCGAGCGTGTTGGCCACGGGCACGCGGCACGACTCGAGGCGCAACGGGTGTGTATCGGATGCGTGCCAACCCATCTTCCGGTACGCCGGCTCGACGACGAGCCCCGGCGTGCCCGCGGGCACGACGATCGCGGTGATCACCTGGCCCGGGCCGGTGCGTGCGGTCACGGTGACGAGCGCCGTGATCGGGGTCCCGCAGTTCGTGATGAACGCCTTGGCGCCGTCGATCACCCACTCGTCCCCGTCGCGGACGGCGCGGGTCCGCGTCGCGCCGGCGTCGCTGCCCGCGTCGGGTTCGGTCAGGCCGAACGCGGCGAGGGCGCGGCCGGCGCAGAGATCGGGCAGCCACGCCTCGCGCTGCTCGTCGCTCCCGTACGCCGCGATCGGGCCCGCCCCGAGTCCGACGGCGGCCTCGAGGGTGATCGCGACCGACGAGTCGACGCGGGCCAGCTCCTCGATCGCGAGGCACAGGGTCGTGAAATCGGCGCCCGAGCCGCCGTAGCGCTCCGGGAACGGGAGGCCGAACAACCCGAGCCGGCCCATCGCCTGCACGGCGTCGAGGGGGAACACCTGCTCGCGGTCCCAGCGCTCGGCGTGGGGCGCGATCTCGTGCTCGGCGAAGTCGCGGACGACCTTGCGGAAGGCCTCGTGCTCCGCCGACAGGTCGAAATCCACCCGGATATCAGATATCCGGCTGGGTTTCGCAGTCAAGCCGGCGGATCCCGCCCGGTTGGGCCATCCGGCGGCGCTGGGCCGCCCGCGGGTCGGCGAGAAATATCAGATCGGCGCCTCGGCGCGGGTCGACGCCGCCCCGACGAGGAAGGCGACGATGCGGTCGGCCTCCCCGGGCGCGGGCCGGGCCCGCTGCCACAGCAGCTCGGTGAGGCGCCCGAGCGTGGCATGGGCCGTGAGCGCCGCGTCCAGCTCGGGATCGGGGCTCCCGAGCTCGGCGAGGGGCTCGCGCACGAGCGCCGCGAGTGATGCGGCGGCGAAGTGGTTGCCGGCGCCCGGCCCGCGCCCGACGCTGCCGCCGTTCCAGAGCACGGCGAGCGTGGTCTCCGCGGTCTCGCCCTCGGCCTGCGACAACACCCCCTCGACGAAGCGGCGCAGCCGGCCCTCGGGCGTGTCGGCCTTGCCCATCTGGTGGCGCAGGTAGCTGACGAGGCGGGCGGCGCCGTCCTCGAGGAGCGCCTCGACCAGGGCGTCCTTCGACGGGAAGTGCCGGTAGAAGGCGTCGTTCGAGAGACCGGCGGCGGCGACGATGTCGGCGACGCGGGGCCGCGCGGTCGTCCCGCATCGGCGCATGACCCGGAGCGCGGCGTCGAGCAGGCGGCGGACCTCGGTCTCGTAGGCGGCGCGGCGCTTGGCCAGGGCCTGACCGGCGACCCGCCCCGCCACGTCGTCGGGCCCCGCTCCGCCGTCCGGCGGCAGAATTGCGTTCTGCATCGTCAGAATCCTACTCTGACGCCCCGGCGACGGCACCGCCGGCGCGCGTGACGAGGAGGGCCAGTCGATGGCGTGGGATTTCGAGACCGAGCCGGAGTTCCAGGAGAAGCTCGACTGGGTCGACACGTTCGTGCGGGAGGAGGTCGAGCCGCTCGACCTGATCTGGCCGCACCTCCAGTACGTCCCCCTCGACGACACCCGGCGCAAGGTGATCGACCCGCTGAAGGAGGAGGTGCGCCGACGCGGGCTCTGGGCGACCCACCTCGGCCCCGAGCTCGGCGGCCAGGGCTACGGGCAGCTCAAGCTCGCGCTGCTCAACGAGATCCTGGGCCGGTCGCAGTGGGCGCCGATCGTCTTCGGCTGCCAGGCGCCCGACACCGGCAACGCCGAGATCATCGCCCACTACGGGACGCCGGAGCAGAAGGAGCGCTACCTGCGACCGCTGCTCGAGGGCGAGATGTTCTCGTGCTACTCGATGACGGAGCCGCACGCGGGTGCCGATCCGCGCATGTTCACGACGCGCGCGATGCGCGACGGCGACGAGTGGGTCATCAACGGGTGGAAGTACTTCTCGTCGAACGCCCGCACCGCGTCGTTCCTCATCGTGATGGCCGTCACCGACCCCGACGTGAGCGCGTACCAGGGCATGTCGATGTTCCTCGTGCCCGCCGACACCCCGGGCATCGACATCGTGCGCAACGTCGGCCTCGCCGGCGAGCCGCTGAACGACGGCTCGCACGCGCTCATCCACTACGACGACGTGCGCGTCCCGGCCGACGCCGTGCTCGGCGGCGAGGGCCAGGCGTTCGCCATCGCGCAGACGCGCCTCGGTGGCGGCCGGATCCACCACGCGATGCGCACGATCGGGCTCGCCAAGAAGGCGCTCGACATGATGTGCGAGCGGGCGCTGAGCCGCGAGACGGCCGGCAGCCTCCTCGCCGACAAGCAGTTCGTGCAGGGCTACATCGCCGACTCCTACGCGCAGCTCGTCCAGTTCCGGTTGTTCGTGCTCTACACCGCGTGGGAGATCGACAAGTACAACGACTACAAGCGCGTGCGGAAGGACATCGCGACCGCGAAGGTCGTCATGCCGACCGTGCTGCACGACATCGCGTGGCGGGCGATGCAGGTGCACGGCGCGCTCGGCGTGACGAACGAGATGCCGTTCTTCGGCATGATCCACGGTGCCGCGGTCATGGGTCTGGCCGACGGACCGACCGAGGTGCACAAGGTCACGGTGGCCCGCCAGGTGATCCGCGACTACAAAGCGAGCGACGACGTCTGGCCGACCGAATGGCTCCCGAAGAAGCTGGACGCGGCCCGGGCCAAGTTCGCCGAGTACCTCGAGCACGAAGTGGGGAACCTGTGATCGACATCGATCGGCTCGTCACGTGGATGGACGGCATGGGCCTGCCCGGGAAGGGCGAGCCCGTCGAGCACCGCTACGTGTCGGGCGGCTCGCAGAACGAGATCTACGAGATCCGCCGGGGCGAGCTCCACGCGGCGCTGCGCATCCCGCCGCCGACGGCGCCCGAGCCCCGCGACGAGGGCATCGTGCGCGAGTGGCGGATCATCGAGGCGCTCGACGGCACCGACGTGCCCCACACCCCCGCCGTCGCGATGTGCGACGACAGGTCGGTCCTCGGTCGCACCTTCTACCTGATGGGCTTCGTCGACGGCTGGTCACCGATGGGCGTCGACCACTATCCGGCGCCCTTCGACACCGACCTGGAGGCGCGGGCCGGCCTCGGCTACCAGCTCGCGGAGGGGATCGCCCTGCTCGGCCGGGTCGACTGGCAGGCGAAGGGCCTCCACGACCTCGGGCGGCCCGACGGCTTCCACGAGCGCCAGGTCGATCGGTGGACCGCGTTCCTCGAGCGGATCAAGGGCCGTGAGCTGCCCGGCCTCGAGGTCGCGTCGGCGTGGCTGCGCGAGCACCGCCCGCTCGACTACGTCCCCGGTCTGATGCACGGCGACTACCAGTTCGCCAACGTCATGTTCCGGCACGGCGCTCCGGCGCGCCTCGCGGCGATCGTCGACTGGGAGATGGGCACGGTCGGCGACCCCAAGCTCGACCTCGGCTGGATGGTGCAGGGCTGGCCCGCGGACACGGACGCGCCCGACGACTCGAGCTACGTCGACATGCGGGGCATGCCGTCGCGCGACCAGGTCGTCGCGCACTACGCGGAAGTGTCGGGCCGCCAGGTCGACGACCTCGACTACTACCTCGTGCTCGCCAAGTGGAAGCTCGCGATCGTGCTCGAACAGGGCTACCAGCGCGCCGGCGACGACGAGAAGCTCCTCGCGTTCGGTCCGATCGTCCTCGACCTGATGAAGGGCGCGGCGGAGCTGGCCGAGACCACCGACTACGGGTCGTGACCGGCGGGCCCGAGGTCGTCACCGAGCGCCGCGGCGCCGTCCTCGTCGTCCGCCTCAACCGGCCCGAGGCCCGCAACGCCCTCACGTGGGGGATGATCCGCGACGTCGGCGCGGCGGTCGCCGCCGCCGACTCCGATCCGGAGACCCGGGCCGTCGTCGTCACCGGCACCGGCGACCGCGCGTTCTGCGCCGGCATGGACCTGCGCGCCTACGCGGAGAGTGACGACTTCTCCGTCGCCGAGAGCGAGCAGATCGCCGTCGAGTACATGCGGCTGCTCGAGGGTGAGGTCGGGGTCCCCGTCGTCGGCGCCGTGAACGCGAGCGCGCTCGCCGGCGGCTTCGAGCTGATGCTCGGTTGCGACGTCGTCGTCGCCTCCGCCGACGCGAAGTTCGGCCTGCCCGAGGTGAAGCGGGGCCTGTTCGCGGGCGCCGGCGTCATGCACGTCGGTCGTCGCATGCCGCTCGGTATCGCGCTCGAGCTCGCGCTCACCGGCGACAGCATCGACGCCGCCCGCGCCTACGAGCTCGGCCTCGTCAACGCGGTCGTCCCCCCTGTCGACGTGCTGCCGACCGCGCTCGCGCTCGCCCAACGGATCGCCGCCAACGGACCGCTCGCGATCCGGGCGACGAAGGAGCTCGTGCGGCTGGCGAGCGCGGGCTCGCCGCGCGCGCCCGAGCGCCTGCACGCGCTGCGCACCCTCGTCTTCGAGAGCGAGGACGCCAAGGAGGGCGCGACCGCCTTCATCGAGAAGCGCGAGCCGCGCTGGCAGGGCCGCTGAGTGCGCGCCGCCCTGTGCCGCTCGTACGGGCCGCCGGAGAACGTGGCCGTCGAACAGGTGCCGTCACCACCGATCGGCGCGGGCCAGGTCCGGGTCCGCGTGGCCGCGGCCGCGGTCAACTTCCCCGACGTGCTGCTCGTCGCCAACCAGTACCAGGTGTCGTTGCCCACGCCCTTCGTCCCCGGGAGCGAGTTCGCCGGTGTCGTCACCGAGGTGGGCGAGGGCGTCGCCGCCCCGACGGTCGGCGACCACGTCTTCGGGAGCTCCATCTCGGGCGCGTTCGCCGAGGAGATCGTGATCGCCGCCGACAGCGTGCGCGCCGTCCCCGCCGGAGTCGACGACCGCCTCGCCGCCGCCTTCGGCGTCGCCCACCGCACCGCGTACCACTCGCTCCGCTCGGTGGCCGGGCTGCAGCCCGGTGAGGAGCTCGTCGTGCTCGGCGCCGGCGGCGGCGTCGGCCTCGCCGCGGTCCAGCTCGGCGCGGTGATGGGTGCATCGGTGACCGCGGTCGCGTCCTCCCCGGAGAAGCTCGCGGCCGCCGCGTCGTACGGCGCGACCCACCTGATCGACCACCGGTCGTGCGAGCTGCGGCCCGCGCTCCGCGAGGCGCTGCCCGACGGCGCCCACGTCGTGATCGACCCGGTCGGCGGCGACCTGTCGGAGCCGGCGCTGCGCGCGCTCCGCTGGGACGGGCGGTTCGTCACGGTCGGCTTCGCGTCGGGCACGATCCCGCGCATCCCCCTCAACCTGGTGCTGCTCAAGGGGGTCCGCGTCATGGGCTTCGAGTTCCGGGGCTTCCTCACCCACCACGCGGACGACGGCCGGCGCGACGAGGAGGAGCTGATGGCACTCCTCGCCACGCACCGCGTCGTCCCCCACATCGGCGCCGCGTTCTCGCTCGACGATGCGGTCGCGGCACTGCGTCACGTCGCGGACGGCCGGGCGGTCGGAAAGATCGTCGTCGACATCGGGCCGTAAGATCGGTCGGTGACAGCTGAGCGACGCGGCGACCACGACGTCCGGCACGCGCTGCTCGTCGACCTGTACGAGCTCACGATGGTCGACGCGTTCCACCGCGAGGGCCTCGCCGAGGAACCGTCGACGTTCAGCCTGTACGTCCGCCACCTTCCCCCCGGGCGCGGGTACCTCGTGGCCGCCGGGCTCGCCGACGCGCTCACCTGGCTCGAGGAGCTCCACTTCGACGCGGCCGACCTCGCCGCGCTGGAGCGGGTCGGCGGCTTCGGCGACGAGTTCCTGCGCTGGCTGTCGTGCGTGCGCTTCACGGGCGACGTCCGGGCCGTCCCCGAGGGGACGATCGTGTTCGAGCACGAGCCGATCCTCGAGGTCGACGCGCCGATCGGCCAAGCTCAGCTGGCCGAGACGTTCCTGCTGAACCAGGTCACGCTGCAGACGACGTTGGCGACGAAGGCGAGCCGGTTCCGGCACGCGGCCGGCGACGCCTCGGTCGTCGACTTCGCGTTGCGACGCACCCACGGCATCGACGCCGGCATGAAGCTCGCGCGCTGCTGCCGGATCGTCGGCCTCGGTGGCACGAGCAACGTCGCCGCCTCCGACCGCTACGGGTTCCCGGCGAGCGGCACGATGGCCCACTCGTTCGTGCAGGCCCACGACGACGAGACCGACGCCTTCCGCACCTTCGCGCAATACATGACCGACCGCGCCGTCCTCGTCGTCGACACCTACGACACGGCCACGGGCGTCGGGCACGCGATCGAGGTCGCGCGCGAGCTGGCGGCCCACGGAACCGCCATCCGCGGCATCCGGCTCGACTCGGGCGACCTGGCGGCGCTCGCGCGTGACGCGCGCGCCCGGCTCGACGCCGCGGGCCTCGGCAACGTGCTGATCTTCGCGAGCGGCGGCCTCGACGAGCACGCGATCGAGGAGCTCCGTGCGGCCGGCGCGCCGATCGACGGGTACGGCGTCGGCTCCTCGCTCGGGACGTCGGCCGACGCGCCGGTCCTCGACAGCGTCTACAAGCTCGTCGAGTTCGCCGGCCGTCCGGTGGTGAAGACGTCGACCGGGAAGGCGACGTGGCCCGGGCCCAAGCAGGTGTGGCGGGACGCCCGCTGGTCGGGCGACGTGCTCGCGCTCCGCGACGAGCCGGCGCCCGGCGCGCGGTGGCGGCCCCTGCTCGAGGAGGTGATGCGGGCGGGGATCCGCACCGACGCCGGCCGGCGTGACCTCGCTGCCGTCGCCGCCCACTTCGACGCCGGGTGGGAGAGCCTCCCCGAGCCGATCAAGCACCTCACCGACCCGGCGCCGTACCCGACGCTCCCGTCGACCCGGCTCGTCGAGCTGGCGGAGGAGCTCGGCGGCACGTCGTGACACCGCGGCGAGGGCGAGAATAGGATTTCCCCCATCCGCGAGCGGCGCTGCCGAAGAGCCGACGCCCCGGAGCGACGTGACCGAGACCCTCCGCAGCTTCTGCCGGGCGTGCCGGTGACCCTGCACGCGGCGCGGGCGCCCGTCCCCGTGCCGGGGGGCGAGCGGTCGCCGTAATCTGACGCCAGCGTCACAGGAGGACCGGCATGCTGCCCGAGGACGTCCAGGCCATCTCGGTCGACGACCACGTCATCGAACCGCCCCACACGTTCGTCGACCACATCGAGCCGCGTTTCCGTGACCGGGCGCCCCGGATCGTCGAGCGCGACCGGGTCGAGGGTTGGCTCTGGGAGGACCGCTTCTACCCGCTGAGCTTCCAGGGCAACGCGCAGACCCGGAGGTTCCGGGCCGACGAGGGCGGGCGGGGCGACGACCTCTTCGCGCGCCGCTACGAGGACATGATCCCCGCCGCCTACGACGTGCACGAGCGCGTCCGCTCGATGGACGAGGACGGCGTGTGGGCGGAGCTGCTCTTCCCGACTTTCCCGCGCTTCGGCGGAACCCAGTTCCTCGAGGCGGACGACAAGGCGCTCGCGCTCGCGCTCGTCCGCGCCTGGAACGACTGGATGATCGACGAGTGGTGCGCCGCGTACCCCGACCGGTTCGTCCCGCAGACGCTCGTCCCGCTGTGGGACGTGCCCGCCGCGGTGGCCGAGATCGAGCGGTGCGCGGCGAAGGGATCGCGTGCGGTCCTGTTCGTCGAGAACCCGCACCCGCTCGGGCTGCCGTCGTTCCCGACCGGGCACTGGCGCCCGGTCTTCGAGGCGTGCAACGACACCGGGCTGCCGCTGTCGATGCACATCGGCACTTCGGCCGGGCTCATCAAACCGTCGCCCGAGACGACCCCGTCGGTCGGCATCGCGCTGTGCGGCATCAACTCGATGAGCGCGCTCGGCGACCTCGTGTTCAGTGGCGTCTTCAACGGGCTACCGAACTGCAAGGTCGCGCTGTCGGAGGGCGGCGCGGGCTGGGTGCCCTACGTGCTCGAGCGGC
The DNA here is from genome assembly GCA_035650535.1 of Acidimicrobiia bacterium. GTDB lineage: Bacteria > Actinomycetota > Acidimicrobiia > IMCC26256 > PALSA-555 > DASRHL01. The sequence continues at coordinate 8,072 of DASRHL010000486.1, forward strand.
TCGACTACACCTGGGAGCGCAGCCGCTACGAGGGGCTCGAGAACACGGACCCACCGTCGCAGGTGTTCGCCGAGCACATCTGGGTGTGCATCGTCTCCGACCGCTACGCGATCAGGAACCGCGACCTGATCGGCCTCGACAAGCTCATGTGGGAGGCCGACTTCCCGCACAACGACTCCAACTGGCCCAACAGCCGCAAGGTCCTGGCCGACGCGATGCTCGACGTGCCCGACGACGAGGCGCGCCGCATCGCCGAGCTCAACGCGCGCGACCTGTACCGCTTCCCGCGGACGTAGCGCGCTGTCGCGTCAGCGGCCGGGGAGCGTGCCGCCGTCGATCGTGTAGAACTGGCCGGTGATCCAGGAGCCCTGGTCGGAGCAGAGGTAGGCGACCAACCAGGCGACGTCCTGACCGGTGCCGGCGCGCCCGAGCGGCACCTGGCGGGCGACCATCTCGTCCCACACCTGGCCGCGCGGTACGTCGTCCATGCGGAACGTGTCGATGATGCCGGGGCAGACGGCGTTGACGCGGATCTGGTCGCGGCCGAGCTCCTGCGCCATCGCCGCGGTCAGCGCGTGGATCCCCGCCTTCGACGCCGCGTACGCCGCGGTGCGCGCCGCCATCCACTTCCCGCCGATCGACGAGATGTTGACGATCGCGCCGCCCTCACCCTGCTCCACGAGCACCCGGCCGAAGGCACGGCTCATGTAGAAGGTGCCGTTCAGGTTGACGTCGATGACGTGGCGCCAGATGTCGGGCGCCAGGTCGACGACGGGCACCCGGTCGGGGCCGCGGGCCGCGCCCGCGTTGTTGACGACGAAGTCGACCCGGCCGAGCTCGTCGGTGACCCTGGCCGCGAGCTGCTCGACGGCGCCGTCGTCGGCCACGTCGCTCACGACCGGGAGGGCGCGGCGCCCGAGGTCGCGCACCTCGTCGGCCACGGAGTCGACGTCGCGCCAGCCGGCGGCCTTCTCGTCGTCGGGGTACCGCTCCGGCGGCCGGCCGGTGCCCGTGATCACGACGTCGCACCCGGCCCGTGCCAGCTCCACCGCGATCGCCCGCCCGATCGACCGCATGCGCCCCGCGCCCGTGACCACCGCCACCTTCCCGTCGAGCCCGGTCAGGGTGAGACCATGGGGTGTCGTCTCCGTCTGCGTCATGGTCGACATCGTGGCACGACAGCCGACAGCGAGAGCGGCGCTGCGAACGCCATCCCGACGGCGACGAACCTCGCCGAGAACGAGCCGAAGGTCTCCTCGTTCCGCGGACGCTGTCACGCGGAGAACCGCCTCGCCGAGCACCGGCACCGGGAACCCACTTCCCTACGGCGGCTAGCTTGACGCGCCCGACGACCGGAGGAGACGGGAGGAGCCCGCCATGCCGCAGCAACCGTCCGACGTCCCCGCGATCACCGACTGGAACCGGCTGCTCGAGGGCAAGGTGGCCGTCGTCACCGGTGGCGGCGACGGCATCGGTGGCGCGATCTCGCGGCTCTTCGCCGAGCACGGGGCGCAGGTCGAGATCGCCGAGATCGACCC
>DASRHL010000487.1:0-13824 GCA_035650535.1 Acidimicrobiia bacterium
ACCGACCCGGACGGGCCGCGCCACAAGGGACTCTCCTTCCTGCTGTGCCCGATGCAGCAACCCGGCGTCGAGGTCCGGCCGATCGCCATGCTCGACGGTCGCAGCGACGAGTTCAACGAGGTCTTCTTCACCGGCGCGCGCACGTCGGTCACCAACCTCGTCGGCGACGAGAACGGCGGGTGGGCCGTCGCCATGACGCTGCTCGGTCACGAGCGCGGCGAGGAGGCGGCGATCAATCCGATCATGTTCCGGGCCGAGCTCGACCGCCTGTTCGCGCTCGCCCGTGAGTACGGCCGGGCCGGTGACCCGGTCGTCCGTGATCGGCTGGCGTGGTGTTACACGCAGGTCGAGACGATGCGGTTCCTCGGCTACCGCATCCTCACCGGCTACCTGCGCGACGGCTCGCTCGGCGCCGAGGCGTCGATCTCGAAGCTCTTCTGGAGCGAGTACCACCAACGCGCCAGCGAGCTCGCGATGGCGATCATGGGGCCGCACGGGCTCGTCCCCGAGGGTCGCCGGCCGCCGCGCGCGTACCGTACGGACGATCCGGGCGTGCCCAACGACACCGCGTCGTGGGCCGGGATCTTCCTGCTCAACGCGCGCGCCGGCACGGTCTACGCGGGAAGCTCGCAGGTGCAGCGCACCATCCTCGGCGAGTCGGTCCTCGGGCTCCCCAAGGAGAGGTAGGCCGGTCAGGCCGCGGCGTCGTCGTCGGTCGCGGCGCGCGCGTACTCGCGCACGCGGACAGAGTCGGGCTTCCCCGCGACTGTGCGGGGCAGCGCGTCGACGACGACGTAGCGCTTGGGCCGCTTGTATCCGGCGAGGTGCTCGCGGCAGAACACGCCGAGCTCGGCGGCAAGCGCGTCAGCCGTGTCGGTCGCGGCGCCCGGCGCCGGCTCGACCACGGCCACGACCATCTCGCCCCACCGCTCGTCGGGGATGCCGACGACCGCGGCGTCGGCGACGGCGGGGTGACGCCGGAGGGCGGACTCGACCTCCTCGGGGTAGACCTTCTCGCCGCCCGTGTTGATGCACGACGAGCCGCGCCCGAGGAGCTCGATGCGACCGTCGGGAAGGACGCGGGCGCGGTCGCCGGGCACCGCGTAGCGGACGCCGTCGACCGTCCGGAACGTCTCGGCCGTCGCGGCGGGGTCGTTGAGGTAGCCGAGCGGCAGGTGGCCCGACACCATCAGCAGCCCCTCGTCGTCGGAGCCGGGGCGCACGTCGCGACCGTCGTCGGTGACGACGCGGATGCGATCGCCGGCGGCGAAGGTGCTCCCGACGGCCGGCTGCCACGCGCCGGGATCGCGGCCGCTGACGGTGGCGCGGGTCATCATCCCCTCCGACGATCCGAGCGAGTCGACGATCGTCACCCACGGGAGCAACTCGACGAGTCGCCCCTTGCGTTCGGCGCTGAAACGCATGCCCGACGACACGATCGCGCGCAGGCTGCCGAGGTCGCGCCGGTCGCGCGTCCGCTCGAGCTCGGCGACGATCGGGCGTGCGAACGTGTCACCGACGATGCCGAGCACCGCGACCTTCTCGCGCTCGACGAGGTCGAGGAGCGCGCCGGGGTCGAGGCGCGGGTCGCCACGCAGCACGACCGTGCCGCCGCCGCACAGCGTCTGCGTCGCGAGCCCGAGCGCGGTGCCGTGCACGAGCGGAGAGGCGGGCAGCAACGTGGCCGCGCGCTTGCCGGCGCGCATGGCACGCGCCGGGTCGGGCGGCTCCGTGCCCGGCCGGGCCATCTCCCACCCCATGAGGAAGTAGTCCTCGACCCGCCAGACGACGCCCTTCGGCATGCCCGTGGTCCCGCCCGTGTAGAGGAGCATCGTGTCGTCGGGCGAGGGGACGTGCCCGACCGCCGCGACCGGGGACGCCGACCCGTCGAGGGCCGCCTCGTAGGCGACCGCACCCGGCGGGAGCGGGCCGTCGCCGACCCCGAGGAGCAGCCGCGGCGCCCAGCCGGCCACGTGGCGACGCGAGCCGTCGACCGCGTGGGCGATCTCGGTGCCGAAGACGACCGCGGCGGCGTCGCAGTCGGACAGGACGTACGCGAGCTCCTCGCTGCCGTACTGGTAGTTCACGTTGGCGGGCGCGGCACCGACCGCGAGCGCAGCCCAGAACGCCTCGACGAACTCCGGCCGGTTCGGGAGCGCGATGGCGACCGCGTCACCCGGGCCCACACCGGCGCCGGCGAGCACGCCGGCCAGCCGGCCGGCGCGGGCCGCGAGCTCGGCGTAGGTGACCCGCTGCCCGCCGTCGGTGACGACCGCGTCGCGCTCCGGCACCGTCGCGGCGATCGTCGCCCACGTCCGGGCATAGTTCCAGGGGCTCACGGATGGCCCGACCTCGCTCGTCCCGGGGACCCGGATCCGTTGAATAGGTACAATAATACATCCTGAGAGGAGGGCCCGACCATGGCCGACGAGCCGGCCGGCGCCGGCGCCGGTCCCGTGGTGCTCTGCGGGGTGGACGGCGGGGTGGCGACCGTGACCCTCAACCGCCCCGAGCGGATGAACGCCTGGAACGTCGAGATGGAGGAGCGCTACTTCTCGACGCTCGACGCGCTCGCCGCCGACCCCGAGGTCCGGGCCATCGTGGTCACCGGCGCCGGGCGCGGCTTCTGCCCCGGCCTCGACATGGACGACCTCGCCGGCGCGTCGCAGGGCCGCCCGGCGCGCGACGCCAGCCGCACGATGCTGCACGCGCTCGGGGTGATGAAGCCGATGGTGGCGGCGGTCAACGGCGCCTGCGCCGGCATCGGCCTGGTCCAGGCTCTTGCCTGCGACGTGCGGTTCGCAGCGTCGAGCGCGCGCATGAGCACGTCGTTCGCGCGGCGTGGTCTCGTGGCCGAGTTCGGGGCGCCCTGGTTCCTCGAGCGGATCGTCGGGCACGCGAACGCGCTCGACCTCCTGCTCTCGGCGCGCACGATCGACGCGGCCGAGGCGTGCGACCTCGGCCTCGTCAACCGCGTCGTCGACACCGACCGCCTGCTCGACGAGGCGACGGCGTACGCGCGCGACATCGCGACGAACTGCTCACCGGTCGCCCTCGCCGCGATCAAGCGGCAGGTCTACGACGACTGGTTCCGCACCGCGGCCGCGTCCGAGGACGAGTGGCGCCGCCTGATCGCGCAACCGCACCGCCGCTCCGACTTCCGTGAGGGCGTCGCGTCCTACCTCGAGAAGCGGCCGCCCCGCTTCGCGCCCTACGCGGGCACCGATCCGGGATGACCACGCCGGCGAGCCGGGCCGGCTCGTGGCGCGAGCAGTTCGCCGGCCGGATCGGCGACGCGCCCGCGGTTCTGGAGGGCGGTGCGACCTGGTGGTCGGGTGCCGAGCTGGTCGAGCGGGCCGGCGGCGCGGCCCGCTGGCTCGCGTCGATCGGCGTCGAGGAGGGGTGCGCCGTCCCCGCGCTCCTCGTCGCGAGCGCGAACGCGATCGCGCTGACGGTCGCCGGCGCGCTCTGGAACCGCCCCGTCGCGCCCCTCGGCCCGCGCCTCGGCGTCGACGAGCTGGTGCACTGCGTCGATGGCCTCGGGGGCACCGCACTCGTCGCCGACCCGGCAGCGGCCGACCTCGCCCGCACGGTCGCCGCGCGTACCGGCACCACCGTGCACGTCCTCCCCGACGAGCTCGAGCGGGTCGAGCAGGGCATCGGACCGGTCGCCGACGGATCGCAGCTCGTCGCCTACCTGCACACGTCGGGGACGACCGGCTACCCGAAGGCCGTGCCGGTGCGCGAGGGCGCGCTCGCCCGCCGGGCCGTCCGCAACGCGACCGCGCTCGGCCTCGACGACGGCTCGGTGTACGCCACCGCAGCCGGCTACCACCACATCGCCGGGCTCGGGATGATGCTGGTCGTGCTCGCGTCCGGCGGGGCGATCGCTCCGTTCCCGGCGTTCTCGGTCGACGCCTGGCGCTCGCTCTCCGCCGTCGGCCCGACGCACGCGCTCCTCGTGCCCGCGCAGATCGACGCGCTGCTCGACGCGGGCGCGCTGCGCCTGCCGACACTCGAGGTGCTGCAGTACGGCGCGTCGCCGATCCATCCCGACACGCTGCGCCGCGCGCTCGCGGCCCTTCCCGCGACCCGCTTCCTCCAGATCTACGGGCAGACCGAGGGGAGCCCGATCACGTTCCTCGACCACGACGACCATCTGCGCGCGCTCTCGGGCGAACCCTGGCTCCTCGCGTCGAACGGCCGCGCCGCGCCCGGCGTCGAGCTCGAGTTGCACACCGACGCGTCCACCGCCGACCACGGGGACGGCGTCGGCGAGGTACGGGCACGCGCTGCGCACTTCTTCGTGCGCGGCGACGACGGGTGGTTGGCGACCGGCGACCTGGGCCGCCTCGATGCCGGCGGCTACCTCACGCTGGTCGGCCGCCTCGGCGACGGCATCGTGCGCGGAGGCGAGAACGTCTACCCGCTCGAGGTCGAGCGGGCCCTCGAGACGCACCCCGGCGTCGCCGAGGCGGCGGTGATCGGCGTGGCCGACCGGCGGATGGGCCAGCGCATCGCCGCGGTGGTCGTGCCGGCGCCCGGTCGCCCGGCCCCCGACGAGGCCGACCTCGTGCGTTGGTGCCGCGACCGCCTCGCGCACTTCAAGGTCCCGGAGCGGTGGCGCTTCGCCGAGGCGCTCCCGCGCAACCCCGCGGGCAAGCTCCTCCGGCGCGGGCTCGCGGCCGGCTTCGACGACCCTTCAGTGCGCGCCGGCGAGTGAGCGGGCCGCGGACTCCACGACCGTCCCGTCGAAGAACGCCGGGTTGGCCGTCGTCAGGAACCGCGTGACGTTGCCGAACGTGAAGTCGCGGAAGCCGTCGGCGTCGACGAGACCGTCCTCCACCAGCTCCCACGCTTCCGGGAGGACGGTGCGGAAGTCGCGGACGTCCCAGTGGCCGATGTCGGAGGCGAACATGGCATTGAGCCGCGCGGCACGGGGGAGCAGGCGGTCGTCGAAGGCGAGCGCGTTGATCGGGTCGTCGGCCTCGCAGCCGAAGAAGAACTGTCCACCGAAGACGGCGAGGATCTGCTCCTCGCTCCGCAGGCCCGACTGCGCGAAGTCGTCGTATCCGGCCGGGTGGTCGGCGGGCGTGTCGCGGAGCCGCTCGGCGATCCGCGCGTAGCGGTCGCGCCGCTCGGCCATGGCAGCGGGCGCGTACTCGTCGATCAGCCGGTTCGCGAGGTCGACGTCGAAGCGGCGCGGGTCGTACGCGCCGACCGCGGCGGGGTTGCGCTTCTCGTAGTGGCCGAGCACGTCGGCGAGCAGCTGCGCCGACCAGCCGACACCGCCCTCCAGGAAGGCGAAGGCGAGGTCGGGGAAGCGCACCGGGACGCCGCCGAGGAGCAGCGACCGGCACGCGGCCTCCTGGGCCGCGCCGAAGTTGCCGAGGTGGTTGTAGACGTAGTTGGTGGCGGAGCGCCGGCTGCCCCAGCCGTAGCCGATGCCGTGGAACGCCGGGCTCACGTGGAGCTCGCGGCAGCGGCGCCAGACCGGGTCGTAGTCGTGGAGGCTCCCGTGCCCGAGCGTGTCGATCCACGCCTCCTCCGACCCGCCGGTGCCCGCCGGGCGGGGGATGGCCGCGCTCATCACGACCGCCTTGAGCCCGAGCTCGCCGACCGCGTGGTCGAGCTCGGCGATCGCCTCCTCCGGTGTGAACGTCGGGATCACCGCCACCGGCTCCATCCGGTCGCGGTACTCGGCGTACATCTGCGCGTAGTACGTGTTGAGCGCGCAGGCCGCGGCCTGGCGCACCTCGGCGTCGGGCGCGCCGAGGATCGTCAGCCCGCTGCTCGGGTAGAGCAGCGCGAAGTCGAGCCCGAGCTCGTCGAGCCGTGCGTACGTGAGGCCGGGCAGCGTCACCGTCATCCGGTCGAGGGTGTTCTCCTCGGGGAGTCCCCAGAAGACGCGTGCCGACGCGAAGCCGGCCTCGTCGGGAAGGAGCCCGCGCTGCATGAACTCGACGTACGCGTGCATGACGTCGCGGCCGGCCACGTCGCGGACGAGGTCGGTCACCAGCGGCATGTACTCGATCAGGTGGCCGTCGCCGTCGACCACGGGGTGGTCGAGGCGCCGCTTGATCGCGGTCACCTCGCGGCTCGGGACGAACTGGAAGGTCGTGGCCGTCGGCACCGCTGCCTCCGCGGTCTCTCGGGGCGCTCTCGGAGAACTAACTTACTTCGTCAACTGATTCGGGGCGAGGCGGGCTCGACCCCGCTCACCTCGTCGCCGCGACGGCGTCGCCCCACGAGTGGATCCGCGCCCACAGCAGCTCCCGCGTGCTCGCGAAGTCGTGCATGTGCGCCATCCGCGGCGCGACGAAGACGGTCACGTCGGCCTTCGGGTACGCCCCGGGTTCCCGGTCGGGATCGGGAACGGTGTCGCGCTCGCCGGCGCCGACGAGCACGGGCACGTCGATCTGCGCGGCCTCGCCGGCGACGACGCCGGGCGAGAGCATCGGCACGGCGCAGGGCGGGGGCGGGCTCGCCCACGGCGGCGCCTCTGCCCCACTGCGGAGCGGGTAGTCGGCGAGGTCGTGCTCGACGAGCTCGGCGGGCACGTCCTCCCAGAAGAACGCGTAGCGGAAGGTCTCGCGGCCGATCATCTCGGTCGTCTCGCGGATGTCCGCCGCCGCCCCGCGCGCGACCTCGGGTTGGCTCGTCGACCGTCCGGGGGGTGTGGGCAGGACCGTGTGGATCGCGCTGTAGCCGAGGATGCCGATGCCGTCGAAGGTCCGGTGCCGGGCCTGCGTGACGATCGTGAGGCACCCGCCCATCGACTGGCCGAAGCCGAGGCGGGCGCGCACGCGGGCGGGGCCGAGCGACGTGGTGACGGCCCGGACGGTCGCGTCGTTCGCGGCCGCCAACGACTCGATCGTGAGGGAGGCCGGTTCGGGCCGGCTGCTGTCGCCGACGCCGAGGTGGTCGCATGCCACGAAGCACCAGCCCCGCTCGGCGTGCCAGCGCGCCTCGCTCGAACCGCCCGGGCCGGGCAGCTCCACCGGCAGGTCGAAGTAGAGCCGGTTGTAGCCGCCGCCCGGGAAGCCGAGCGCGACGACGAGCTCGTCGGGAAGGGGGTCGGGCGCGAACACCGTCGCCGCGGTGTGCTGCGGCCCGGGAAGGTCGACGGCCTCGCTCACGTCGACGTGGACCGTCTCGACGCGCACCCCGGCTCCCCTCGTCCTAGTTCCGCATGTAGGCGCCGGCGGCGATGTTGAGGATGTCGCCGGTGATGTGGCGGGCCCGGTCCGACGCGAGGAACGCGATCGCCTCGGCGACCTCGGTGGCGTCGGCGAAGGACCCGAGCGGCCCCGTCGTGTCGCCGCGTTCGAGGATCTCGGGGTGGTCGTCGATGAACTTGGTGCCCTTCACGATGCCGAGCGAGACCGCGACCGAGCGGATGTTGAACGGCCCGCCTTCGTGGGCGCAGCTCCGGGTGAGCACGTTGAGCCCGCCCTTCGTGATCGCGTAGGGCGCCTCCATGCCCGCGCCTCCGACGTCGGCCGCGTAGCTGGACACGTTCACGATGACGCCGCCCCCCGCGTCGCGCATGAGCGGCATCACGGCGCGGCAGAGGTACCACGGGCCCGACAGGTTGACGCGCAGGCACCAGTCCCAGTCGGCGGGGTCGTAGTCGAAGATGCTGCCGACGACGTTGACCGCGGCGTTGTTGACGAGGATCTGCACCGGGCCGAGCGTGTCGTCGACGGTCGCCACCACGTCGTCGATCTGGGCCCGGTCGCCCGCGTCCATCGGGAGGCCGACCACGGTCGTGCCGGGGAAGTCGGCCGCGATCGCGGCCGCGACCTCGCGCGTGCGTCGCTCGTGCACGTCGGTGACGACGACGCGTGCACCGCCCGCGGCCAGCCGTCTCGCCGTCGCCTGGCCCACGCCCTTGCCCGCGGCCCCGGTGACCAGCGCGACGCGGCCGTCGAAGCGTTCGTCCATGACGTTCTCCTCACTCACGGCCTCGCACCGCCGGTCAGCTGAGGAGATCGAGGACGGTCTTCGCGTCGACGCCGTGGAGCACCGTCTCGGACGCCTCGTCGAGATGGCGTCGCCACAGGTCGACCGCGCCGTCGACGTCGCCCTTCTCGAGCAACTCGACGACCTTGTGATGCGTCCGCGCGCCGGCGCGCGCGGATCGGGATTCCTGCGGCGACCCCGTCCACCGCGCGACGTACGCGGCGCCGTGGAGCTCGATGATGCGATGGATCATCTGCTCGAAGATCGTGAGCGTCTGGTTGCCGGCGATGTCGACGATCGTCCGGTGGAACTCCTCTTGGAGCAGGATCGTCCGCGACGGATCGTCGATCGCCTCGTCCATGAGCGCGAGGTTCTGGTGGAGCGGCTTGAGCGTGGACTTGCTCACGCGGGGTCCGAGCGAACGCAGGGCCGCGAGCTCGATGGCGCTGCGAGCGGCGTAGACGTCGGCGAGCGTCGTCCCGCGGAACTGGAGGACGAGCCCGGCGTAGCGCGCCGCGACGTCGCCGTCCGGTGTGTGCACGCGCGCGCCGCCCCGTGCGCCCCGCCGGACGCTGATCAGCGCTTCCGACTCCAGCACACGGAAGGCCTCGCGCAGCGTCGGGCGCGAGACGCCGAAGCGTTCCATCAGCGCGCTCTCGGGCGGGAGGGCGTCCCCCTCCCTCAGGTCGCCCCGGATGATCTGGCGCCGGAGCTGCGAGGCCACCAGTTCGGCCGTCTTCGGCACCCGGACCGGCGAGGCCACATCGGTGACGCGGGTTGGTTCGATCATCGTCCGGTCCCGTTCGTCTCGACTCGTGCAATCAGCTGAGTGGGTGCGCTGATTCGCCGCCCGATCGTAGGTGACCTCCCGCTCGGCCCGGCGGCTTCTCGGCGCCCCGCACTTGCCAATAGCTTATTCAGATGTATGATTCTACGGATCTGCGGACCCCGGGCGCCGGTCGGCGCGGGGGTGACACTCGAGGGGGGACTCGGTGGCCAAGCTCACACGGGCGGCCCGTGCATCCACGGTCGCCATGGTCGTGGCCCTGTTGACGGTTCCGGCGACCGGCGCGGCCGCCGCGGCCAAGCCCAAGGGGACGCCGATCGTCGTCGGCGTGATCGGGTCGTTCACCGGCTCGCAGGCGTCGTCGTCGCGCCAGGGCCAGACCGTCGGCCCCGCCTGGGCCAAGTACGTGAACGCCCTCGGCGGCATCAACGGTCACCCGGTCAAGGTCGTCCTCGCGGACGACGGCGGCGACCCGGCGAAGGCGCAGGCCGCGGAGAAGACGCTCGGCGACCAGGACAACGTCGTCGCGATCATCGTCAGCAGCGACAACGAGGTCGCCGCGTTCGACGACGACGCGATCTCGAAGAAGGTCGCGCTCTTGAGCGGATCGGCGAACGCGACGGACTGGTACACGAAGGCCGGCATGTTCCCGACCCCGACCGACGTCCTGAGTGGCTTGAAGGGTCAGGCGGTCGTCGCGACCCAGTTCGGGAAGGCGAAGAAGTTCGCCGACCTGTACTGCGCCGAGATCGCGGCCTGCAAGCAGGCCGACCCGATCCTGAAGAGCGTCACCGACAAGGCGGGCATCGGCTTCACGTCGATCGCGATCAGCTCGACGGCTCCGAGCTACCAGGCCGAGTGCCTCGAGCTGAAGAGCCAGAACGTCGACTACGCGCAGCTCAACTTCTCGACCGACGCGGCCGTGAAGTTCGTCCAGGACTGCCAGCAACAGGGTTACAACCCGACGTGGGGCTCGTCGGAGCAGGCGGCCGGCCCCGGTTTCAAGGCCCTGAAGAACTTCACGATGTTCGGTCCCGCCTACGCGTTCCCGTCGGTGGCGAAGCATCCCGAGGTCAAGAAGTTCCGGGACGCGATGAAGAAGTACGCCAAGGGGAAGGACTGGGCCGAGGGCACCGGGTCGTTCACCTGGGCCGGCCTGGAGGTGCTCCACAAGGCGATCGGGACGATCACGAGCGGCGAGCCGACACGTGATTCCGTCCTCACCGCCATGAGCTCGGTCCAGAGCGAGGACCTCAACGGTCTGCTCCCCAACAAGCTGACCTTCAACGGGCAACCGGTCGGGTTCGGCAAGGCGCCGTGCTTCTTCGTCGTCGGAATGAAGGGCGGCAAGGTGACCGCGCCGAACCAGCTCAACCCGGTGTGCCCGTCGACCACGGGGTGATCGCGACGCGAGGCCGCCGCCGTCGCGGGGATCCGGTCGAAGATCGGCTCGAGGACCGATAGGTGTCAGATCTCCTCCCGTTCGTCGTCAGCGGGATCGCCGCCGGCGCGATCTACGGGATGGCCGGCACCGGCCTCGTCCTGACCTACAAGACCTCGGGCATCTTCAACTTCGGGTACGGCGCCATCGCGACCGCCGCGGCCTACCTCTTCTACTGGCTCGAGCACGACCAGGGCGTCGACTGGACCGTCGCCCTGGTCGTCGCGGTCTTCGTCGCCGGGCCGCTCATGGGCGTCGCCATGGAACGCATCGCCCGCCGGCTGTCGCTCCAGAGCACCGCGTCGAAGATCGTCGGGACCGTCGGCCTGATCCTCGTCGTCCAGGGTCTCGCCTCCGTCGCGTACGGTCCCGACACCATCCGCGTCGACCAGTACCTCCCGAAGGCCTTCGAGTCGTTCCGGCTCTTCGACGTGAACGTGCTGTACCCGCAGCTCTGGGTGACGCTCGTGGGACTGGTGGTCGTCGTCCTGCTCTACGTCCTGTTCCGTTTCGCCAGGACCGGTGTCGCGATGCGGGCGGTCGTCGACGATCCCGACCTCGTCGCCATGCAGGCGACGAACCCGGTCCGCATCCGCCTGATCTCCTGGATGATCGGCTGCACGTTCGCGGCGCTCTCGGGAGTGCTCGTCCTGCCCTTCGTCGGGCTGAACTCGATCACGCTGACGTTCCTCGTGGTGCAGGCATTCGGGGCCGCCGCCGTCGGGGCGTTCGCGAGCATCCCGCTCACGTTCGCCGGCGGGGTGCTGATCGGCGTCGCCGCCGACCTGTCGAAGCACTTCCTGATCGAGCAGCCGTCGCTCACCTGGCTGTCGGGGATCCCGGGCAGCCTGCCGTTCATCGTGCTGTTCGTCGCCCTGCTCGTGCTCCCGAAGCGCCGACTCGTTCCGCCGTCGGCGCTCGAGCACCGGCCGAAGCTCCAGTGGCGCGGGCCACCCCGCCTCCAGGTGCTGACCGGCGTCGTCGTGCTCGCCGTGCTGGCGGCAGTTCCCTCGCTCGTCGACTCGACCAAGCTCGGGTACTTCACGATCGGTCTGACGACCGCGATCATCATCCTGTCGCTCGGGCTGCTGGTCCGGACGTCGGGCCAGGTGTCGCTGTGCCACGCGACGTTCGCCGCCATCGGCGCGGTGGCGTTCTCGCAGTTCACGCTCGAGCACGGCGTGCCCTGGTTCGCGGCGCTCGTGCTCGCGGCGCTCGTCGCCGTCCCCGTCGGCGCGATCGTGGCGGTGCCGGCCATCCGGTTGTCGGGGCTGTTCCTCGCGCTCGCGACGTTCGGCTTCGGGATCATGGTCGAGCAGTTGCTCTACTCGCAGGGCTTCATGTTCACGATCCTGTCCGACGGGAGGAAGATCCCGCGCCCGTCGATCGCGACGGACGACACGTCCTACTACTTCCTGTGCCTGGCGTTTCTCGTCGTCACGGCGCTCGTGATGGTCGCGATCCACCGCTGCCGGCTCGGTCGACTGCTACGCGGCTTGTCGGACGCGCCGGTCGCGGTCAGCACGATGGGATTGAGCACGAACGTCACGCGCGTGCTCGTGTTCTGCATCTCGGCGTTCTTCGCCGCGGTTGCCGGCATCCTCTACGGCGGTGCGGTGCACTTCGCGACGACGGCCGACACGCACTACCAGTCGTTCCAATCCCTCGTGCTGCTCGCCGTCCTCGCGCTGTCGCCGTTCGCCGAACCCTGGTACGCCGTCTTCGCCGGCGCGACCGCGGTCATCCCCGGCTACCTGACCGGGGAGACCACGCCGTACTGGCTCAACTTCCTGTTCGGGCTCTCCGCGGTCCTGGTCTCGCTCCAGGGCGGCACGCCGTCGATGCCGGCACGATTGCGGACCTTCTTCGCGCGCTTCGGGAAGGCGCCGGCGCCCGCGCGCGCGGGCGCGGCGGCACTCCCCGTGCCGCTCGCGGCCGGCAACGGCTCCGGCGGCGGTCCGGGCCTCGAGGTCCGCGAGCTCTCGGTCCGGTTCGGCGGCCTGGTCGCCGTCGAGAGCCTCTCGTTCCGGGCGCCCATGGGCCGCATCACCGGGCTCATCGGTCCGAACGGGGCGGGCAAGACGACCACGTTCGACGCGTGCAGCGGGCTCAATCGCCGCGTGTCCGGGACGATCCTGGTCAACGGGGTCGACGTCACGCGCCGCGGCCCGTCCGCGCGCGGACGGCTCGGGATCGGCCGCACGTTCCAACGCATGCAGCTGGGCGACTCGCTGACCGTGGCCGAGAACGTCGCCCTCGGGCGCGAGGCCGGGCAGGCGGGCGGTCGCGTCCGGTCGCAACTGGTCGCGTCCCCGGCGCAGCGCCGGGAGGCGGACGCGGCGACGACCGCCGCGCTCGAATTGTGCGGGATCGCCGACCTCGCCGGCGAGCAGGCGGGAACCCTCTCGACGGGCCGGCGCCGCCTCGTCGAGCTCGCGCGCTGCCTCGCCGGCTCCTTCGACGTGCTGCTCCTCGACGAGCCGTCGTCGGGCCTCGACCGGGACGAGACCGCCGCCTTCGACGAGGTCCTGCGGAACGTCGTCCGCGACCGTGGGTGCGCCGTCCTCCTCGTCGAGCACGACATGTCCCTGGTACTGAACGTCTGCTCGTACGTCTACGTGCTCGACTTCGGCCGGTTGATCTTCGAGGGCGACCCCCCGCAGCTCGCGTCGAGCCCGGTCGTGCAGGCTGCCTATCTCGGCGGCGACGTGACGCTGAGCGGCGCGACCCAGGATGTGACGTGATGGGCGAGATCCAGGCACCGGCGCCCGGCGAACTGGTCGCGACGCAGACGAACGCGCTCGAGGTCCGTGCCCTGGAGGCCGGCTACGACCGGACGACGATCCTCCGCGGGGTCACGCTCGACGTGCCGGCCGGCGAGGTGACGGCGCTCCTCGGCCCGAACGGCGCCGGGAAGACGACGCTGCTCCGCACGGTCTCGGGCTTCCTTCCGTGCACGCGCGGCTCGGTGCGGCTCTTCGGTCAGGACGTGACGAAGCTGCCTCCGTTCCGGCGCTTCGAGCGTGGCCTGTGCCACGTACCGGAAGGGCGCGGCGTCTTCCGCTCGCTCACGGTGAAGGAGAACCTCGTCGTCCAGGCGCACAAGGGCCATGAGCGGGAGGCGATCGAGCGGGCCGCGGCGGCCTTCCCGATCCTCTACGAGCGGCTCAACCAGACGGCGGGCACCCTCAGCGGGGGTGAGCAGCAGATGCTCGCGATGGCCACCGCGTATGTGCGCAACCCGAGGTTGATCCTCGTCGACGAGGCCTCGCTCGGGCTCGCCCCGGTCGTCGTCGACAGCGTCTTCGCGTTCCTCGCGCAGGTCACGTCCGAAGGCGCCGCGCTCCTCATCGTCGACCAGTTCGTGACGCGGGCGCTGGAGATGGCGACGACCGCGTACGTCCTCCGTCAGGGCGAGATCACGTACGTCGGCGCGGCCGGCGAGCTGCTCGATGGCGGCCTGTTCAGCCAGTACCTGGGGGAGTGAGCGACGCCGCGGGCAACGGGTCGGGCGCGAAGAGGATGCCGCGGGCCGTGAGGTCGTCGATCTCGGCGTCGGT
Organism: Acidimicrobiia bacterium; assembly: GCA_035650535.1. GTDB lineage: Bacteria > Actinomycetota > Acidimicrobiia > IMCC26256 > PALSA-555 > DASRHL01. The sequence continues at coordinate 13,754 of DASRHL010000487.1, forward strand.
GTAGCCGAGTGACGCGAGGACGGTCCGATTGTGCTCGCCGCGGAGGCAGCTCGGCGCGAGCCGCCACGGCG
>DASRHL010000488.1:0-5502 GCA_035650535.1 Acidimicrobiia bacterium
GGGTCGATCCACGTCACGACGCGGTCGCGCACGTGCCCGAAGAGCTGGTAGGCGATCGCCGCACCGCCCACGAACATGATCAACCCGAAGACGAGGTAGGCGCCGCGTTCGGTCGCGATGTAGAGCATCGCCGCGAAGACCGCGAAGAACAGCAGCGACGAACCAAGGTCACGCTGTCGCACCATGATCAGGATCGAGACGCCCCACGCGAGCACGAGCGGGCCGAGGTACTTGAGCGACGGCAGCGTCAACCCGACCACCCGCCGGGCGCCGCGGGCGAGCAGCTCGCGTTTGTCGACGAGGTACGCGGCGAAGAAGATCACGAGCAGGACCTTCGCCGCCTCGCCGGGCTGGAAGTTCAGCGGCCCGATGCCGACCCAGAGGCGCGCGCCGTTGATCGTCTTGCCGATGCCGGGCGCGAGCGGAAGAACGAGGGCGACGATGCCGAGGAAGAGGAACGTGTAGCGGTAGCGCTCGAGCGTGCGGATGCGGCGGACGACGACGAGCGTGATCACGAACGCGGCGACGCCCGCGGCCGTCCACCCCGCCTGGATGCGGGCGAGGTCGCGGTCGAGGCGCGAGATCGTCACGAAGCCGATGCCGTTCAGCAGCGCGGCCAGCGGCAGCAGCGTCGGGTCCGCGTTGGGCGCGAACCGCCGGACGGCGAGGTGGGCGACGACGTAGAGGCCGAACACGGCCGCGAGGAACGCCCAGAGGTCGGGTGGGAGGTCGGGCTTGTCGGCGAGCTGGACGAGCAGGTAGCCGAACCCCGTGATGAGGACGGCGAGGAGGCCGAGGGTCAGCTCGGCGTTGCGCCGCCGGGTCGTCGCCCTCATCCGCCGGCCGGGGCCGCCGGCGCGGCCGTCGTCGGCGGCGCCGTGGTGGTGGCTCCCGGGAGCGTCGTCGTGGTCGCGACGCTGCTGGTGGTCGTCGACGGCGCCGGGGCCCGGTGCCGGATCCGGTCGCGGAGCTGGGCGACGTAGGCGTCCGCGTCCGAGCGGGACGAGAACGTCTTGTGGTCCTGCACGTCGGCGCGCTCGACCCGGGTCAGGTCGGAGCGCGTGATCTGCGTCCGGTGCTCGATCGTCGGGTCCCACAGCAGCAACCCGCCCGGGACGCCGCGGTAGACGGTGACGCGGGGACCGTCGAAGCCGACGTAGTACCGGTTGCGGGCGTACCAGGCCACCGCGCCCGTGGCGATGCCGAGGATCAGCACGACGGGGACGATCCAGCGGGCGACCCGCCACGCCGCGCCGCGCCGGGTGCGGCGGCGCGCCTTGCGCTCGGCCCGGCGCTCGGCCGCCACCACCTCGGGCGCCTCGACCGGGTCGTCGGCCGGCGCCTCGGCTGGCAGGCGCCGCGTCGTCGTGGCGTCGGTGACGCCCGGCTCCTCGGCGCCGACCCCCGCCGGGATGCCGGGCGGCGCCTCCGACACCACGGCGGTCACGCCGGGGTCGTCGGGCTCGGGGAACGTGGACGCGATCGGGCTCGGGAGCGGCGCCGTCGGCTCGCCCGCCGGGTCGCCCGTCGTGGCCGACCGGGGCGGGGCGGGCGCGGCGTCGACGAGGTCGGGGACGTCGCCGGGGCCGCCGCCCTCGACCACGTCGACGACGACGGTCGTGATGTTGTCGGTCCCGCCGTTGGCGTTGGCGGCGTCGACGAGGGCGCTCGCGGCCCGGGTCGGGTCGACCTCGCGGCGGAGGATGTCGAGGATGTCGTCCTCGCGGACCATCGTCGTCAAGCCGTCCGAGCAGAGCAGCACGCGATCGCCGGCCCGGAGCTGGAGCGGGATCACGTCGACGTCGACGTCGGGCTCCGCGCCGAGCGCGCGGGTGATCATCGAGCGGCGCGGGTCGATCTCGGCCTGCTCCTCGGTCAGCTCGCCGGCTTCGATCAGCTCGGCGACGACGCTGTGGTCGGACGTGACCCGGCGCAGCTCGCCGTCGCGCACGAGGTACGCGCGCGAGTCGCCGACGTGGCCGATGAGCAGGATGCCGCCGGCCGCCATGGTGCCCGCGGTGAGCGTCGTCCCCATCCCGCGGAGGCCCTCGTCGGCGCCCGACTTCTCCCACACGGCGTCGTTGGCGTGGACGATGGCGTCGCGCAGGGCTTCGCCGCCCGTGACCGCGGCGCGCAGCGCCTCGAGCGCCGTGCTGCTCGCGACCTCGCCCGCCTGGTGCCCGCCCATGCCGTCGGCCACCGCGATGAGGCCGATGCCCTCGTCGACGATGTAGGCGTCCTCGTTGCCGGTGCGGACGCGCCCGACGTCAGTCGCCGAGCCTGCGATCAGGCGCAGGCTCACCGGAGCAGCTCCGCGACGGTCTGCCCGAACTGGACCCGGTCACCGCGCCGGAGGCGCGTCGTTCCGTCGACGGGGTGGCCGTTGACGAAGGTCCCGTTGCGCGAGCCGAGGTCCTCCACGAACACCTCGTCGCCGCGCCGGAACACTCGCGCGTGCACCGTCGAGACGAACTGGTCGTCGGCGAGCACGATGCCGCAGCCGCCGCCCCTCCCGACGGTGATCTCGTCGCCGAGCGGGATCGTCTCCCCCTCGCGCGACGGCGGCTCCAGCATCCGCAGCCGGAGCGTGGGGCCCCGGCGGCGCGGGGGCGGCGCCGAGGCGGCGGCCTGGCCGTCGCCTCCGCCCGCCGTCTTCGGGGTGCGCATCTCGCGCACGACGATCTGCACGACGCGGAGGAGAAAGAGGTAGACGAGCGCGAGGAAGCAGTACTTGAGGATCGTCAGGACCGACTCGGGCACGATCCCGCCTCTTTACGACGCCTCGAACCGCACGATCGTGGCACCGATGCCGATCCGGTCACCGTCGTGCAACGGCTGCTCGCGGATCTCGACACCGTTGAGCTTGGTGCCGTTGGTCGAGTTGAGGTCGGCCACGACGAAGCCGTGGCCCGAGGGCCGGACCTCGGCATGGCGGCGGGACGCCTTCGGGTCGCTGATCACGACCTGGCAGTCGGGGAGACGGCCGAGCACGACGGGCTCGTCGCCCAGGGCAATCCGCCGGCCGTCGGCGAGCACCAGCGAGCCGACCCGCTGCCCCTCGGCGATCTCGGCGACGACGTCGCAGTCGCCGGCGCGCAGGTCGTCGTCGGAGACGAGGGTGACGGTGACCGGCCCGACGAAGCGGTACCCCTCCTCCCGGGCGTGTTCCCGGGTCAGCTCGGCGAGCTCGCGGGCGAGAACGTCCGCGAAGGAGTGGAACCGGTCGAAGTCGTCCGGCGACAGGTACACGCCGACGTTGTTGGGCGCCACGGGCACCCCGTCGACCCCCATGGAGCGCTCGTCGTCGAGGACGCGGGTGATCTTGCGGCCGATCTCGACGGGCTGGAGGCCGCTGCGGAAGGCCTTGGAGAAGGTGCCCTCCACCAGCCGCTCGAGTCGGCGCTCGAACGCTTGGAGTCCCACGATCGGGAGTGTACGGCGACGGGGCCCCGCAGAAGGGTCCCCGGCCGGCCCGGATCCACCCGACCGGCACGCCCACCGCCGGGTGGTCGCGCGTCAGCGGGCCACGTCGAGGCGGTCGCGGCCGCCGATCTTCGCCCGGTACAGCGCCTCGTCGGCCCGGGCCACGAGGTCCTCGAAGAGCTCGCCCGGATGCCGCATGGCGATGCCCACGCTCGCGGTCACCGGGGCGGGGAGGCCGTCGGGCACCGCGATCGCGGTCCGGATGCGCTCGGCGACCGCGATCGCGGTCCGGCCGTCCACGCCGCTCAGCATCACGAGGAACTCCTCGCCCCCGAACCGGACCGGGACGTCGTCGGGGCGGACCACCGACGCGAGCGCGGAGGCGACGTGCTGCAGGATCGTGTCCCCCGCCGCGTGCCCGAAGGTGTCGTTCACCTCCTTGAAATGGTCGATGTCGACCATCAGCGCCGCGAGACCGGGCCCGTCCGCGAGGTCGTCCCGCGCGCAGAGCCGGTCGGCGACCTCGACGACGTAGGCCCGGTTGTAGAGCCCGGTCAGCGGGTCGTGCATGGCCTGCTCGTGGAACGCGTCGCGGTCGAGGGTGGCGGACCGGCGCATCACCTCGCGTTCCAGGCCGACCTGGACGAGCTCGGCCACCTGCCCGAGGACCTCGAGTGTCGGCGCGTCGAGCTGCGGCTGATCGCGGAAGCCGAGCACCGCGACGCCGATCACCTCGTCGGACGAGCGGGCCCGCAGCGGCACGATCAGGTCGCGCTCCGACAGCGACGTCTCCCCCGAGAAGGCGTGGCGCACGTGCGGCACCGGCTCGGCGGCGTGGCCTCCGTACCCGTCGGACGGCTCGAAGTGCAGCACGGTCGTCCCGGCGCGAGCCCAGAACTCCAGGCTGGTCGCGCCGAGGAACCCGTCGGCGATCTCGGCGAGCCGGCTCGCGATGACCGGGAACCGGGCCTCGACGACGAGCGTCTGGACCACCTCGCGGACGGTCCGGTTCGCCTCGAGGAGGAAGTCGAGGCCGGGGTCGTCGTGCGCGAGGAGGTACACGCCGCACTCCAGGTCCGCGAGCCGCTCGATCATCGGCCGCACGAGCGGTCGTTCGATCACGTACCCGTGTTGCGGCGCGATGCGCTCGATCGGCAGTTGCCGGACGCGCTCGAGCGAGTAGTTCAGGATCTCGCGGCTCGGCATGTAGTGCTCGTGGAAACGGCGCATGCCGTCGAAGTCGTCGATCGACGTCGCGTAGAGCTTCGGATGCTCGGAGAACGCGCCGAACAGGTCGGACGAGAACAAGGTCCCCGTCACGGGGTCGAACGTGCAGAAGGCCCCCGCGGCGTGCGCGTAGGGCGTGAACACGAAGCGGAGCTCGCGGTCGGCGAGCTGCAGCCGCCAGCGGTGCTGCTCCACGAGCCAGTAGGGCAGCGGGGGCGCCCAGTGGCGGATGAGTGCCTGGTTGCGCCAGTGCGTGACGATGGCCGCGTCGGGGTGCAGGCCGCGCCGCGCGAGCTCGGGGACGGCGGCGATGATGTCGGGGTCGGAGTGCGAGCACACCAGCCACCGGACGTGGTCGAGCCCCACGACCGCGTCGACGTTGCGGGCGACGGTCTCGGAGGTGAGCGCGGAGCCGGGGTCGATCAGCACCGACCGGTCGCCCTGCTCGACCAGGTAGACGTGGCACTGGAACTCGTCGTCGGGGAGCAACGCACCGACCCACCACACCCGCGGCGCCAGCTCGAGCGGTTCGACTGCCGTGACCGCGGCGTCGCGCTTGACGCTCACCACCCATCGGGTATCGCGCTCCGGCACTCATGGTGACAGAGGCCTTTGTCCCACGCGCACGGGCGTGGGCCGAACGCTCGACCCGTGGAAACCCGCAATCGGTTCCCGGGCGTCAGTGGTCGAAGAGGTCGGGGTCGGAGCGGCGCAGCCGTTCGAGGTTCGCGTCCCACATCTGCGGGAGGAAGTGCTTGCGGTACATCGCCTTGCCGCCCACGACCTCTCGTTCGGCGATCTCGGTGCCGCCGATCGCCTCGCACTCGAGGTGGTACATCGCCGCCTTCTCGA
>DASRHL010000489.1:0-20347 GCA_035650535.1 Acidimicrobiia bacterium
TGCGACCACGCTCCGACGTTCGGGAGACCGCTCAGCACCGCGAGGCCGTCGCCGACGTCCACGAGCGTTCCCGCTACGTCGCCGAGCCCGTACTCGACCGCGTCGACCGCGCTCCGGAGGTTGGGTTCGATCGGCAGGCCGAGACGCGTCGCGATCGCGGGCGCCACGTCGTCGGCGTCGAGGAGCACCGCGCCCCGGCCGCGCGCCGCGAGCCGCCGCGCGAGCTCGATCGCCACCTCCGTCCGCCCACCACCTGCCGGCCCGCCGACCACCACCACGCCGCCGGTCGGCTCCGCCGCGGGCACCGCGGCGTCGGCCGGCGCCGGCCCCGGGTGTATGGCCGCGCGGTCGGGTGCGATGGCGACGACCGCGGCCACGAGCGCGGCGGCCCCGGCGTCCGCCGTGACGACGTGGTCGACGCGCACGAGCTCGAGATGGCGCGCCGCCGCCGGTTCGGCCGGATCGGCGACACCGAGCACGCGGCGCCCGCGCGTGTGGACGGCGTCGACGAACCCGGCGGTCAACCCCGGCCAGCGGTGGCTGACCACGAGCACGCCGTAGTCCTCGTCGAGCGCGACGCCGGGGTCTATCACGACGCAGCGGATGCGGGCGCCGCCGTGGTCGACGCAGTAGCGGTGCAGGTCCTCGACCCAGCGCTCGGGCGAGAACACGAGCGCGATCTCGGGCTCGCTCACCTGCCACCGCCGGCCCACTCGACCGGGACCGGGGGTGTCCCGACCGCGGACGTTGCGCCGGTGACCCGCGTGATCGCGAGGTCGCCGTCCGCCAACGCAGCGGTGAGCAGTTGTGACTCGCGGGCGTCGACCGCGAGCGTGACGGTGATCTGGCGGGCCGCCGACGCGAACGTGCCGTCGTCCCCCTTGTCGACCGAGAGGACCTCGGCGCCGGCCACGACGATCGCGACGTCCTGCTGGCCGGCGAGCACGACGTCGACCCGGTCGCCGGGCGCGAGGTCGCCGTCGACGGCGCGCGCGGGATCGATCGGCACGCTCATGGCCCGGCGGCCGGAGGGTGCGGCACGCGGCCGCAGCCGGCCGCGCGTGACGAGCTCGCCGGCGCGGATCGGACCCACGACCACCTGGCCCGAGACCGCGTGCACGGCGGCACGGTCGAGCGTCGTGGCGAGCAGCTCGTCGTTCATGGCGACCGGCGAGTAGCGGACGTCGGAGGGGCGCAGGCGGGAACCGGGTGCGAGGTCGCGGGCGGCGACCGCGACCGGCACCCGCTCGTCGGCGCCGCGGAGCAGGGCCAGGGTGAGCACGACGCCGAGGAGGCCGGCGACGAGCATGGCCAGGTGCCCGCCCGACAGGCGACTGCGGCGCGAGCGCCGCAACCGGAGGGGCTCCCCCGGCCCGCTCGCGTCGACCGGATCCCCCATCGGTGCCGTCACTGCCACGATCCGCCCTCCCTGCCGTCCACCCGGTCGCAATGCCCGATTCGCGGTGTTCGGGCATTCTGTACGATTACGGCGTTCAGGTCAAATCGGGCGAAAGTCTCCGCCAGGACGTCAGACTGCCGCTGAAGGCGCGAACATGCCCCAGGTTGTCGGTACGCTGGAGGCGATGGCCATCCGAGACCCGGGCGGAACGGGGCAGTCGCCGGCCGGCCCGGCGCGCAGCGACTTCCCGCCCGTGCTGACGACGGCGCTCGCCGCCGAGCTGCTGCAGGTGCACGTCGAGTACCTGCGCAAGATGGTCCGCGAGGGCAAGGTCCCCTGCCACCGGTTCCCGGAGGGGCGCGAGATGCGGTTCCTGCGCGACGAGCTCCTCGAGTGGCTCCGGGCCCAACCCGGGGTCGACCGGTCCCCGTCCGTCCTCGGCACGTAGGGCCGGGATGATCCCGGCCGAACGTACCGAGAACACAGGTGGCGGCGGTCAGCCGCGGGCCGTGGTCACCCAGGAGACCCAGCTCAGGGGGACGACGGTGTCGGGGCCGTCGCCCCGGACGGTGACGTGGTCGCGGCCCACCCCGACGTGGCCCCGCAGCTCGTCGGCGAGGAGCACCGAGCCGAGCAGCGCCGGCCGGGCCGACGCCTCCCGCTCCAGGAGCCGGGCCCGCATCGTCGGCGCGCCGGGGACGCCGCGGTGACCGCCTGACCTGGCCTTCTCGACCACCCGCAGGACGACGGGCGCCATGGTGTCGCCCCGGCCGTCGCCGAGGACGGTGCGCACGTCGACGCGCCCACCCGGGGTGCGGACCTCCACGAAGTCGTCGCCCACGAAGTCGATCGGGCCGGTGAACACCCGGCCCGCGGCGACGGCCTCGACCGTGTCGCCCCGGTGCATCAGGTCGCGGGCGACGTCGTGGACGGAACGGCCGTGCGCCCAGTGCTGGGCGGCGGACCGCATCCACTCCTCCTCCTCGTCGCGCCACTCGGCCCGCATCGCCGCGCCCGCGAGCGCGAGGTCGGGATGTCGGTAGAGCATGTGGTCGGACATGGCCTGGGATCCTCCGGTTGACGGCCCGGGATGCCTCCCTCGGCTTCCCCTCTCTCGACCCAACACGACCCCGCCGCCCCCCGCGCGTGACGCGGGGACGGGCGTACGCTGCGACGATGAGCGAGCGTCGCCACGCGGGTGTCCCGCGCAGGCGCGAGCGGGGCCCGAGCGGCCCGGCGCGCCGAGCCGGGAGCGGGTGAGCGGTGCCTGTGGACCTGCGGGAGATGCTCGACCCCGGACACGCCGCGGTGCTGACGATGGAGCTGCAGCGGGGCGTGATCGGCGACCGGGCGACGATCCCCGACCTGGCGGTCGCCGTCGACAAGGCCGGGGTCCTCGCCAACGCGGGCCGGATCTGCGGCGCGGCCCGGGCGGCGGGAGCCCGTGTCGTCCACTGCACGGCCCAGTTCCGGCCCGACCGGGCGGGCGCGAGCGAGAACTCGCCGATGCTGCGCAACCTCGCGAAGGCGCCCGGGAACATGCTGGCGGGCTCGCCCGACGTCGAGGTCGTACCCGAGCTCGACCAGCAGCCGTCCGACCTCGTCGTGCCCCGCCACCACGGCCTGACGCCGTTCCCCGGCACCGAGCTCGACCAGATCCTGCGCAATCTCGGCGTGACGACGATCGTGGCGACGGGGGTCTCGGTGAACATCGGCGTGTTGGGGATGGTCCTGGTCGCCGTCGACCTCGGCTACCGGGTCGCGCTCGTCACCGACGCGGTCGCCGGCGTACCCCCCGAGTACGCCGACGCCGTGATCGCGAACACCCTGCGCCTCCTCGCGACGTGCGTCACGACCGACCAGGTCGTCGACGCCTGGTCGTGAGCGGACGCCGGTGACCACCGTCGGCCAAGACCTCGACTTCACCGGGCTGCTCGCGGGCAAGGTCGCGCTGATCACGGGCTCCGGATCGGGCCAGGGACGCGCCGCAGCCGGGCTCATGGCCGCCCAGGGCGCGCGCATCGTCGTCGTCGACGTCGACGACGCGGGCGCGGCCGAGACCGTCCGCACGCTCGAGGAGCGCGGCGGCGAAGGCATGGCCGTCCACGCCGACGTCTCGAAGCGTGCCGACGTCGACGACATGGTCGCCGCCGCGATGGACCGCTACGGCCGCATCGACGTGCTCTACAACAACGCGGCGGTCCAGATGTCGGGCCGGCTCGTCGACTGCACGGACGACGAGTGGGACCTCACGATCGCGACCAACCTGTCCGCGATCTTCTACGCCTGCCGCGCCGCGCTCCCGCACATGCTGGCCGGCGACGGCGGCAGCATCATCAACACCGCGTCGACGCTCGGTCTCATCGGCTCCGAGGGGTACGCCGCGTACGGCGCAGCCAAGGCCGGCTTGGTGCTGCTCACGAAGCAGATCGCGGTCGAGTACGGGCCGAGTGTGCGGGCGAACGTGATCGCACCCGGCTCGATCGACACGCCGAGGTTTCGCAAGGTCCTCGACAAGACGCCGGGCGCCGAGCAGTTCGTCGAGGGGCTGAAGCGCACGATCCCTGCCCGCCGTCTCGGCATCGCGGAGGACGTCGGCGCGATCGCGCTGTTCCTCGCGAGCGACCTGTCGGCATACGTGTCGGGTGCCGTGATCCCCGCCGACGGCGGCCTCGCGGCGTTGCGATAGCGGGCGAGACCGATGGGACTGCTCGAGAACCGGGTCGCGCTCGTGATGGGCGGCGCGTCGGGACTCGGTGAGGCGATCTCGCACCGGTTCGCGGCAGAGGGCGCCGCCGTCGTCGTGGCCGACGTCGACGGCAACGGCGCGGAGCGCGTCGCGCGCGAGATCCAGGCGACGGGTGCCTCTGCGGTCGGCGCGCCCTGCGACGTCACCAACCGCGCCGACGTCGAGACGACGATCGAGGTCGCCCGCGCGATGGGCCCGCTCCGGGTGCTCGTGCTCTCGGCCGCGATCGAGAGCTTCAAGGCGGTGGTGGAGCTGGGCGACGACGAGTGGCAGCGCGTGCTCGACGTCAACCTGAAGGGCCCGTTCCTGTGCATGCGGGCCGCCATCCCGGCGATGGTGGCCAACGGCGGCGGGTCGGTGATCGCGCTCGGTTCGACGCTCGGGTTGATCGTCGCGCCCGGGCATCCGGCGTACTGCGCGAGCAAGGGCGCGCTCGTCAACCTGTGCAAGCAGGCCGCGATCGAACATGCGCCCGACAACGTGCGCGTGAACGTGCTGGCACCGTCGGCGACCGACACCGGTCTGTTCATGCGCGTCTCGGGTGGCGCGCCCGACCCCGACTTCGTGCGGGCCCGGGTCGCGGCCGGCATGCCGATGAAGCGCCTCGCCCGCGCCGGCGAGGTGTGCGACGCGGCCGTCTTCCTCGCGTCGGAGCTCTCGACCTACCTCAGCGGCGCGGTCGTCCCGCTCGACGGCGGGCTCGCCGCGCGGCGCATGTGACCGACCGTGCGTGACGGCTACCGGGTCCTCGACGCGGACGGTCACGTCGTCGAGCCGGGCGACCTGTTCACGGACTGGTGCCCGCCCGGCCGGCCGGTGATGGACCTGCCGCCGACGACGCCGGTCCAGCTCTGTGGCGACTCGTCCCTGCTCGCCGACCAGCTCGAGCACGGGTTCGACGCGCCCTCGTACCTGCGCGCGATGGACGCGCAGGGCATCGACGCCGCCGTCCTCTTCCCGTCGATGGGTCTGTTCGTCCCGTACCTCCCCGAGTTGTCGGACGCCGAGTCCGCTGCCGCGTGCACCGCGTACAACGAGTGGATCGCCGCGTACCGCGCGGTCGACCCGCACCGGCTCACGGGCATGGCCGTCGTCCCGCAACGCGCACCCGGGCTCGCGGCAGCCGAGGTGCGTCGCGCCGCGGCACTCGGGCTCCCGGGAGTGGTCGTCCGCCCGAACCACGTCGCCGACGTCTACCTCGACGACCCCGCGTTCGACCCGCTGTACGACGCGCTCGAGGAGACCGGCCTCGTCCTCGGCGTGCACGAGGCGCTCGGCCTGCGGGCGCCGACGATCGGCAGTGACCGCTTCCGCGGGTTCGCAGCTCGCCACATGTGCTCGCACCCGCTCGAACAGATGACCGCGGCCGTCGCGTTGCTGCTCGGGGGCGTGCTCGAACGCCACCCGTCGATGCGGGTCGCGTTCCTCGAGTCGGGCACGGGCTGGCTCCCCTACTGGCTCGCACGTCTCGACGAGCACCGCGAGTGGATGGAGCACTCCGAGTGCGCCGACCTGTCGCTCACCCCACGCGAGTACTTCGCCCGGCAGTGCGTGATCTCATCCGACCCGGAGGACCGGCTGGCGGCGTTCGTCGTCGCGACCGTCGGCGCCGACCACGTCATGTGGGCCAGCGACTTCCCGCACCCGGACGCCCGCTTCCCGGACGCCGTCGACGTCTTCACTCGCGGCCTCGGCGACCTACCCCGCGCCGACGTCCAGGCCGTCCTGTGGGACACCCCGGCCCGCTTCTACGACTTCCCCTGAGCCCGGAGAGCCGGGTCAGGCGAGGGTGCCCGAGTCGTGGACCGCGTCGCGAACCTGGGTCCGGACGTCGGCCACGATGCGGCGGTTCCGGAGGAGCTGACCGTGGCTGCACGGCGAGCCGTCGACGACGCGCGTGAGGTCACTCGCCTTCGACCGGCACCGGACGACCACCGGAGCCTCGCCCGCGCTCGCGTCGGCGGTGGCCGAGTCGACCGAGACGAGGATGTCGCCGACCGACACGCTCTGCTCCAGACCGAACGCGGTGACATAGAGCGAGAGGTCGGCCGCGACGGCCTGCACGACGAGGTGCGGGTCCCACGGCGGCAGCGCGGCGAGCTCGGCCGACCCCGGCCGCAGCCCCCGGACCGCGGGTGTCGCCTGGGCACCGAGCAGGTCGCAGAGGTTGCGGTGCGGGCGGGACGGCGTCGGGTTGCCGCACAGATCGCGGGCGCCGTCGAGGATCCGGTCGAGCACGATCCCGGTCACGCCGTTCGTCAACGAGAGGAGCTGCGAGCCGGTGCTCGGCGTGCCGATCGTCACGACGCGGTCGATCACGCTCGCGACCCTGGTACCGGCGACGGTCTGCGCCTGCGCGTACCGGGCGGCGAGGCCGCCCATCGAGTGACCCACGATCATGACGTGATGGCCCGACCGTCGCGCGAGACACACGACCGCCGCCGCGAGCGCGGGCCCGACGTGCCGATCGGTCACCCATTCGAGCGCGTGCTTCGAGTAGTCGAACGTCGCCAGCGCGACCCCGGGAACCTTCGCCAGCGTCTCCTCCATCGAGGGGAAGCCGTCACGGGAGCGGGCGAAGTCGCTCGGCAGGCCGGAGAAGCCGTGCACGAGCAGGACCGGCGTCCGGCCCCGCACCGCCCGGAGCTCGTGGATGGCACCCTTCGGGACGGCGCGGCACGAGGCCGGCGTCCGCGTGGCGGGGCGCTGCGCCGCCGCGGTGGGAACGGCGGCGAGCAGCACCGCAACGAGCACGGCGACGGCTCCCGGCCCGCGAACCCTCACGGTCGGCCAAACTAGAGCGCACCGGGTAGAGCCGAGGCGTCAGGGGAACGTTGACCGCAGCCGAGACCAGTCGCGACGGCACGGGCGAGACCGAGATCCACTACCGCACCTGCCCGCTCTGCGAGTGCATGTGCGGCCTGCAGATCCACGTGCGCGACGAGCGGGTCGCGCTGATCCGGCCCGACCGCGACGACGTGTGGAGCCGCGGCTACATCTGCCCGAAGGGCACCACGCTCGGGCACCTCCACGAGGATCCCGACCGGCTGCGGGCGCCGATGGTCCGCGACGGCGACACGTGGCGCGAGGTCGGTTGGGACGAAGCGTTCGCCCGGTGCGAGGAGCTCCTCCGCCCGGTCCTCGAGCGCGACGGGATCGGCGCGCTCACCGCGTACATCGGCAACCCGACGGCACACAACTTCTCGCTCGGGAAGTACGTCGCGCTGTTCATGGCACAGGCGAAGATCCCGATGATCTACTCGGCCGGGACCGTCGACCAGTGGCCCAAGAACGTGTCGGCCGTCCTCATGTGGGGCCACATGTGGTGGGTGCCCGCGCCCGACATCCGCCGCACCGACTACTTCGTCGTGATGGGCGCGAACCCGCACGCGTCGCAGGGGTCGTTCCTGGCGTGCCCCGACGTGCTCGGCGAGATCGACAAGATCCGCGCCCGGGGCGGCAAGACCGTCGTGATCGATCCGCGGCGCACCGGCACCGCCGAGCGCGCCGACGAGTGGATCCCGATCGTGCCGGGCACCGACGCCGCGTTCCTGGTCGCGATCCTCCACGTCCTGTTCGACGAGGGCCTGACCGACCTGGGGGACGTCGCCGACATCGTGAACGGCGTCGAGGAGCTCCCGGCGCTGTGCGCGGAGTTCTCTCCCGAGACCGTCGCGCGCACGTGCAACATCCCGGCCGAGACGATCCGTCGCATCGCCCGCGAGATCGCCGCGGCGCCGACCGCCGCCGTCTACGGGCGCATCGGGCTGTGCAACCAGGAGTTCGGGACGCTCGCATCGTGGCTGATCGACGTCGTCAACATCGTCACCGGCAACTTCGACCGGCCGGGCGGGATGATGTTCGGCAACCCGATCGCGTGGTCGCTCTCGTTGCTCCCGAACCCGGAGCACGCCAAGGGAGTCCAGTTCGGGCGGTGGCGCAGCCGCGTGCGCGGTGCACCGGAGGTGCTGGGGCAGGTGCCGGTGTCGTGCCTGGCCGAGGAGATCGCGACGCCGGGCGAGGGCCAGATCAAGGCGCTCATCACGATCGCCGGGAACCCCGTCCTCAGCGCACCCGACGCCGGACGCCTCGACGCCGCGCTCCCGCAGCTCGAGTGCATGATCAGCGTCGACAACTGGCTCAACGAGACGACACGCCACGCGCACGTGATCCTCCCCGGGCTGTCGGCGCTCGAACAGCCGCACTACGACGACCTGATCTGGTCGTGGGCCGCGAGCAGCGCCGGCAACTGGTCGGAGGCGATCTTCCCGCCGCCCGAGGACCGGCCTCGCGAGTGGGAGATCCTGACCCGCCTCGGCGCGCTCTGTGCGGGAACGACGAACGACGACGTCGACGTCCAGGCGCTCGACGACGCCTTCTTCGCAGGTCTCTGCGCGCTGCAGGGGCTCGATCCCGAGAGGATCGCCGCGTACTACGACCGCGGCGGGCCCGAGCGGATCCTCGACCTGCAGATCCGCACCGGCCGGTTCGGCGACCGCTACGGCGCGAACCCCGACGGTCTCTCGCTCCAGTCGTTCAAGGACAACCCACACGGCATCGACATGGGACCGCCGATCCCGCGCGTCCGGGAGATCCTCGACACACCGTCCGGCAAGCTCGAGGTCGCGCCTCCGTACATCACGGCCGACGTGCCGCGTCTGCGTGCCCGCCTCGACCGCAGCAACGGCGGACTCGTCCTCATCAGCCGCCGCCACGTGCGCTCGAACAACTCGTGGATGCACAACGTGAAGGTCCTCGTGAAGGGCAAGGACCGCTGCACGCTGCTGATCCACCCCGAGGACGCGGCGCGCACGGGCGTCGCCGACGGTGCGCTCGCCCGGATCAGCTCCGAAGCCGGTTCGGTCGAGGCGCCGGTCGAGGTCAGCGACGAGATGATGCCCGGCGTCGTGTGCCTCCCCCACGGGTGGGGCCACGACAAGGCCGGCACCCGCCTGTCGGTCGCGAGGGAGCACGCCGGGGTCAACAACAACCTGCTCGCGCCCGGGCACCTCGTCGACGAGATCTCCGGGAACGCCGTCGTCAACGGGATCCCGGTCGAGGTCGTGCCCGTCTGACCGAGGCGGCGCAGGTCCGCACGCCCGTGCTGGCGGCGCGCCAGAATCCAGGAGTGACGACCACCGACCTGGACCTGACCCCTGTCGACATGGACTGCGTTCGGTGCGGCCACACCGAGCCGATGCGCTTCCGTGGCCTCTGCGCGTCCTGCCGCGACGAGCTCGATGCGAAGTTCGCGCGTGACGGTCGCGAGATGGAGGTCGAGGAGTACGTCCCGAAGATGAACGTGACACCCAACGCGGTCGCGCTCAAGGACGACTGAGCGGTTCGCTGGTCACGCACCCACTGTTGTGCGACAACCGCCGAGAGGTGGCGGGATCCGCGCAGCAGCCGGGTCCGCGGTTCGGTCACTCCGGGAACATGATGACCCGGCGGCCGTTGATCGCCTGGCGCCGCATCGCCTCGTACCCGTCGTTCACGTCGTCGAGCGCGATGTGCGTCTCGATCATCGACCCGACGTCGAGGCGACCCATCTGGTCGAGCTGGATGTAGTGGGGCAGATCGGTGCGGAACCGGTTCGAGCCCATGAGGCAGCCCTGGATGCGGCGCTCCCCCAGGAAGATCGCCATGTCGATCTGGAGCAGCTCGCCGATCCCCACGCCGACGATCGTGGCCGTGCCCGCGGGGCGCAGCATCCCGACGGCCTGCTCGGCGGTCGTCCTGAGCCCGATCGCCTCGAAGGCGTAGTCGACCCCGCCGCCCGTGAGCTCGAGCACCTGACCGACCGGATCACCGGCGGACGCGTCGACGCAGTCGGTCGCGCCGAGCTTGCGCGCGAGGTCGAACTTCGACGGCTGCATGTCGACGGCGACGATCTGGCGCGCGCCGGCGATCGCGGCGCCCTGTACGACCGCGAGGCCGACGCCGCCACACCCGACGACGGCGACGCTGGACCCGGGCTGCACCTGCGCGGTGTTCAACGCCGCGCCGAGCCCGGTGGCGACGCCACAGCCGATGATCGCGGCGCGATCCAGCGGGTAGTCGGGATCGATCTTCACCAGCGCGTGCTCGTGGACGAGCATCTCTTCGGCGAACCCGCCCAGGTTCGCGAACTGCGAGACGGGATCCCCGGCCATCGTGAGGCGGGGTGGTGCGTCGCTCGCGCGCGGTCCGGGGCTGTTCGCGCACAACGTCGGTCGTCCGCGCAGGCAGAACTCGCACTCCCCGCAGAACTGCATGCAGAACGTGATCACGTGATCGCCGGGCCGGACGTAGGTCACGTCGTCGCCGACGGCCTCGACGATGCCGGCGGCCTCGTGCCCGAGCACCATCGGGAGGGTCCCGAACGCGGTGGCCCGTGGCCGGTCGATGACGTGCAGGTCGCTGTGGCAGAGCCCGGAGCCGATGGTGCGGATCAGGACCTCGTGCACCTGCGGCTTGTCGATCGTCACGTCGGCCAGCTCGAGCCGACCGGGCTCCTCCGTCAGCAGTGCAGCCCTCACGTCCGTCTCCCTCGTCGCGCGGTCGAAGGACCCGATCGTAGGGACGAATCGGTGCGGCTGCGAGGTGCCGGTCGGGCTCAGGCCGCGAGTCGGGGTTCTTCAGCCCGGCCCCAGTCGGCGAACGTCCGCTGCGGGACGGACTGGTTGGCGATCCCGATGACGTAGATGCCATCGGCACAGCGGATCACCTGGACCTCGGACTCCCAGCGGTACGTCTTGACGGTGCAGTAGTCGCCGCAGCGTTCGCAGAGGACCACGTCGCCGTCGCAGATGTGCTCGGTCGTCATCTCTGTTGGTGTCGGCACGACGACCATGCTCGATCGAGGGACCAAAGTCCCGAACTCGCGATCGGGTGAGCCGAAGACGGCGCTGCGGACCGTCAGGGGCGGAGCTCGACGACGAGCTCCGCCGGCCCGCGGATGAAGTTGCTCTCCCAGCGGAGCGTCTGGTCGACGAGCTCGGTGCCCGGGAACCTGCTCACGATCGTCCCCACGACCACCTGCAGCTCCAGGCGCGCGAGCCAGCTCCCGACGCAGACGTGGGGGCCCTTGCCGAACGCCACGTGGTTACGCGCGTCCGGGCGCGTGATGTCGAGCTGGTCGACGGTCGGGCCGAAGCGCTGCTCGTCGCGGTTCGCGGACGCGATCCAGCACACCACCTCGGTTCCGGCGGGGATCGTCACGCCGCCGATCTCGCGGTCGCTCGTCCCGGTCCGCCGCATGTACTGCGCGGTCGGCTCGAATCGCAGCAGCTCCTCGACCGCGTTCTCGAGCAGCTCCGGTTTCGACCGAAGCAGCTCCCACTGCGAACGGTGCTCGAGCAGGGCGAGCAGGCTCAACGCGGACTGGTTGACGGTCGTGTGCATGCCGGCGAGGTACAGCGTGTGGACGTACGGCACCACCTGGTCGGGCCGCATGACCTCGCCCTCGTCGGCGGTCGCGATCACCGTCGAGACGACGTCGTCGCCGAGATGCTCCCGCTTCCAGTCGACGACCTCGCGCAGGTGCTCGGCGAGGCACGCCGACGCCTCGACGTCGTCGGCGAGCTGCTCGGGGGTCAGGAAGGCGTCGACCAGCTCGAGGCTCTTCCAGGTCCACGCACGGAGCTCCTCGGTGTCGTCGACCTCGGGAACACCGAGGATGTCGCAGGTGAGGTGGTAGGGCAGCCGGAACCCGATCTCGTCGACGACCCGCAGCTCACCGCCCCGCTCCCTGCCGGCGAGCACGGCGTCGACGATCTCCTGGGCGCGATCGCGGAACCGCTGCACGGCGCGGTTGCTGAACGTCGGCATGATCACCCGGCGCGGCCCCGTGTGGCCGGGGCCGTCGGCCGCGAACGGGTTCCCCGGGAAGTGGCGGTGGATCTGGTCCCGGTCAGGCCCGCGGGTGATCGTCGTCAGGCCCTCCTCCACGTCGTCGAAGTGGAGGAGGAACCAGAGACCGCTCCCCGGGTCGACGACCACCCGGCCCTGCTCCCGCAGCCGCCGCAGGTAGGTGTAGGGGTCGGCGAGGTAGGCCGGGCTACGGGCCGGGAACGGCTCGGTAGCGGTGACCGGACCCGTCAGCTGTGCCACCCGTCGACCCCCGGCGCAGTCAATGGCGGAGAGACGCCGAAACGCTGGAGGGATCTTGGCAGATCTGCAGCTCTACGGGTCATCAAGCTTCGATCGTCGAGAGCGCAACTCCGTGCCCACCGGCAGCTCGTCGCTATGACGGGCGAGGCTCGAGCGCACGCGTCCGCGGACGCGTGCGCGCGGTGCGGAGCGGCCGGTCGGGCGTAAGTGTCATACCCCTCCGTTACCGTGACGAGCACAACTCGTCACCGCTTCCCCCTTGTCCAGCGAGACCGAGCAGCCCGCAAACGGCGGGCGAGCGGGGAGGCGAAGGAGATGGCATCAGCAGTCGAGGCGGGCGGAGCGGGCGAGGCGGGCGGGGCGCGCGCCGCAGTGCTCGAGGCCGGACAGCGCTGGGCCGCCAGCCAGTTCGACCTCGTCCGGCTGGTCGCCGAGCTCGACACCTCGTTGGAGTGGGCGATCGACGGCGTGCCGACGTGCGCGCACTGGGTCGCGGACGCACTCGACGTCGAGGTGTGCACGGCGCGGGAATGGCTTCGCATCGGCCGGGCGCTGCGGGTGCTGCCGACGATCGCGGCCGCGTTCGAGGCCCGGCGCCTCTCGTACAGCAAGGTGCGCGCACTCAGCCGGGTCGCGACATCGACGAACGAGGCGGAGCTGTGCGAGATCGCCGAGCGGGTGCCCGCCGGCCGCCTGGCGCACGCGCTCGCGTCGTGGCTGCAACGTCACGAAACCCCCGAACAGACCGCGGCACGCCACGCGGCGGCTACGGGGCTCACCCAACGGCTCGAACCCGACGGTATGGGTCTCACGACATTGCGGCTCCCACCTCTCGAACATGCCGCGCTCGCCGCCGCCATCGATGCGAAGGTGCTCGTCAGCCAGTCGTCATTCCGCGCGTCCGCGGACGCGTCGGGCCGCTGGCCCTCGATCGCGCAACAACGCGCTCACGCCCTGCTGGAGTTGCTGCGCGACGGCGACCCGAGCGTCGCGACCGAAGTGATCGTGCACGTGCGCGGCGACGGCTGCACGATGGACGACGGCACCCCGGTCACCGACCATGCCGTTGCCCAACTCCTCCCCGAGTCGTTCATCCGCCTCCTCATCACGGAGGCGAACCGGCTGCCGATCAACGCGTCCGGTCGGCACCGTTACCCGACCGCACGTCAGCAACGTGTCGCCCGCGAACGTCACGGCAACCGATGTGTCGACTGCGGATCGACCGACCTGCTGGAAGACGACCACGTTCCTGGCTACGCCCAGAACCACCAAACCCTCGTCGACGAGATCGAGCCGCGCTGCCCCGAGTGCCACCACGACCGGCACCGCAGTCAGGAGCACGGCGCGTAACACGGGTGCCGCCGGCGTCGCCGTGGTTTCCGCTGACGGCCACGCCCTGGACGATCGATCGGTGGATGGATTGACGGGTGGAGGCGGCGGCGGGAATCGAACCCGCGTCCAGGGTTTTGCAGACCCTTGCCTGGGCCACTCGGCTACGCCGCCGTTGGTGCTCCGCCCCGTTCGGGCGGACGCGAACCCTACCCCGGGCCCGGGCGGGCGTCGTGGTCGAAACGGTCATCCCTCCGGGATCTCGGGCACGGTCACGGCCCCGGTCTGCACACCACCGAACCAGCCGCCGTCGGCGTGCATGGCGTGCCCGGCGACGTAGCTGAGTCGAGGGCTGTTGAGCATCACGAGCGGCCAGGCCTGCTCTTCGGGCGTGGAGCGCCGGTTGATCGGCTTCGTGAACGCGTTGATGAGGTCGGCGCCGCCGGGGGCGTTGCGTTCGAAGTCGGGCATCATCGGGGTCTCGGTCGGGCCCGGGTTCAATACGTTCAGGCGGATCCCCTGTGTGATCAGCCCGGCGGCGCGCCAGCACACCCACGCGTTCATCACCTGCTTCGAAGCCGTGTACGCGCCGCCGACGCCCGTGATCGCGTCGAGGTGCGTCTCACACCACGCCTTGCCGGCCTCGAACCCGTCGCTCGTCATGAGCTCCATCCACGTCGCGAGTTGGAGCTGCCAGCCCATTCCCGCGCATGACGCGATCGTGGCGATCGCCGATCCCTCGGGCATCTGCGGCACGAGCGACTCGATCAGGTGCCGGGCGCCGACGAAGTTGACCAGCATCACGTCGACGTCGGAGAACGGCGGTCCGGGGAGGCCGGCGCACGAGAACAACGCGTCGACAGGCCCGTCGATCGCCGCCACCGCCGCGTCGATCGACGCCCGGTCGCGGAGATCGATCTCGAGCGCCGCCTTGACCGGCGCCGTGACCGGCTTCACGTCGAGCGTCGTGACCTCGGCGCCGAGGTCGAGCAGGATCCCGACGGTCGCCGCGCCCATACCCGTCGCCGCCCCCGAGACGACCACCCGCCTCCGCTCGTAGCCGAGCACGTCGTCCATCGTTCGCCCCTTCTCCGGCACGGTCCCGGGCGGCGAATCTACCGGGCGGACGCGCGCTTCACCCGGGGCCGGTTCGCGCCGAAAGATCCTCGATGCCGACCACGGGGGCCCGACCCGACGCGACCATCGCCGCCACCGGCGTCCGCCGGAGCTTCGGCGACGTCGTGGCCGTCGACGGCCTCGGCCTCGACGTTCCGGCGGGGTCCGTCACCGTGCTGCTCGGGCCCAACGGCGCCGGGAAGACGACCGTCGTCCGGCTCGTCACGGGCGCGCTCGCGCCCGACGCAGGCGAGATCAGGGTCTTCGGGATCGAGCCCGCCGGGCCCGGCGGCGCGGAGGTGCGCCGCCGCTGCGGCGTCGTCCCCGCCCGGCCCGCGCTCTACGACCGGCTCAGCGGCCACGACAACCTCCGCTACGCGGGCGAGCTCTTCGACGTGCCCGACGACGTCCTTCCGCAGCGCATCGCCGAGGCGGCGGCCCGCTTCGACATCGCGCACGCGCTCGACCAGCGCGTGGGCGGCTACTCGACCGGGATGCGGGCGCGCCTCGCCCTCGCCCGCGCCGTCCTCCACGAACCCGACCTCCTCCTGCTCGACGAGCCGACGGCCGGCCTCGACCCCGAGTCGGCCAGGGCCGTCCTCGGCCTCATCGACGAGCTCGCGGAGCAGGGCAAGGCCGTCGTGATGTGCACCCACCTCCTCCTGGAGGCCGAAGGACTCGCGGACCAGGTCATCGTGCTCGACCACGGCCGCACGCTGGTGTCCGGGACGCCCGACGAGCTCACCAAGCGCTTCTGGGCGGCCACCCGGGTCGTGCTCGAGGCCGACGACCCGACGGTTCTCGACGGCGCCGCGTCACTCCCCTTCGTGCGCGGATACGAGCGCAACGGCGCGGCGACCGTCGAGCTCGCCGACGAGCACGCGATCCCCGAGCTCGTCGACGCGCTGGTCGCGGCCGGCGCGCGCCTGCGCCGCGTCGAACCGCAGACGCCGACGCTCGAGCAGCTCTACTTCGCCATCCGACGCAGCGAGACGATCGTCCGCGAGCCGGCGTACCGGCGTGCGCCGCATTCGGCGGAAGTGCCGTGAGCGCGGTCACCCTCGACCGGCAGAGGCGCACGCGCTCGCGCTCGTGGACGATCGCGCGCACCGACCTGCGCCAGCTCCGCCAGGCCCGCGACTTCTGGCTACCGCTCGCGATCATCTCGTCGCTGTTCTTCGTGGTCATCCCGGGGTTGCTGCTCCTCCTGATCACGCACGTGCACGACGTGAAGCTCGCAAAGCAGCTCGGCGACATCGTCGGCTCGCTCCCCAAGTCGCTACGAACGCACATCCACGGTCAGAAGGGGCCGGCGGAAGCGTCGTACGCACTGGCCGTCAACCTGTTCGCACCCCTGGCGATCGTCGTGCCGTTGACGGTGTCGTCGGCCGTCGGCGCGAACACGATCATCGGCGAGCGCGAGCGAGGGAGCGGCGAGTTCCTGGCCCACTCCCCTGCGACCGAGCGGGAGATCTACCTCGGGAAGCTCCTCGCGGCGCTCATACCCGGCTATCTGACCGCCTTCGCCGGCTTCGCGATCTACTCGGTCATCGTCAACCTGACCGTCGGCCCGCGCGTCGGCGGCTGGTTCTTCCCGACGTCGAACTGGTGGGTGCTCATGCTGTGGGTGCTGCCGCCGTTCGTCGCCCTCGCCCTGTGCCTGATCCTCGCGATCTCGGCGCGGGTCTCGAGCGCCGCCGCGGCGCAGCAGGCCTCCGCGCTCGTCACGCTGCCGCTCATCGTCGTCGCCTACAGCGTCGCCAGCGGATCCCTCTTCGAAGCCAAGACCCTCGGCTTCGCCATCGGCGCGCTGGCCTGGCTGCTCGCGCTGACGGCGTTGTGGCGCGCGTCCCGGGCTCTCAGCCGCGAACGCCTGCTCGGGATGGGTGGATAGGCGCGCCTACCCTGCCGTCATGCAGCGCGCGGTCGGGATGGCGAGCTTCGCCGCGATCACCATGCTCGTGGTCCCCGCAGCCGCGGGGATCGCGGCTGCGGCCGGCACACCGGCACCGGCGCCGAAGCGGGCGGTCGTCGAGATCACGAGGACCTTCGTCGACCGCAGCCGGCCGACCCCTCCCAACGAGGCGGCCCACGAGGCTGGCGCGCCCTCGCGCACACTTCCGACGACGATCTGGATCCCCGCGGGGAAGGGGCCGTTCCCGCTGATCGTCTTCGCCCACGGGAACGGGTCCGACCCGCAGCGATACGCAGCGACGGTCGCTCCGTGGGCGGCGGCGGGCTACGTCGTGGCGGCGCCCACGTTCCCGATCTCGAGTCGGGACGGCGGGAGCGTCGGTGGGGTCGCCGACGTGGCCAACCAGCCCCGCGACGTGGAGTTCGTGCTCGGTCGGATGCTCGCGCTGGCGCGCCACCGAGGCGTGCTGCACCACAAGGTCGACGCGAAGCACGTCGGCGTCGCCGGTCACTCGCTCGGCGCGATCACGACGCTGGGTGTCGCCGAGCGCTCGTGCTGTCGCGACGCTCGGGTCGGCGCGGCCATCTCGATCTCGGGCACGCCGCTGGTCTCGGGCACCGACTTTGCCGGTCACGGCCCGCCGCTCATGCTCGTCCACGGCGACCACGACCCGACCGTCAACTACGCGGGCAGCACGAGCTCGTACGCGCGGGCGACGCCACCCAAGTACCTCGTCACGGTCGTGGGCGGCCACCACGACGACTTCCTGGGCGGCGGACCCAACACGGCCGCGGTCGCCGAGGTGAACACCGCGACCACCGACTTCTGGGACGCCTACCTGAAGGGTGACCGCGCCGCGCTGCGCCGGCTCCCGAATGACGCGGGTCCGGGCGTCACCACGATGCAGTCCGACCCCGGCAGCACGAACGGCAAGGCGGCCTCGAGCTGACCGCAGTCCCGGCGGCGGGCGGGGGTTCGGTACCATCCGGGCTGTGAGCTCCCCCGTGCACGTCCTCGCCGTGGGTGCCGCCGCGCCCGCGTTCCGCCTGCCGGCCGCCGAGGTGGCGGCCGCCTGGGGCCGCAAGGGCGGGCGGGGGCAGGCCGCGGTCTGCGGCGCCGACGAGGACGTGTTGACCCTCGCGGCCGAGGCCGCGGGCCGGGCGATCGGCGCCTCGGGCCTCCAGACCGACATCGTCGACGGTCTCTGGTGGGGCACCTCCCGGCCGCCGTTCGCCGAGGGTCCGAGCCACGCGGTCCTCGCGGCGGCGATCGGGCTGTCGACCAAGTCGGGTGGCGCGCTCTGCTCGGGGTCCGCCCACGCGGGGATGGAGGCGCTGCTCGGCGCCGCCGACGCGGTCGGATCGGGCTCGGCCCGAGTCGCGCTCGTCGTCGTCTCCGACGCGGTCGTCCCCGGGGCGGGAACCGCGTTCGAGGAGCGTTGCGGCGCGGGCGCAGCGGCGATCGTGCTCGTCGCCGACAACGGCCCGGCCTCACTCGGCGCCCGGGTCACCCGGACCCACCCCTACCTCGGCCGCTACCGAGGCGACGGGGAAGCGGCGACGCGCGATCTCTACGACGCGCGCCTGTTCCGCGAGGAGGTGTTCCTGCCGACGATGCGTGACGTCGGCGAGCAGCTCGCGACGCTCGACATCGGCGCCTGGTCGCTCCCCGATCCCGACGGCCGGCTCGGCACCACCGTCGCGAAGCAACTCGACGCGGGGACACCCGCGTCGAGCGCGGTGTTCACGCAGCTCGGCGACACCGGCGCGGCAGCCGCCCTCCTCGGCGCCGCCGGCGCGCTCGACGCGAGCGGCACCGTCGCCATGATCGGCTACGGCGGCGGCCGCGCGACCGGACTCGTGATCACCGCCGAGCGGGCGGTGCCGGGCGCGGCGAGCGTCGCCGCGATCCTCGCCGACGGGCAGCCGACGACCTACGCGGCGACGCTCCGGGCCCGCAACCAGCTCGTCCCGAACGGCGAGACGGTGCCGATGGGCGTCCCGCCGGAGAGCGCGCAGCTCGTCCGCGGTGCCGACGAGATCCTCGGCCTGCTCGGCGCCCGCTGCGTCGACTGCGGCACGATCAACACGCCGCCGTCGATCCACCCGCACTGCATCAGCTGTGGCAGCGCGAAGTTCGTCTTGACGCCGATCGCGCGCCGGGGCGTCGTCCACACGTTCGTCATCAACCACACGATGCCGGCGCCCTTCGTCGCGCCGTTGCCGCTCGCGATCGTCGACCTCGTCGACGGCGCCCGCGTGATGTTGCAGGTCGTGGGAAGCGGCGCCGACCTCCGCGTCGGGACCGAGGTCGAGCTCGTGCTGCGCCGCTACATCCACGAGCGCGGCGTCCCGGTCTACGGCTACAAGGCCCGCGCCGTTCCCAACGAGGAGTCAGCATGAGCTGGAACCGTGTCGCCGTGGTGGGTGCCGGGCTGATCAAGTTCGGCGAGCTGTTCGAGCAGAGCTACGAGCAGATGGCGTCCGGCGCGTTCGACGCCGCGGTCGCGAGCGTCGACAAGGGCTTCGACCCGTCGACGGTCGAGACCGCGTTCGTCGCGACCCAGCGCGGTTCGCTGTGGGGCCAGGAGGGCATCGGCGGGAACACGATCCCCACGGCGCTCGGCCTCGCCGGCATCGCGTGCACACGCGTCGAGAACGCGTGCCCATCAGGATCGGACGCGTTCCGCGTCGGCGCGATGGCGGTCGCCAGCGGCGTCTACGACGTGGTGCTCGTCATCGGCGTCGAGAAGATGCGTGACAAGTCGTCCGACGAGGGTCTCCTGTCGCGGGCAGCCAGCGGACACCCCATCTTCAACCGCGGTGAGACGGCACCCGTGCTGTTCGCGCCGTTCGCGACCCGTCACATGCACGAGTACGGGACGACGCGCGAGATGCTCGCGTCGGTCGCGGTGAAGAACCACTACAACGGCGCGCGGGATCCGTTCGCCCACTTCCAGAACGAGATCACGATCGACGACGTGCTGAAGAGCGTGCCGGTGTGCCACCCGCTGCACCTGCTCGACTGCTGCCCGCAGACCGACGGGGCCGCCGCGATGCTCCTCGTGAACGCGCTCCGCGCCCGCGAGTTCACCGACGATCCCGTCTACGTCGCCGGCTTCGGGGTCGCGACCGACCACCCCTACCTGCACGAGAAGGGCAGCTTCACGAGCCTCAAGGCGACGACGCTCGCGGCGGAACGGGCCTACTCGATGGCCGGCGTCGACCCGTCGCAGATCGACATGGCCGAGGTCCACGACTGCTTCACCATCACCGAGATCCTCGACATCGAGGACCTCGGCTTCTTCGACAAGGGCAAGGGCGGCCTGGCGTCCATCGAGGGCGAGACGTCGCTCACCGGGAGCATCCCGGTCAACACCTCCGGTGGGCTCCTGGCCAAGGGCCATCCGATCGGCGCGACCGGCGTCGCCCAGCTCACCGAGTGCTGGTGGCAGCTCCGCGGCGAGGCCGGCGAGCGGCAGGTCGAGATGCGCAACGGGTACGCGCTCCAACACAACGTCGGCGGGCGCGGGTCGGGCGTCTCGGTCGTCAACATCCTCACGACCCACCGGACGTGATCCACTACGGCGTCGGCGCCGACCATGTCGCCACCATCCGGCTCGACCGTCCGGAGGCGAAGAACGCGCTGACGATCGAGATGCGCGACGCCATCGTCGACGCCGTGCGCGCCGCGCGCGCCGACGACACCGTCCGCGCCGTGCTCGTCACGGGCACCGGCGACGCCTTCT
>DASRHL010000490.1:0-25072 GCA_035650535.1 Acidimicrobiia bacterium
CGTCGAGCGTGTCGCCCGAGAGGCGCTCGTAGATCGCGACCGCGTCCTTCCGTTGGAACAGGTCGGGGACGCCCGGGAGCCCGTACTGCTCGGCCATCCCCTGGAAGAACGAGTGGAAGAACGTCATCCACGCGAGGTCGACCTCGGGCGGGCCGACCGTCGCCATCTCCCAGTCGAGCACGGCCACGGGCTCGAAGTCGCGGTACATGACGTTGCCCGGGCGGCTGTCACCCCAGTTGAGCACGCTCCGGTCGTTGGCCGGCATCGTCACCGCGAGGACGTCGAACGCCCGCTCGAGGGCGGGCACGGGCCGGTCGGCGCACGCCCACTCGTAGTAGCCACGCTGGTAGCTGAGCTGGCGTTCGAGCGCGGTCACGCCCGGCGTCCGCGGGCGGAGGAAGGCGGTCGCGTCGCCCTCGTCGGCCACGCGATGCAGCTGGACCAGGACGTCGATCGACGCCGCCTCGACCCGTCGCCGCTGCTCGGGTGTGGCGCGCAGGAACCAGCCGTTCGGATCCATGAGGTAGGGCGGGTTGTCGGACGCGACGGCGCCGTCGACCGCGCGCGTCACGAGGAACGGAACGCCCAGCCACTCGTCCGACCGTTCGAGGTGCACGACCTCCGGCACCGGCACCGCGGTGCGCGACCGGACGAGCTCGAGCACGCGCTGCTGGAGCTCGAGGTCGTAGGTCGGGAACGTCGGGTACAGCGAGTCCGGCGCCGGCGCGAGCCGGGCGACGAGCGGCTCGCCGTCGAGCCGGAACAGCACGGTGTCGTTGGCCATGCCGCTGTCGGGCGCCCGCACGCCCTCGACCGCCGCACCAGCCCCGCGGTGGCTGCGGGCCCACGCCGACAGCCGGGCCGCGAGCTCGCCCTGGTCGCGCCGCCAGGGCAGCGCGGGTTCCTGCCGAACGTCGACCAACCTCATTCCCCCCGAAACATGTAGACGAAATCTAGCCGGGCACCCGTCCCTCGCGTTCCTGGCCCGCTGAGCCGGGACGATCCCGGTCCGGCGGGCCGAGAACGTTCCGGCAGGATGTCGGGATGGGAACGACGGCGGAGCTCACCGCGACGGCCGCGAGCCGGGTCGCCGCCCGTGCCGGGCCCTTCCACACCGCGGGGCTCTGGTCGCGCGATCCCGTCGACCTCGTCGCCGACGCGGCGCAGGCGCACGCGTCGCGCGCCGCGCTCGTCGACCGGTCGCGCTCGCTGACCTACGACGAGCTCGACGCGGCGGTGGACGGCGCGGCCGCGGCCCTCGAGCACGCCGGCGCACGTCCGGGTGACGCCGTGTTCCTCCTCGCCGGCAACGACGCCGCGTCCGCGGTCGCGATCCACGGCGCGTTGCGACTCGGTGCGCTCGTGATGGTCGCGCCGGTCGGCGCGGGCGCCGCCCAGGTGCGCGACATCGTGGCCATGGCCTCCCCGGTGCTCGCCGCCGCGCCGGCGGGCGTGCCGGGAGCAGGGTCGGGCACGGAGCCCGGGTCGGGGCCGGGAGTCACGCGCTGGCTCGACATCGGGTCGATCGGGACGGCGGAACCCGAACGGCGGGTGCCGCGCCCACGACGTGACCCCGACGAGCCGGCGATGGTCATCTTCACCTCGGGCACGACCTCGCGGCCCAAGGGCGTGATCCACTCGCTCAACACCCTGCTCCTCGCGACCCGCAACTTCGTCGACGCCACCGCGCTGGCGCCCGACGACAACATCTTCGTCATCAGCCCGCTCGCGTCGGTCACCGGCATCATGCAGGCGATCACGGTCGCGCCGCTCGTCGGTGCCCAGGTCACGATCGAGTCGCACTTCGACGCGGCGGCGACGCTCGACCTCCTGGTCGAGACGGACGGCACCTTCTTCGGCGGCCCCGACCTGCTGCTCGGCCGTGTCCTCGCGGAGGCGGAGCGCCGCGGCATCGCGGCGGTGCCGATCCGGGTCGTCTACATCGGCGGCGCGATGGCCGACCGGCGCACGCTCGAACGGGCGGAGCGTGAGTTCGGCATCACGGTGCTGCGGGCCTACGGATCGTCGGAGGCGCCGCTGAGCACGTCGAGCGCGCTCGGCGAGCCGGCTCACGTCCGCCTCGCCGACGACGGCCGGCCCCTCGCCGGCGTCGACGTCCGCATCGGCTCCCAGCACGACCCGGCCGAGTGCTGCATCGGCGGCGCCCACCTGTTCCTCGGGTACGTCGACCCGGCCGACGACGAGCACGCCTTCGAGCGCGACGCCGACGGTCGCGACTGGTTCTGCACGGGCGATCTCGCCGAGCTGCACGACGGCCGCCTCACGATCACCGGGCGGATCAAGGACGTCGTCATCCGCAACGGCATGAAGATCCCGATCAGCGAGGTCGACGGCATGGTCGCCGCGCTGCCGGCAGTCGTGCAGTGCGCGGGCTACGGCGTGACCGATCCGGCGACCGGCGAGCGCCTCGCGATCGCGGTGCGCTGCCGACCCGGCGCCGTGCTCACCTACGACGACATGGTCGCGGGGCTCGTCGCCGCCGGCGCCGCGAAGTGGAAGATCCCCGAGGAGCTCGTGCTCTGGGACGACCCGCTGCCCGAGAACGCGGCGGGCAAGATCGTGCGCGACCGGCTCGAACCCGGGGGAGCGGCCCGCCCGAGGACCGTCGCCCCCCGCCTTCGCGGCGGGTGACCCGCCGGTTCGCTCAGCGGGCGACCCCGCGCAGGAACGTCTGCGTGAACGTGTGTGCGATCTCGTCGGTCGAGAGGCTGCCTCCCGGCCGGTACCACCGGTGCGTCCAGTTGGCCATCCCGATGATCGCCTTGGTCAGGACGCTGGCCGGGCCGGCGACGACGAACTCGCCGCGGTCGATCCCTTCCTGGATGATCCGTGTCACGGCGCGGTTGTAGCGCCGGCTGAGCGAGTTCATCTTCCGCGCCCACGGGTCGGCCGGGTCGTCGGAGAGATGGTTCACGTCCTCCTGCAGGAAGATGTACATGTACGGGTAGTCGGCGTGCGTGTACGAGTCGAGCAGCTTCGAGAAGACCTCGGCGATCTTCGCTTCTGGTGTCGCGTCGCTCGTCGCGATCCGTTCCGCCTCTTCGGTGTTGCGGACGACCGCCGCGCCCGTGACGGTGCGGAACAGGTCCTGCTTGCTCTCGAAGTAGTAGTAGAGCGACGCCCGGTCGAGGCCGACGGCCTCCGCGATGTCGCGGAACGACGCGGCGCGGTATCCCTTCGCCAGGAACACACGGCCGGCCGCGGCGATGATCTCGTCGCGCCGCGCCTGGTACGCGGGTGCGGCGTCCGTCTTGGCTGTGAGCCGACGGTCGGCGAGGTTCGTCGTCGTCATCCGTCGACCAAGCTACCGACCGCGGAGCGTGCCGCGACCCGTGCCCGGCGACAGGAGGTGCGCCAGCGAGTCGCGGTCGGCCGGCGTCAGGGGGCGCAGTGGCTCCCCACGGGCCGGACGCCAGGCGACGCCCGCTTCGAGCCACGCCTCGCGGCGCAGCCTGGTCTTGTCGATCTTCATGCTCGCGAGCTTCGGGAGCTCGCCGGTCACCCGCACGAAGCTCGGTACCCACTTCGGCCCCAGGTCGCGCTGTCTCGCGAGAAACGCGTCGAAGTCGGAGACTGCGAAGGCGTCAGGGTCGATCACCTCGAGCGCGACCATCACGCGGTCGCCGACCGGGTCGTCGGGGACGGCGTAGACGGCAGCCGACCGCACCCCCGGGTAGCGCATGACGATCGACTCGACCGGGCCGGCGGCGAAGTTCTCGCCGTCGACGCGCAGCCAGTCGTTCGACCGGCCGGCGAAGAAGAACCAGCCGTCCGCATCGCGGTACGCGAGGTCGCCCGACCAGTAGATGCCGCCCCGCACCTTCGACGCCCGCGCCTCCTCGTTCCGGTAGTAGCCCTCGAATCCCTCGCCTGGCGCCAGGTTGACGATCTCGCCGACGGCCTTCTCGGCGTTCACGAGCCGGCCGTCGGCGTCGAGCTCCGCGGGTGGGCACTCCGCACCGGTCGCAGGGTCGTAGACCGCGATGTCGTCGTCGCCCCGCCCGATGGAGCCGGGCGGCATCGACGGGTCACGGCGGATGATGATCATGCCCTCGGTCGAGCCGTAGCTGTCGCGCACGGAGCAGTCGAAGCGGCGCGCGAACTCGCGGATGTCGGACTCCGACGCCTCGTTGCCGAGCGCGAGCCGGAGCGGCGAGGTCGCGTCGTCGGGTGACGGCGGCACGGCGAGGATGTAGTTGAGGGTCTTCCCGGTGTACGCCATGAGCGTCGCACCCATCCGACGCACGTCCGGCATCGCACGCGACGCCGAGAACCGCGCCCGCGTCCCGATCGGCGCGCACGCGTAGAGCGCGCTGGCGAGGCCGGTGAAGAGCGCGCTCGAGTAGAAGAAGGGCAGCGGCGCGTAGACCGCGGAGCCGGGGCCGAGCTCGGCAACCCCCGCGACGTGCTGACCGGTCCGGACGAGTCGGCCCTGGGTGCAGCGCACCGCCTTCGGGAACCCGGTCGACCCGGACGTGAAGATGAGGAGGTAGAGGTCGTCGGGCCGGGCCGGGTCCCATTCGCACGCCGGGTCCGCGGAGCCGAGCTGCGCCGCGTACCGCTCGGAACCGGTGACGAGCACGTGGTCGCCGGCGACGCGGCTCGGTGCGTCGGCGAGGAGCTCGCCGTACGCGTCGGAGGTCACGAGCAGCTGGCAGTCGCAGTGGTCGATCAGCCGGGCGAGCTCGGCTCCCCGGTAGGTGGAGTTGATCCCGACGACGACGGAACGGCTGATCGCCGCCGCCGCGAGCCAGAACAGGTACTCGGGCGTGTTGTCGAGCAGCACGCCGATGTGCGGTGGGCGTTCCGGATCGCGGACGCCGTCCCAGAGGGCGGCCCGGCGCCGCCCCTCGGCCACGATCTCCCGGTACGTGTACGAGCGGTCCTCGAACCACGCGCCGACTCCGTCGGTCGCGGCGTTGCGCAGGAAGAGGTCGGCGATCGTGGTCGTCGTCACGACGGCGCGATTCTGTTGACTCGGCCCCGGGCCGTCAACACACGTGTGGAACGGGCTCCGGCGGCCTCCGCTATACATATAGATGTATGGAGCCGGGGCAGAGCACCGCCGACGGGCAGTGGGCCCTCTCGGCCGTCTTCGACGTCGTGAGCGACGCCGTCCCCGACCGGACCGCGCTCGTGTGGCGCGACCGGCGCCGGACCTACCGAGAGACGCGCGGCCGCGTCGACGCGCTCGCGGCGTTCCTCGTCGAGCGCGGGTTCGGACGCGGCGAGATCACGCCCGAGACGCCACGATGGGAGTGCCCGCAGGAGCGGGTCGCGCTGCTGCTCCACAACCGGCCCGAGCACGTCGAGGCACTGCTCGGGTGCTGGCGCGCCCGCGCCGTCCCCTTCAACGTCAACTACCGCTACACGGGGCCGGAGGTCGCCGGACTCCTGCACGCGATGGGTGCGCGAGCCGTGATCTACGAGCGCGGCCTCGGCGAGAAGCTCGCGACGGTCGCCGCCACCCTCGAGGTCTGCATCGAGGTCGACGACGGCTCGGACGCCCCGTCGCTCCCCGGCGCGGTCGGCTTCGAGACCGCGCTCGCGGCCGGCGACCCGTCGGCCCGGCTCCCGGCCGTCGGCCCCGACGACCGCTACCTCGCCTGCACCGGCGGCACGACCGGGCGCCCCAAGGGCGTGCTGTGGCGGCAGGGCGACATCTTCGTGGCGGGGATGAGCGGGGCCGACGGCATGACGGCCCATTCGCTCGCGCAGCGCGCCACCACCGGGGCGATGGTGTGGTTCCCGACCTCGCCGCTCATGCACGTGGCCGCGCAGTGGACCGCGATGGTCGGCATCAACCAGGGCGCGACCGTGATCCTGCACGACGACGCGAAGCCCTTCGACATGGACACGATCCTCGAGACCGCGGCGCGCGAGCGGGTGAACTGCATGACGATGGTCGGCGACGTGTACGCGCGGCCGATGGTCGAGCGCGTCCAGCGGCGTGACCTCGATCTCTCGTCGCTCGCGATGCTCGGCACCGGGGGCGCGCCGACGAGCCTGGAGCTCAAGCGGGCGATCCACGACCACCTGCCGCACGTGATGATCCGTGACGGCTACGGCGCGACCGAGATCGGCGCGGCGGCGTTCGGCACCTTGCCGGCGGACGGCGACGACGCGCAGCGCTTCGAGGCAGGCCCCGATCTCCGTGTCCTCTCCGAGGACCGGACCCGGTTCCTGGCGGTCACCGACGACGAGGTCGGCTGGCTCGCCCGGTGCAACCACGTACCGCTCGGGTATCTCGACGACCCCGACGCGACCGACGCGCTGTTCCCGATCGTCGACGGCGTTCGGGCCGCGGTGCCGGGTGACCGTGCCCGCATGGAGCCCGACGGCCGGTTCGTGCTCCTCGGTCGCGACTCCCTCGTCGTCAACACCGGTGGCGAGAAGGTGTTCGTCGAGGAGGTCGAGGACGCGCTCAAGCGATGCAAGGGCGTGGTGGACGTCGTGGTCGTCGGCCGGCCGGAGCCGCGCTTCGGGCAGGAGGTCGTCGCGATCGTTGCGCTCGAGCCCGGCGTCACCGCCGACGCCCGCGAGCTGCGCGACCGGTGCCGCGAGCTCATCGCCCGCTACAAGGCGCCCCGGGCGTTCCTCTTCGTCGACCGGGTCCGCCGTCACCCGAGCGGCAAGGCCGACTACGGCTGGGCGCGGGAACGATCGGCGGACGCCATCCCCGTCACCTGAGGTCGCGGGCGGCGCCGCGGGCGTGGGGGGATCCGCCCGCGGCGCCGCCGTGGCCTAACGGGTGCGGCTGAACCTCGCGACGGAGATCGTGGCGAACACCGCGAGGATGCCGACGCACCACGCCAGGCTGAGCAGCACCCAGTAGGTGGTGCTGTGGCCGACGCCCGCGGCGTCACTGCCACCGAGCATGAGGCTGCGCACCGCGTTGATGATGACGCTCACCGGCTGGTTCTTCGCGAACGGCTGCATCCAGCCCGGCATCGAGTGGACGGGTACGTAGGCACCGGACAGGAACGTGAACGGCACGACGAGGATCGACGACATGCCCTGGGCGGCCTGCGCGTTCCCGGCCGCGAGCCCGAGGCTGATGAAGACCCACGTGAAGGCGTAGTCCGCCGCGAGCATCACCGCGAACGCCAGTACCACCGAGCCGAAGTCGGCATGGGTGTTGAAGCCGACGGCGTAGCCGAGCAGCGCGGTGACGACGAGGACCCACGCGACGAGCGCGCTGTCGGCGAGGGAACGGCCCGTCACGACCGCCGCACGCGGGATCGGCAAGGAGCGCAGCCGGTCGTGCACGCCGGTGTTCGCGTCCTCGGCGACGCCCGCCGGCGCGTTCATCCCCGTCCAGAGCACGACGGTGACGAGGAAACCCGGGACGAGGAAGTCGACGTAGTCGACCGAGCTCGTGTTGATCGCGCCGCCGAAGATGTAACGGAAGATGAACAGGAAGAGCGCGCCCATGATCGTCGGCAGGACGAGCAGCTGCGGTGTGCGGGCGTACTGCAGGATCGTGCGGCGCGCGGTCTGCGCGGTGGCGGTGAGGAACCCGGCGCCCGGTCCGTGCGCGGCGCGCGTCCCGCGGTCGCCGGCGGTCGTGACCGGTGAGGTCGTGATCGTGGTCATCGGTTGCTCCTTCGGATCAGGCCGCGTCGGCGCCGCGGGCCGGGACGCGGTCGGAATCGGGACCGGCTCCGGTCGTGGAGAGCGGTTGGCCGGTCAGGTTCAGGAACACCTCGTCGAGCGACGGGCGGCGCAGGCCGATGTCGTCGAGCGCGATGCCCCGCTCGTCGAGGAGCCGGACGACCGTGGTCAGGTCCTCCGCGCCGTCGCCCGCGATCGGGGCGGTCACGCGCTGCGTGTCCATGTCCGCGGACGGCGTCTCGGCCGCGACCATCGCGAGCACCTCCTCGACCGCGGGGAGGTCACCCGCGGCGCGCGGCCGAACCTCGATGACGTCGCGGCCGGCGCGGTCCTTGAGCTCGTCGGGCGTGCCGGCGTCGATGACGCGGCCGTGGTCGACGATCACGACTCGGCGGGCGAGCTGGTCGGCCTCCTCGAGGTACTGGGTGGTGAGCAGCACGTCGACGCCGTCGGCGACGAGGTTGCGGATCGCGTCCCAGAGCTCGCGGCGGCTGCGCGGATCGAGGCCGGTGGTCGGTTCGTCGAGCAGGAGCAGCCGCGGCCGCCCGACCAGGCTGGCGCCGAGGTCGAGCCGGCGGCGCATCCCCCCGGAGTAGGTGCGTACCAGACGGTCGGCTGCGTCGACCAGGCCGATCTGCTCGAGCACCTGGGCCGCGGCGACCCGCGCCGACCGCCGGCCGAGGCCAAACAGCCGGGCGACGAACTCGAGGTTCTCCTTGCCGGTCATCGCCGGCTCGACCGACGCGTACTGCCCGGCGAGTCCGATGATCTGGCGGACTCGCCGGGGCTCGGCCGCCACGTCGATGCCGTCGACCCGGAGCTCGCCCGAGTCCGGCCGCAGCAGGGTCGCCACCGCGGAGACGAACGTGGTCTTGCCGGCGCCGTTGGGTCCGAGCAGTGCGGTCACCTGCCCCGACTCGGCGACGAGGTCGAGCCCGGCGAGGGCCTGGACCTCGCCGAAGCGCTTCGTCACTCCGTGGGCCTCGATGATGGGGGTCATGGGCCTTCCTCTCCTCCTCGTTGCGGCCGGCTCCGAGCTGCGCCCGACATGACGACGATTGAGACCGCCCGACCATGACAGAAGAAATCGGTCATGCTCTGGCCACTTCTCAGGATCTTTCTTCCCGCGCCGGGTATGTCCCCGCCGGGGCGCCGAATGTGACCGGGCAGTGGCGTCTGTCACATCCGGGCCCGTTCCCGGGTCAAGGTCTGGAGACCGACCGTCGGAGGGATCCGTGATGGACCAGAACGAGTGGCTCGCCGAGCGGTTCGAGGAGCACCGCCCGCACCTGCGTGCGGTCGCGTACCGGCTCCTCGGCTCGTTGACCGAGGCCGACGACGCCGTCCAGGAGGCCTGGATCCGGCTGAGCCGTTCGGACTCCGAGGCGATCGACAACCTGGGCGGGTGGCTGACCACCGTCGTGGGCCGGGTGGCGCTCAACATGCTCCGTTCGCGGGGGACCCGGCGCGAGGAGCCGTTCGCCCCCTACGTGCCGGACCCGGTCGTCAGCCCCGAGGACGGCGTCGACCCCGAACACGAGGCGCTGCTCTCCGATTCGGTCGGCCTCGCGCTCCTCGTGGTGCTCGAGATGCTGGGCCCGGCCGAGCGCCTGGCGTTCGTCCTCCACGACATGTTCGGCGTGCCCTTCGAGGAGATCGCGCCGATCGTGGGCCGCACGCCGACCGCGACCCGCCAGCTCGCGAGCCGGGCCCGCCGGCGGGTCCAGGGATCGTCGGCCGTCCCCGACGCCGATCTCGCACGCCAGCGCGAGGTCGTCGACGCGTTCTTCGCCGCGGCCCGCGACGGCGACTTCGAGGCGCTGGTCGCCGTGCTCGATCCCGATGTCGTGCTGCGCTCCGACGGCGGGACGGCCCGGCCGGGCTCGACCCTCGTGGTGCACGGCGCGACCGAGGTGGCGAGCCGGGCGATGACCTTCGCCCACCTGTCGCCCTACGTGCGCCCGGCGCTCGTGAACGGCGCGGCGGGCGTCGTCGTCGTCCGCGGCAAGCAGCCGTTCTCGGTGATGGGCTTCACGGTTCGGGACGGGCGCATCGTCGAGATGGACGTCGTCGCCGATCCCGAACGGCTGGCGCGCCTCGACTTGACCGTGCTCGAGGACTGAATCCATCCGGCGAACGGCGGCGGCGCCGCTACCCTGCGCCGCGTGACGACGACGCATCGGGCAGGCGGCGTACCCATCGTCGCCGCGTCGATCGCCGTCTTCGCCTGGGGCTTCGGGCCACTGTTCGTGAAGGGCATCGACGCGAGCGCCGAGACGATCGTCTTCTTCCGCGTCGTCGTCGCGATCCCGATCGCGGTCGCGGTCGCCTACCTCACCGGTGGTCGGATCACGTTCCGTCTGGTGCGCATCGCCTTTCCCACGGCGGTGTGCTTCGCGCTGAGCATCATCACCGGCTTCTCGTCGTTCCGGCAGACGTCGATCGTCGACGCGACGCTCATCCCGGCGCTGCAGCCGGCGCTCGTGCTGTTCGCGGCGGTTCCGTTGTTCGGCGAGCGGCGGGCGCGCTCCGAGGTGACGTGGGCCGTCGTCGCGTTCGCCGGCGTCGCCGTCGTCGTCGCGGGCGCGAGCGGCGCCCACGAGAGTCTCGGTGGCGACCTTCTCGCGGTCGCCAACCTGCTCGTGTTCACCGGCTACTTCCTCCTCGCCAAACGCATCCGCCGGGACGACGTCCACGCGTGGGCGCTGCTCGCGTCGGTCTTCATCGGGACGGCCGTGATCGTCGTGCCCTGGGCCGCCCTGGCGTCACCCGATCTCGGCGCCATCCACGGGGCCGACTGGTTCCTCCTCGTCGGGCTGGTGCTGCTCCCCGGCATGGTCGGGCACGGGCTCATGACGTGGGCGCACCACTACGTCGACGTGAGCATCACCTCGATGCTGACCCTGGCGAACCCGGTCGTCTCGATCGTGGGCGCGTGGCTCCTGTTCTCGCAGACGCTCGCGGCCCTACAGATCGTCGGTGCGGTCGTCGTGCTGATCTCGCTCGGGGCGATCGTCCGCCGCCAGCGTGCCGGTCGTGCGCTCGCGGCCGAAGCCGCGCTCGGCGGCGACCTCCTCGACGAGTGAGGGCCCGCCAGGACCGAACACGGGCAGGGTGACCGACGAGGGACGGTCGGGGTCGTGGAAGACGGCCTGGTCGGCGGCGCGCATCGCGGTTGCGGTCGCCGGCGGCTCGCCCGTGCCGAGGTTGCGCGCGTAGACGGGATGGGCGCCGCTCGACACCTGGACGCGCAGGCGGTGCCCGGCGGCGAAGCGGTGCCCGATCGGCCACACCCGCACCCTCGCCCGGAACGTCCCGTCGGGGCCACGGTCGATCGTCGACGGGTCGAAGCGCTGCAGCCCGTCGCACACGTTGACCGACCGCCCGTCGGGATACACGTCGCACACGCGGACGAAGAAGTCGGTGTGCTCCAGGCTCGAGCTCACGAACAGCTCCGCGTGCACCGGCCCGACGAGCTCGAGCGGCTCGGCGAGCGCGTCGCTCGTGTAGACGACGACGTCGGCGCGCGCCTCCAGCGCTCGGTTGTCGCGCGGGCCGCCCGTGAGCATGCCGATCCCGCCGACCGACGGTGTGGGATCGGCCGGGTCGTAGTGGTAGCGGTCGGGCTCCGACGCCGCGGCCGGCGGCGAGGTGCTCAGCCGCCCCCCGCCGTGCAGGTACCAGCGGGTGGGCGCCGACGCGGGCGGCGGCCAGTCGTCGAGGTCACGCCACGTCCCGCCGACGCCCTGGACGTGCACGGCGACCGGCCGGCTCGGCAGTGGTCGGGCGAGGAGCTCGGGCTTCCCGAGCAGGTAGGTGTCGAACCAGTCGAGCGGCGCGTCCGTCATGCCGCCCTCGCCGCCGCCCCCGAGGTGGCCGCCCGCGCCGATGCGCAGCCGCACCGGCGCCCCCGCGGCGCGGATCGCGGCGTAGTCGTCGCACACCCCGGGCAGCGGGTAGTCGTGCCATCCGTCGACGAGGAGCGTCGGGACGGTCCAGTCGGCGAGGAACCGGCGGAAGTCGATGTCGGCCCAGAACGGGTCGCGCGCGCTCGCGTGTTCGAGCTGGTCCTGGAACAACGGAAGGTCCTCGCCGGCGGTGGCCCGGAGAACGTCGCCGAGCGGCAGGTGGAGGAACGCGGTCTGCAGCTCCGCCATCCGCCTCTCCACCGCCTCGGCCGACACGTCGTCGACCACGGGGCGGTTCGCCGGCTTGTTGAACTGCAGGGCGCCGAGGTCCCACGGGACGATGACCTCGAGCGCGAGCGAGTCGCCCGGATACCAGGAGAAGCTGCGGACCGACGTGGACAGCGCGATCGCCATCGCCTGGAGCCACGGAGGGCGGGTGGAGGCGAGTGCCCATTGCGTGAAGCCCATGTAGCTCGCGCCGTACGAGCCGAGGCGGCCGTCGAACCAGGCCTGCCCGGCGATCCAGTCCGCGGTCGCGCGTCCGTCGGCCGCCTCCGCGAAGTAGCTGTGCGATCCACCCGAGCCGTCGGTGCCGCGGCACGCCTGCAGGACGTACCGGTAGCCCCGCGCCGCGAACTCGGGGCCCGCCATCGTCGCCACCCCGGCGCGGCCGTAGGGCGTCCGCTCGAGGATCGTCGGCGCGTCGCCGACTCCGACCGGGTGGTACACGTCAGTGAGGAGGACCACGCCGTCGGGCATGGTGACCTTCACGTCCCGCTCGACCTCGACCGCGTTGGTCGGCTCGCGCACGAGTCGAACAGTAGCGAGGAGGGTGCCTCAGCTGTGGCGGAACCAGCCGTACCAGAGCGCGCCGACGATCGAGACGACGATCAGCGCGGCGAGCGCGAGGAACCACACGCCGCGTTCGTGCCCCGACCCACTGATCGTGAAACCGGACGCGGGTGCGGGCCCGCCCCCGTCAGTCCGCGACGCGGAGGGAGACCGCCGGTTGGATGCGGGCCGCCTGCCGGGCCGGGAGGAGCGCGGCGAGGACGGCGGCGGCGAGCGCGATCCCGACGATGAGCGCCACCTCGCCGACCGGAACGCCCCAGTGGAAGCCCCGCGCGAAGTCGGCGCCCGTCGCCGCGAGCACGTAGCTCGCGATGAGGGCGATCACGACGCCGAGACCGATGCCGATCGCGGCGACGAAGCCCGCTTCGAACATGAACACGTTGCCCACCCACGCGTGCGGGAAGCCGAGCGATCGGAGCACGCCGACCTGGCGCCGCCGCTCGCGCACGGCCCGGAACATGATCACGCCGATCCCCGCGATCCCGACGACCAGCCCGGCGCCGACGAACTGCTGCATGAGCGTGAAGAAGCCAGAGTTCTGCGCGAGTGTGGTCGAGACGATGCTGCGGACGGTCTGCGCGTCGGCTCCGTTGCCGATGAAGGTCGTCCGGATGCTGCGGACCGCAGCGTCGGGGTGCGCCGCCGAGACGAAGAAGCGTGACGGCACCGCCCGTTCGCCGAACACACGGGTGAGCGCAGGTTCACCGACGTACGCACCGCTCAGCAGCATGTCGCCCTCGCCGAGCGCCGCCACGCGGAACCGCTGCGACCGTCCCGTGGCCGGGTCGGTCATGACGATCCGGTCGCCGATGCCCGCGGCGCGCGCCGAGGGCCCGCCCGGTACCTGCAGGAAGTAGTCGTCGACGATCGCGAGGTGCGGGTCGCGCGCCACGGCCGCCCACGCCGCGGCGTCGGTCGCGTAGTGCCCACGGTCCTTGAGGACGGGCGGGGCGTCCGCGAGGGCGGCCGTCACCCCGGTCACGGGCCACGCCGTGCGCTTCCGGTTGGGGCTCGTGAACTCCGCGTTCGTGTAGCCGAGTGGCGCGACGCGGCCGACGCCCGGCAGCGCGGCCAGCCGGTCCGTGGCGATCGGGTTCGCCGGGTTCGAGCCGACGACGATGCCGTAGCCGCCGGACAGGTTGCGGGTGATCTCGTCGGACCGGCCGGTGAACATGTACGACATCTCGCCCATGTAGACGAGGGTGAGGATGATGATCGAGAACATCGCGAGGGTCATCCCGGTCCGGAACCGGCGCGCGACCGGATACGCGATGCCGAGACGGGCCGGCAGGGTCTTCTTCCCGCCGCGGGCGAGCGCTTCTTCGGCCCGTCCGAGGTACGCGGTGACGATGAACACCGACGCCGCAGCCATCGTGAGGCCCTGCACGAGGAACATCGGGATCTCGATCGCGATGTCGAGGGTTCCGACGACCGCCACGCTCGCGATCGACCACGCCAGGACGGCGGCGCAGACCGCCACGCTCACGGGTCTCGCCGGGAGCCGGCGGGCGAGCGTGGGTGCGACGCCGACGGCGACGAGCATCGGGCCGAGCATGATGCTGTAGGGCTCGGGCCCCGCGAAGCCGAGCACGGTCATCCCGACGCCCAGCACCACGACGGCGTCGCCGAGCCGGGCCCAGCGGCGGCGGGGGCGTGCCGGTGGCGCTTCGTGGATGTCGCGGATCGCCTGGATGACGTTGAAGCGGGCGATGCGCGCGCTCGACAGGACGATCGTCACGATCGAGATCGCGAGTCCGAGCGCGAACCCCGTGAGCACCGTTGGCCAGTTGAACGTGAACGTGAGGTGCAGCGCGTTCTCCTCACGGCCGGAGCCGAGGATGTGATCGGCCCGCCACGCGATGACCCAACCGAACCCGATGCCGAGCACCCCGCCGAGCGCGCTCGCGAGCACCGCGTAGATCCAGCCCTCGGTCGCCAGCCCGCCCACGAGGCGGAGGCGGCGCATGCCCATGGCGCGCAGCATCCCGAGCTCGGAGCGGCGTTCGTCGGCGAGCATGACGAACACGTTCACGAGCAGCAGGACGCCGGCGGCGACGGCGAACATGCCGACTGTGAAGTAGAGCTGGCTCAGCCCCTTCCCGCTCTCGTCGGCGCGGTCGAGCAGATCCTTCTTCACCGGCCGGGCGCGCGCGGTCACGTCCCCGAGTTGGCGGTCGATCGCGGCGACCGCGCGATGCGTCAGCGTCGCGCCGGTCTCGACGTCGCCGACGTTCGAGAACGCGAGGAAGGCCTGCGGCGGCTCGGTCGCGGCGGAGCCGGTGGAAGCCGCGGCCAGGGCCGCGATCGTGCCCGGCGCGGTGAACACGTTGTAGGACTGCTGGCGGCCGTCGACCGTCCAGATGCCGGCGACGCCGCGGCGGGGCAGGATGCGGTCGACGGTGAGCGTCGCGCTCCCGCCGCCCGTGAACACGGCGATCCGGTCGCCGGGCACGATCGCGAGCTTGTCGGCGAGATCGCGCGTGATCGCCGCGGTGCCGGCCCGTGGGGTCGGCCCGCTGAGGCCGGTCGCGGCCGGATCACCCCCGAACCGCCGCCCGGCCGCGAAGTCGACCTCGAGGAGCTGGGCCCGCGGCTGCGTCCCGCCGCCGCGGCCCGGGCGGACGACCGCCGCTCCGGTCTCGGTCAGGGCCAGCTTCCCGTCGATCGCCGGCGACGAGAAGTGCTCGAACCGGTGGGCGAGGGCGCCGGCCTGGCTCGCAGGGACCGAGACGAGCTCGTCGATCGGGCCCAGCTGGTCGTAGGCGGCGGCGCGGATCGACCGGTCGATGGTGTTCCCGACGATCAGCGAGCCGGTGATGATGGCGGTGCCGAGCAGCGAGCCGCCGATGACGAGGAGCGCCTCGACCGGCCGGCGCCGGCTGTTGCGCAGCGCGAGCCGCCGGAGGAGCGGCGAGCCGATCAGTACCGCGACGAACGGGAGCGACAGCGCGACCGCGAGGACGATCGCCACGTCACTGCCCGACTGCGGTCGCGGGGTGGTCGGAGACGATCCGCCCGTCGCGCATCCGGATCATCCGCTCGGCCTGGCCGCCGACCGCGGGGTCGTGCGTGACGAGCACGAGCGTCACGCCGTCGGCGTGCACCTCGTTCATGAGCTGCATGACGTCGGCGGCGCTCTCGG
The DNA here is from genome assembly GCA_035650535.1 of Acidimicrobiia bacterium. GTDB lineage: Bacteria > Actinomycetota > Acidimicrobiia > IMCC26256 > PALSA-555 > DASRHL01. The sequence continues at coordinate 15,538 of DASRHL010000490.1, forward strand.
AGTCGAGGGCGCCGGTCGGTTCGTCGGCCCACAGGATGCGAGGCCGTCCGGCCAGGGCGCGTGCGATGGTCACGCGCTGCTGCTCGCCGCCGGAGAGCTCGGTGGGTCGGTGCGCGGTGCGGTGACCGAGGCCGACACGCTCGAGTGTCTCCGTGGCACGGCGGCGGGCGTCCGCCGCGCGGACACCCGCGAGGAGGAGCGGGATCTCGACGTTCTCGACCGCGCTCAGTACCGGGATGAGGTTGAACGCCTGGAACACGAACCCCATGGACTCGGCGCGATTGCGGGTCCGGTCGGCGTCGCTCATGTCGTGGAGCGCGGAGCCGTCGAGGAGCACCTGCCCGCCGTCGATGTCGTCGAGCCCGGACAGGCAGTTCAGCAGGGTCGTCTTCCCGGAGCCCGACGGCCCCATGACGGCGACGAACTCGCCGTTGCGCACGCACAGGGAGACGTCGCGGAGGGCGTTCACCGCGCCGGCGCCGGTCCGGTAGATCTTCTCGACGTGCTCGGCACGGAGGAGCGGGCCGGGCCCGCGACCGTCGCCGTCGGTCGGGAACGAGCGGCTCGCCGTGTCGACCCGCGCGAGCCGCGTCCCGGTCCCATGGGCGGTGAGGTGACGCACGACCCGAGTCTCCGCGACACCCGGAGCGCCCGGTAGGGCAAGAGGTCCCGGCCTGGGCGGGTTCAGTGGGCGAGCCGCTCGCGCACCGCGTCGGCCGCCGGCGTCACCACGACCGCCCGGCCCGACCCGGGGTCGGTCTCCAGGAAGGCCTCGTGCACCTCGACGGCGAGCACGGCGAGCTGCGTCGGGCCGCTCGGGGCGCCCTCCGGCAGCACGTCCGGGTGCTCGGCGAGGTACGCCGCCGCGGCCCGCAGCGCGTCGCGCCGGGCGGACTCGGCGCCGGTCCGGAGCTCGAAACGCCACCGGTCGACCCGCTCGCGGATCGCGGCCTGGCGATCGCCGGCGACGGTGACGCCGGTGGCCGCGAACACGCGGCAGTCGTACATCCGGCACGCCCGCGGCCGGTGCTCGTAGATCGTGCACCCGTCCTCGCCGAGCATCGGGCAGCGGCCCTGCTCGTCGTAGCCCATGACGAGATGACCGGGTGGCCGGAGCGGCGCGGGGAAGAGGAGCTCGGCGGGGATGTGCGCGAGGGCGTCGGTCTCGTCGGGCTCGATGTGCACGAACTGCGCCGACCGGCAGCAGGCCGTGCACCCGTCGCACGGAACGTCGCTGTCGGCCTCGCCGCGCAGCGCCCGCTGCATCCCGGTGAGCCAGCTCCCGAACCGACCCGCCGCCAGCGGCTCCGCGCGACGACCTCCCACGTCAGCCGCTGCGCAGCGGCACCGCGGCGTCGGGTTCGAGGACGCGGAACGTGAAGCTCTCCTCGAGATAGAGCTGCACGGTGTCGGCGTCGTGCGACACGTACCCGATCGACAGGTCCTCGCCCACGTCGAGGACGAAGTCGCCGCCGCGGAGGCTGAGGACGACGCCGCACTCGGCGCCGGGCGCCCACACGACCGGGCCTTCGAGGATCTGGTGGAGGTGGTCGAGCAACGGGTAGCCGCCGTGCTCCGTCGTCTCGATGATGCGCGTGTACACCGCGGGCGCGATCGCCAGGCCGTACGGGCCGCCGATCCCCGCGTCGCGGAGCATCGTGACCGCGCGCGCGACGGCAGTCGGGTATCTCTCGGCGGCCTCCGGGAGAACGATCGCGTCGTGCGACGACGCCTCGGTCACCCCGCGGATCCCACCCGCGCCGTGCCCGTGGAAGACGGCGACGTTCTCGGCGACGGCGATGCGACGGGCGGCCTCGTCGAGCTCGGGGAAGTCGACGTCCGGCGCGCCCCGCTCGGCGTCGTCGAGCTCGTCTCGCGACAGACCGAACGGCGCGCGGACCTCGACCACCGGCTGCACCCGTCGCTGGCGGGCGACGAGGCCCTCCGCCAGCGCCGTGACGGTCGCCGTGCGCCCCAGGTTCGCCGCGGAGTACGACCACCCGTGCGGACCCTCGAAGTCGACGAGCTTGCGGGCGGCGAGGTACTCCGCGAGCCGAGCCTTGACGTCGCTCTCGACGGCTTCCCATCCGGCGGCCGAGATCGGCGCCAGGTCCCGGAGGAGGTGGTCGGTCATGGCTGTCCCTTCAAGCTACCGATACCGAGCGAGCCGCTCGACGCCTCGGGCGGAGCCGAGTCCGGGTCCGCGGACGCGGACTCGTCCGGCGCGATCTCGGTGATGGGGTCGCTCGTGAACAGGTACTTGCGCAACTGGGCGTCGAGCTCGGGATCGCGGCGCCGGAGCCACTCGAGCGCCATCGCCGCGTGCTCCTTCTCGTCGTCGCGGTTGTGCGCGAGCACCGCGGCAAGGCTCTCGTCGGACGTGGCGACGACGCGCTGGTCGTACCAGTCGATCGCCTCGAGCTCTTCGGTGAGCGACTGGATGGCGCGGTGCCGGTCCATCGTCTCCGCGTCGATGAGCTCGACCGGTTCGTGGAATCCCTCGCTGGCCACGGGCGCGCCTCCTCGATCGGGCGATTCGTCCCGGTCGGTGGCCGATGAGTTCCCGGCCCGGGACCGGTCGAAACCTCGCGGCACCCGGGCCGGGCCCGGTGGGTAGGAGAGTCGAGAGGAGAGGCGGGAGGCGCGACGATGGCCACGTACGTGCTGATCCACGGCGCCGGGTCCGACGCCTGGTACTGGCATCTCGTCGCACCCGAGCTCGCCGCGCTCGGCCACGACGTCGTCGCGCCCGACCTGCCCTGCGACGACGACCGGGCGGGGCTGGCCGAGTACACCGACGTGGTCGTCGACGCGATCGGCGGTCGGCCGGACCTCGTCGTCGTCGGCCAGTCGCTCGCGGGGTTCACGGCGCCGCTCGTGTGCGCGCGCGTCCCGGCGCGGCTGCTCGTGCTCGTCGCCGCCATGGTGCCCGCGCCCGGCGAACGGCCCGCCGACTGGTGGGAGAACACCGGATGGGAGGCGGCCCGGCGCGAGCAGGCACGCCGCGACGGACGGTCGCTCGGCGACGAGTTCGACCCCATGGACGAGTTCTTCCACGACGTGGCGCCCGAGATCGCGGCCGAGGCGTTCCGCCGCGGCGAGCGCCCGCAGTCCGGCACGCCGATGGAGAAGCCGTGGCCGCTCGCGGCGTGGCCGGACGTCCCGACCCGGTTCCTGCTCTGCCGCGACGACCGCTTCTTCCCGGCCGACTTCCAGCGCCGCGTCGTGCGCGATCGGCTGGGCATCGTCCCCGACGAGATGGCGGGCGGTCACCTGCCCGCGCTCGCGCACCCGCACGAGCTCGTCGAACGGCTCGAGTCGTACCGGCGCGAGGTGGCGGGAGGCCGAACCTGAGCGCCGCGTCCGGGGCGGCCGGGCCCGCCGGTACCCTGGACGCTTCCCCGCGTCCTCGAAAGGCTTCTCGTGCGCCGTCTCCTCGCCGTCCCGCTCGTCGTGTGCTTCGCCCTCGCCGGCGCGGTCACCTCGGCGGCCGCGGCGAAGCCGTCCCTCGCGGACGTCACGGTGTCGGGCGCGGCGGGGCAGGAGCCGACGGTCACCTTCGACAAGCCGTTCTCCCTGTCGACGAGCGCGCACCGCCAGATCGCCGCGGGCACCGGGGCCAAGCTCGCAAAGGGCGAGAAGGTCACGGTCGACTACGTCGTGATCGACGGCCGCACCGGCGAGGTGGTCCAGAGCACGTACGGCAAGACCGCGGTCGGCGTCGTGCTGGACCCGAAGCAGTTCCTGCCCGGCTTCGTGAACAGCCTCATCGGCCAGTCGGTCGGCGCCCGCGAGCTCATCGCGGTCGCGCCCAAGGAGGGACTCGCCGCCAGCATCCAGAGCACGTTGGTGCAGAAGACCGACACCATCCTGTTCGTCGTCGACGTGAAGGGGCTGCGCCAGGTCCTCAAGCGGGCCACGGGCACGAAGGTGGCGCCGGTCGCCGGCCTGCCCAAGGTCAAGCTCGCCGCCGACGGCCGTCCCACGATCAAGGTCCCGAAGAAGGCGGCACCGACCCAGCTCGTCGTCCAGCCGCTCGTCAAGGGCACGGGGCCCGCCGTCACCGCCGGCCAGACGATCACCGTCCACTACACCGGCGTGATCTGGCGCAACGGCAAGCAGTTCGACTCGTCGTGGGCCCGCGGCCAACCGATCGACTTCGCGATCGGGCAGGGCGCGGTGATCGCGGGTTGGGACGAGGGCCTCGTCGGCCAGACCGTCGGCTCCCAGGTGCTGCTCGTGATCCCACCCGGCAAGGGCTACGGAGCCCAGGGTCAGGCGAGCGTCGGCATCAAGGGCACCGACACCCTCGTCTTCGTCGTCGACATCCTCGACGCGTACTGATCCCCCCGGTTCTCTGAACGATGCGCGTCGACGTCCGACGCGCATCGTTCAGAGAACAACGAGAGAGCGGGCTACGCGACGCCGAGGCGGTCGGCGACGGCCCGGTAGTCGGCCGGGTCGAGCACCGACTCGGCGAGGCCCATCATCCCGGCGAACGCCTCGGGCGGCGCGGCGGCCTGGATCCCGCCCAGCACGCCGACCCGGTCCTCGACGTTCATCGCCGGCAGCATGACCGCGGCCGAGGCCGCGAGCTCGTCGGGTGGGATGCTCGCGACGAGCGCGCCGTGGAGCGCCTGGAGCTCGGCGACCGGGATCTCCTTCGACAGCAGCGTCATCACCTGGAACTCCTCGACCTCCTGGTGCTGCAGGTACGCCGCGGTGAAGGACGCGAAGCCGAGGTACATGCGGTGGACGAGCAGCCGGCGGTCGGCCGGGCACGCCTCGGCGGCGCGGTCGGCGAGGATCTCGAGCGCGGCCATGTGCGCCTCGAGCTGCGGGTGCTCGCGGGCCACCTGCGCCGCGAGGGTGGGCGAGTGCCGCTCGAGCACGGGCTGCACCCACTGGTCCTCGTGCTCGCTGTGCGAGACCAGCACGAACACCACCCGGCGCCACTGGTCGCCGACGGCACGCACGGCGTCGGCGTCGCCCGGGTCAACCCGGCCGGCGGCCGCGGTCACCGCGAACAGCTCGGCCCGGATGCCCTTGTGGATGTCGCGGTAGAGGTCCTCGGTCACCTGTTCGAGCGCCGCGGTCTCGACGGCGAGGGCCGGGATGGAGGTGGTCGTTGCGGTCATCGGGTGTGTTCCTTTCCGGGCGTGCCGCCGTCCGCCGGCGCACGGTGGGCGTGTTGTCGTGCCACCATCGTGCGGTCGAGCCGGCGTCCCCGCTCCTGAAAGGCGCGTGAGCGGACGCTAAGAAATCGCTACACACGGACGCACGAATGCCCGAGGTGGTTGAACCCTTGATCGACGCGGCGGCGAAGGAGTTCCTCGAGGCGCCCTGCTCGCTCATCGTCGGGACCGTCGACGACGACGGCCTCCCCGACGCGACGCGCGCGTGGGCGGTCGACGTCGAGGCGGACGGCCGGTTGCGCGTGCTCCTCACGGCGAACGCGGACGTGGCGCTCGCGAACCTGCGGGCCAACGGCCGGATCGCGCTCACCGCGACCGACTTCGTGACGCTCGACTCCATGCAGGTGAAGGGGCACGTCACCGCCGTCGAGCCGCGTACGTCGGCCGACGAGGTGCGGTTCGACAGCAACTGGGCCCGCTGCATCGCGGTGCTCGTGGACGCCGACCTCGCCGCGGCCGAGGTCATCGAGCGCTTCGCCCCGCCCGGGGTCGTCGCCTGCGTGATGGTGGTGGAGGCGATCTTCGACCAGACGCCCGGGCCCGCCGCCGGCACGAGGCTCGCGCCGACCGGGATCCGGTCGTGAGCCCGCGGCGGCAGGTGACCCTGTACGACATCCAGTCGTGCTTCGAGGGGATCATTCCCGCCGCGATCGCGACGGCGTCAGCCGACGGTGTTCCCAACGTCACGCACCTGTCACGGGTCCACCTCGTCGACGACGACCACGTCGCGCTGTCGAACCAGTTCTTCTCGAAGACGGTCCGCAACCTGGCCGAGAACCCTCGTGCCTGTGTCGAGGTCATCGACCCGCACACCTACGACCGCTACCGGATGGTGCTGCGGTACGAGCGGACAGAGCGGCGCGGGCCGCTGTTCGAGCGGCTCCGTCGTGACATCGACGCGATCGCCGCGCTGACCGGCATGCAGGACGTCTTCAAGCTGCGGAGCGCCGACGTCTACCGCGTCGTCGAGCTCGAGCTCGTACCGTCCGCCGCGAATCTCGCCGAGATGCGCGATGCCGGGCCCGACGGTGGGCGCGAGTCGTGACGGGAGAGGGCGGTGAGCGAGCCGTCCCGTTCCGGCTCGCCGAGCTGAGCGCGCGGCTCGCCCGCTGCCCCGATCTCGACACCCTCGTCGCGACCACCCTCACCGGCCTGGCGGAGCTGTTCGGCTACGAGCACTCGCTCCTGATGCTCCTCGACGAGACCGGCGAGCGCCTCTACACCATCGCGAGCCACGGCTACGCGACCGAGGGTGTCGGGTCGGAGGTGCGGGTCGGCGACGGCATCATCGGGATGGCGGCGGCACGCGCCGAGCCCATGCGGGTGGGCAACCTCGGCCAGATGCTGGCGTACGCGCGGACGGTCCGGCGCGCGTACGAGGAGGGTGGCGGCGCGGCGCCGGGCCGCGAGATCCCGCTGCCCGGGCTCGCGCACGCCGAGAGCCAGGTCGCCGTGCCCGCGATGGTGCTGGGCCAGCTCGTCGGCGTCGTCGTGATCGAGAGCGCCCGGCGGCTCGCGTTCACGCCCGCCGACGAGGCGCTGCTGACCGTGGTCGCGACCCTCGTCGCCAGCGCGATCGAGATCGACTGGGCCCACGAACGGGCGGGCGGCGACACCGAGCTCGAGGGGGACGGCCGCCGCGGCGCCCGACGGGACGCGGGTGCACCGGCGCTGCGCGTGCGCTTCTTCCCGGTCGACGGGAGCACGTTCCTCGACGGCGAGTACCTCATCAAGGGCGTCGCCGGTCGCATCCTGTGGTCGCTGCTGGGCCTTTACGAACGTGACGGGCGATCCGAGTTCACCAACAAGGAGGTGCGGCTCGATCCGTCGCTCCAGCTCCCGGAGTTCCGCGACAACCTCGAGAGCCGGCTCATCCTCCTCAAGCGGCGCCTCGACGAGCGGGGCGCGCCGATCCGGATCGAGAAGACGGGGCGGGGTCGCTTCATGCTCGTCGTCGAGACCGACCTCGCGCTCGAGGCCGTCTCCTGACTGCGGGGGTACCGTGAGTCCCGTGAGCGGGAACGGTGGGTACGAGTTCGTCCCGCTGGTGCCGGTCGACGAGCTACCCGACGACCTGCGCGAGCAGTGGGAAGGGACGACGCGTCCCGGGTTGCGTGACTTCATCCGGATCATGGGGCACGCGCCCGACCATTTCCGGCGCTACAACGAGGCGTACCTGCCGCTCCGGTTCGACAATCATCTCGGCCCGCGGTTGACGGAGATCGTGCGGCTCGCGGTCGCGCAGACGACCCGGTGCCCCGTCTGCATGGCGGGGCGCGTCCCGGCCGCGACCGAGGCCGGCCTCACCGAGGACCTCGTCTCCAAGCTGGCGACCGGCGATCGTGCGGGCTTCACCGACGACGAGTGCGTGGCGATCGACTACGTCCTCAAGCTGGCGACCGACCACCAGTCGATCGGGCAGGTCGAGCGAGCCGCCATGCGGACGCACTTCACGCCGACCCAGATCGTCGAGATCAACCTGCTCGCGGTCATGTGTCTGGTGGGCCGGTTCTCGATGCTGTGCGGGCTCGAGGAGTCACCCTCCTGAACCGGGTCGCTTCGTAGCATTCATCACGTGAGCGAGGAGCCCGCGCGAGTCCGGCCGACGAGCGTCCGGTGGTGGGTGCGGCTGCTCGACCCGACCCGTGCCGTCGACGTCGTGACCGACCAGCTCGCGCCCGCGTGGCGGCGCGTGTCGGAGGGCGAGTCCCGTCTCGCCGTCAGCATCGGCGTGGTCGCCGCCATCGGGCTGGAGGCTTCGCTGCCCGACCGCGTCGCGCACGGCCAGCGGTGGGCGACGGCCGTGGTGGCCGTCCTGCTCCTCGCCGGCATCCTGTCCGCGAACCCGCGGCGTCTCAACCGGCGCTCACCCGCGCTCCGCGCGGCGACGCTCCTGCTCGTCGCCCTCCTCAGCGCCGGGAACATGGCCTCCGGCGGACGCCTGATCATCGACCTCGTCAACGCGGAGGGAATCCGCGACTCGGGGAAGCTGCTCGTGACCGGCGCGTCGATCTGGCTCACGAACGTGATCGTGTTCGCGCTCTGGTACTGGGAGTTCGACCGCGGCGGCCCGGTCGCCCGTGCGATTGCGCCGCGGCCCCACCCCGATTTCCTCTTCCCGCAGATGGTCAGCCCCGAGATCGCGCCGCCCGACTGGAAGCCCGGCTTCACCGACTACTTCTACACGTCGTTCACGAACGCGACCGCGTTCAGCCCGACGGACGTCATGCCGCTCACGCACTGGGCGAAGTTGACGATGCTCGTGCAGTCGGCGATGTCGCTGATGCTCGCGGCGCTCGTGATCGCACGCGCCGTCAACATCCTCAGATAGTCGGCGGGACCGCGGCGGCGCGAGACTGGGTGCGATGAGCCGGCCGCCGGAGCACCCGAACGGGTCGTGGCCGCCGCCCGGGTCGCCCGACTGGGCTGCCCGGCAGCGGACGCTGCGCAACATCTGGACCATCCGCTGGGTCCTGATGGGCCTGTCGGTCCTGCTCGCGATCGCGCTGCTCGCGAGCGGCGCGGTGCTGATCGGCGTCCTGCTCCTGGCGATCGTGGCCGTGCGGGTGACGATGATGGTCATGTGGCAGCGCCGCCGGCGCGAGTTCCGTCAGCGCCGGAACCGGCCCGGCCCCGGGAGCTCCTAACTCCTCGACGCCGCCGCGAGCACGGCTCCGAGCTGATCGGCGAGGGCGACGGCGAGGGCGCGGTCGGCGGACGGGACGGTCGTCAGCGCGCTCGAGTCATCGGCGACGATGACGACGAGCCGGCCGATCTCCCGCCCCCCGCCCCAGACCAGGAGCTCGATCTCGTTGCGGGGCCCGAGCGGAGGCCCGAATCGCCCGCCGTGGGCGGGGATCGTGACCCGGTCGTGGCCGATGCGGGGGAGTGTGGTCGCGAACGGCGGCCGCTCGAAGCGCACGCCCCGGGCACCGAGGAGCTCGACGATCTCGCGCTGGACGACGCGGATCAGCCGGCCGTCGGAGCCGCCACCGGCCCCGAGCTCGGCGACCCGCCGGATCTGGTCGACCTCGCGGCCGCGCGCCCGGGCGATGTGCCGGCTCCGGCGCTCGCGGACGACGAGCTCTCCGACCGCGATCCCCACGATCACGAGCACGATCGTCGTCTCGATGTCGTCGCGGCTGTCGATGTTGAACGAGTAGTAGGGCCGCGTGAAGAAGAAGTCGAAGCAGAGGGCGGCGACGACGGCGGAGGTGATCCCGCCCTGGCGTCCCCCGATGGTGCCCGCGGCGAAGACCACCAGAACGAGCACGAGCGCCGCGTTCGTCGCGGGGAACTCGTCGCGGAATCCGATCAGCGCGCCCGACACCGCGAGCGGC
>DASRHL010000491.1:0-2649 GCA_035650535.1 Acidimicrobiia bacterium
GTCGACGACGTCGAACGCGAATACGACCGCCCAGAGCATCAGCGCGGCGCCGATCGAGTGCTCCCAGAGATCGAGCGCGTACACGGCCAGCGGTGATGCCAGGCCGACGCACCTGAACGCGAGCCAGCCACCCGAACGCCCGGCACCCATGCGCCGCGCGAGCGCGCGGGCCGCGAGTGCCGCCAGCACCGAGCCGAGCATCGGCAGGATCAGCGCGGCGCGGATACCACCCACGGCGTACAGCGGCTCGGCGACATCGAGCATCGTGACGGTGGTCGCGTTGACCCACTTGTCGCCGACCCGGCTCGTGTAGAAGAGACCGTGCAGCCGACCGTCGGGGTCCCACTTCGCGGCCCAGTAGTGCACGTCGGGGTCGAGGCCGCCGTTGTGCTGCATCGCGCGCAGCGTCGCGATCTTGCCGCCGGTGTCGGTGACCATCGTCGCCCGCGGGTCGTTGAAGAGCGACAGCGAGACGTACACCGCGAAGAGCAGGAGCGCGGCGGCGACGACCCGGCGGGCGCGGTCGGGCATCTCACCGCGAGCGGCGACGACCTCCGAGTGGTCCGCCGCGCCCGCCCGCGGCGGCGCGGTGAGCGTGCTCAACGCTGCTTGCGGGCGCGCAGTACCAGCAGCCTCGGAATCGTCGCCGCCTCCGCGTATTCGGGTGCCTGGGCGATGAAGCCCGGCGGGGGCGGCGGCTCGTCCATGTGCTCGACCAGGAGCCCGGAGTCGGCCATCACGTTGATGTATCGGCTCAGCGGGCGGTGCATGAAGGGCAATCTCACCCCGGGCGAGACCTCCTCCACGGCGGCGTCGTCGGGCAGGTAGGGCCCCACCCGCCAGTACTGCTCCTCGAGGATGTGGTCGTCGATCCAGCCGCTCCCCGGGGTCTGCAGGAGCGGGTGGTTGAGGAAGAGGACGAACCGTCCGTCCGGCCCGAGCACCCGGGCCACCTCCTCGATGGCGGGCTCGAACGGCTCGACGTGCTCGAGGGTCAGGCAGATCACCACCGCGTCGAAGGAACCGGCGGCGAACGGCAGCGCCTCGGCCCTGCCCCGGGCGTAGTGGACCGGGCCGCCCCGGGCCCGGGCGACCTCGAGCTGGGCCCAGGTCGGGTCGACACCGGTCAGGAAGGCGCCGGGCCCGAGCCGTGCCGCGGCCCGCCGCGAGAGCTGGCCCTCGCCGCAGCCCACGTCGAGGACCCGGCGGGCGCCGGCGAGGTGGGTGTCGGCGAGGGGGAGGATCTGTTCCTCGTACTCGGCGTCGACGCCGTCGGTGAAGTGCTCCTGCCACCAGCCGGCGTGCCGCTCCCAGCGCTCGAGCTCGGCGTCGGCCACGGTGCGAGCGCGGGTCGGGTCAGGAGAGCCCGAGGAGCGGGGCGAGGAACGCGCCGGTGTAGCTCTCGGGCGTCTTCGCCACGCGTTCGGGCGTCCCCTCGGCGACAATCCGGCCACCGCCGTCGCCGCCCTCCGGGCCGAGATCGACGATCCAGTCGGCCGACTTGATGACGTCGAGGTTGTGCTCGATCACGAGGACGGTGTTGCCGCTCTCGACGAGCCGGGTCAGGACGCCGAGGAGGCGGCGCACGTCCTCGAAGTGGAGGCCCGTCGTCGGTTCGTCGAGGATGTAGATCGTGCGTCCCGTGGCGCGTTTCCCGAGCTCGGACGCGAGCTTCACGCGCTGGGCCTCGCCACCCGACAGCGTCGGTGCCGGCTGACCGAGGCGCACGTAGCCGAGCCCGACGTCGACGAGCGTCTGCAGGTGACGTGCGATCGTCGGCTGGTTGCCGAAGAAGTCGAGTGCCTCCTCGATCGAGAGGTCGAGCACCTCGGCGATGTTCTTGCCCTTGAACGTGATGTCGAGCGTGTCGCGGTTGTAGCGGGCGCCCTTGCACACCTCGCACGGCACGTAGACGTCGGGCAGGAAGTGCATCTCGATCTTGATCGTGCCGTCACCCGCGCATGCTTCGCAGCGCCCACCCTTGACGTTGAAGGAGAAGCGCCCGGGAAGGTAGCCGCGCACCTTGGCTTCCTGCGTCGCCGCGAAGAGCGACCGGACCTTGTCGAAGACGCCGGTGTACGTCGCCGGGTTGGAGCGCGGGGTCCGGCCGATCGGCGACTGGTCGATGTTGATGACCTTGTCGAGGTGCTCGGATCCCTCGACCGTCTTGTGCCGGCCCGGCACCGTCTTCGACCGGTAGACCCGCTGCATGAGCGCGTGGAAGAGGATGTCGTTGACGAGCGTGCTCTTGCCGCTGCCGCTCACGCCCGTGACGCACACGAAGCAGCCGAGCGGGAGCTCGACGTCGATCTCCTTCAGGTTGTGCTCACGTGCGCCGCGCACCGCGAGCCACGCCTCACCCGGTTCCCGGCGGACGGGGGGCACGGCGATCGACCGCTTCCCGGTGAGGTACTGGCCCGTGACCGACCGCGGTTCGTCGAGCACGGCCTGGAGCGGACCCGAGGCGACGATCTCGCCGCCGTGCTCCCCTGCGCCCGGGCCGATGTCGACGACGTGGTCGGCGACCCGGATCGTCTCCTCGTCGTGCTCGACGACCACCACGGTGTTGCCGAGGTCGCGCAGCCGCAGCAGCGTGTCGATCAGGCGCTGGTTGTCGCGCTGGTGCAGGCCGATCGACGGCTCGTCGAG
>DASRHL010000492.1:0-5079 GCA_035650535.1 Acidimicrobiia bacterium
TGATCTTCGACTCGTACTACGACTCGTACCGGGGCGTGATCAGCGCGGTGCGGGTCTTCGACGGGACGTTGGTGAGCGGCGCCCGCCTGCGGTACCTCCAGGCCGGCCAGAACCACGACGCCGAGGAGATCGGCGTCCGCCTCCCGGCACCGACGCCGGTGGCGTCGCTCGGGCCGGGCGAGGTCGGCTACCTCATCGCGGGCATCAAGGACGTCGGCGAGGCCCGCGTGGGCGAGACCGTGACGACGGCGGCGCGGCCGGGCGCGCCGCTGCCCGGCTACCGCGATCCGAAGCCGATGGTCTTCTGCGGGCTGTACCCGATCGTCGGCGACGAGTACGCGGACCTCCGCGAGGCCCTCGAGAAGCTGCGCCTGAACGACTCGTCGTTCACCTACGAGCCCGAGACGTCCGGCGCGCTCGGCTTTGGGTTCCGCTGCGGGTTCCTCGGGCTGCTGCACATGGAGATCGTCCGCGAACGGCTCGAACGCGAGTACGACCTGTCGCTGGTCGCGACCGCCCCGAACGTCGAGTACGTCGCGCACCTCGTGTCGGGTGGGGAGGAGATCGTCGACAACCCGTCCGCGATGCCGCCCACCAACCAGATCGACTGGATCGAGGAGCCGTACGTCGCCGTGACCGTCCTCACACCGAGCGAGTACGTGGGGTCCGTCATGGACCTCGCGCAGTCACGGCGGGGCGAGATGGACAAGATGGAGTACCTGTCGGAGGACCGCGTCGAGCTCCTCTACTCGATCCCGCTCGCCGAGATCGTGATGGACTTCTTCGACCAGCTGAAGTCGCGGACGCGCGGCTACGCCAGCCTCGACTACGAGCCCGCCGGCTACCGCCGGGCCGACCTCGTCAAGGTCGACGTCCTGTTGAACGCCGTCCCCGTCGACGCGTTCTCCACGATCGTGCACAAGGTCAAGGCCTACGACTACGGCCGGCGCATGACCACGAAGCTGCGCGAGCTCATCCCCCGCCAGCTCTTCGACGTGCCGATCCAGGCCGCCATCGGCGGTCGCATCATCGCCCGCGAGACGGTCAAGGCGCGACGCAAGGACGTCATCGCCAAGTGCTACGGCGGCGACATCACCCGGAAGCGCAAGCTCCTCGAACGCCAGAAGGAGGGCAAGCGCCGCATGAAGCAGATCGGGCGGGTCGAGGTCCCGCAGGAGGCCTTCGTCGCCGCCCTGCGCCTCGACGAGTGAGGCGGCGGCGGGCAGCGCCGGGGGCTCCCGCCATCCGGCCCGGCGGTCCGGTCCGAACACCCTGCGTGACCCCCGACGAGCTGCGCGCCGCGTCCGACGCCTCGCTGGTCGTCGCGATCGGGCGCTTCCACCCCGAGGCGCTGGCCGAGGTCTACCGCCGGCACGCGGGCGCGGCGTTCGGCCTCGCGGTGCGCATCGCGGGGCACCGTTCGCTCGCGGAGGAGGTCGTGCAGGAGGTCTTCGTGCGGCTGTGGAACGATCCGCAGCGCTTCGACCCCGCGCGCGGGACGTTGCGGTCGTACCTGCTGGCGCAGACCCATGGTCGCAGCGTCGATCTCGTCCGGGCCGAGGCCGCCCGGCGCGTCCGCGAGACGCGCGACGCGGAGCGCACGGCCGAGTCCGGCTACGACCTGGAGCGCGAGGTGTGGGATCTCACGCTGGCGGAGCACGTCCGCGAGGCGCTCGGGGAGCTGTCGGAAGGCGAACGCGCGGCGATCGAGCTCGCCTACTTCGGCGGGCACACGTACCGCGAGGTGGCCCGGCTCCTCGGGGAGGCCGAGGGCACGGTCAAGAGCCGGATCCGCGCCGGGCTGGGCCGGCTCCGGGCGTCGCTCGTCTCGAGCGGGCTGGCGGGGAGCGAGGGACCGTGGGCCGAGAGCTGACCCCGGCCGAGCTCGACGAGCTGCTCGGCGCGTACGCGCTCGACGCCGTCGACGCCGACGAGCGCGCCCAGGTCGAGGCCTACGTCGCGCGCACGCCGGCGGCAGCGGCCGTGGTGAGCGAGCTGCAGGAGACCGCCGCGCTCCTCGCGCACGTCGGCCGCGAGGTGCCCGACGGGTTGTGGAGCCGTATCGAGGGGGTGCTCGGAGAGGAACCGCCGCGCCTCGAGCTCGCGTTCCTCGCCGACGCCCGCGCCGCGGCGCCGGCGCGCGCTCGCCGCCGCGTTCTGGCGCGCGTCGGGGCGGTCGCGGCCGCGCTCGTCGTGGTGGCGTCCATCGCGGTCAGCATCGTGCTCTCCGCCGAGATGGACGACCAGCAGGCGCGCCTCGACCGGCTCACCGAGTCGCTCGCGCACGACGGCGTGGCGCGTGCCGCGCACGCCGCCGAGATGGACCCGTCCGCGCGCGTCGCGACCCTCGTCTCGGCCGACGGTGCGCACCGCGCGACGGTCGTGACCATGCCCGACGGCACAGGGTTCTTCATGGAACACAACCTGCCGGAGCTCGCGGCCGATCGCACGTACCAGCTCTGGGCGATGACGGGGAGCCGCGCCGCGCCGACGCTCGTATCGGTCGGCATCCTCGGCCGCCGTCCCGACGTGACGGCGTTCCGGACGGCGGCCGCGCCGACGGGCTTCATGGTCACCGTCGAGCCCGTCCCCGGCGTCGTCGACCCCGACCACCCGGCGATGCTCGAAGGGTTCACGAGCTGACGCGCGATCATCGCGAGGTGAGCTCGGGCGCGTTCGGGGTCTACGTCCACGTGCCGTTCTGCTCGACGCGGTGCGACTACTGCGACTTCGCGACGTGGACCGACCGCGCCCACCTCGTCGACGACTACGTCGACGCGTGCGTCGCCGACGCCGAGCGCCGGGCGGGTGCGACACCGGCGGCGACGAGCGTCTTCTTCGGCGGCGGGACGCCCTCCCTGCTCACGGCCGCGCAGGTGACCCGCGTCCTGCGCGCCGTCCCGCGCGTGCCCGGCGCCGAGGTGACCGTCGAGTGCAATCCCGACTCGGTCGATCCGGCCAAGCTCGCCGCGTACCGTGAGGCGGGCGTGACGCGGCTGTCGTTCGGTGTGCAGTCGATGCGAACGCACGTGCTCGCGGCGCTCGGCCGTACGCACGATCCGGCGAATGTCGGCCGTGCCGTCCGGTGGGCGCGCGCCGCCGGGTTCCACACGTTCAACCTCGACCTGATCTTCGGGACCCCGGGCGAGACCGTCGACGACTGGCGCGCGACGCTCGACGCCGTGCTCGAGCTCGAGCCGCCCCACGTCAGCGCGTACGCGCTGACCGTCGAGCCCTCGACGCCGCTCGGGCGCCGGGTCGCCACCGGCTCGCCCGGGCCCGACGAGGACGACCAGGCGACGAAGTACGAGGTCGCCGACGACCGGCTCACGGCGGCCGGCCTCGGCTGGTACGAGATCTCGAACTGGGCCCGCCCGGGCCACGAGTGCCGGCACAACCTCCTCTACTGGTCGCAGGGTCCGTACCTCGGCATCGGGTGCGCCGCTCACGGCCACACCCCCGCCCGGGGCGCGGAGCGCGGCACGCCCGGGTCGCGCCGGTGGTGGAACGTCCGGGCTCCCGAGCGCTACCTGGCCCGGATCCGCGCCGGCCGCTCGCCCGAGGCGGGCGAGGAGCACCTCGACGGCGACGCGGCGGCCGACGAGGCCCTGGCGCTGGCCCTGCGCACCCGAACCGGCGCACCGATCGCGCCCGCCTGGGCCCCCCTGGCCGGTGACCTGGCGGCCCTGGGGCTGCTCGAGGCGGCGGCGGCCGCCCGGGGCCGCGCCGTCCTCACGCGGCGGGGCCGCCTGCTCGGCGGCGAGGTCACGGCCCGCCTGCTCGCTGCCCGCGCCGCCCGCACGGGCCGTCCCGCCCGTTGGCACTCGGTACACTCGAGTGCCAACGGCCCCACGCCGACGGCGACGGGAGCCCGGGTCCGGCCGACCGGGCCCTCTTCCTCGCCGCCCCCCGTGCCGATACACCTGGAGCGAACCGGACCCCGATCCCCGAGCAGCTGAGCGACGAGGCCATGGTGGACGTACCCGAGCTCGACGAGCGCAAGGCCGAGATCCTGCGCGCCATCGTCGAGGAGTACGTCGAGACCGCCCAGCCGGTCGGCTCGCAGACGGTCGCCCGCTCCCGCCACCTCGGCGTATCCAGCGCGACCGTCCGCAACGACATGACGGTGCTCGAGCGCGAGGGGTACATCGCGCAGCCCCACACCTCCGCCGGTCGCATCCCGACCGACCGTGGATACCGCTACTTCGTCGACCACTTCACGGAGCAGGGCGCGCTCCCGCCCCCGCAGCGGCGCGTGGTCTCCGACTTCTTCGCCTCGACGCACCGGGCACTCGAGGAGTTGCTGCACGAGACGAGCCAGCTCCTCGCCCGCGTCAGCCGGCATGCGGCGATGGTGGTCGGGCCCCACGCCGACACCGCGCAGGTCCGCACCGTCCAGCTCGTCCCGCTCCAGCCGAACCTGGCACTCGTGATCGCGGTCCTCTCGAACGGCGCGGTCGAGCGCGAGGCCGTCGATCTCGACGCGAGCGACGAGCTCCGCCTGGCGGCTGCGGGCGCCGTGCTCGACGGCCAGCTGCGCGGCCACCCGTGGGGCTCGTTGCCCGAGCTGCAACCGACCAACGATCCCGATGTCGACCGGATCGCGTCCCTCGCGCGCGAGGCGCTCGTCCAGCGCCGATCGCCCGAGCACGCGGACCCGCTCTATGTCGGAGGCGTGAGCCGTCTCGCGGCCGA
The DNA here is from genome assembly GCA_035650535.1 of Acidimicrobiia bacterium. GTDB lineage: Bacteria > Actinomycetota > Acidimicrobiia > IMCC26256 > PALSA-555 > DASRHL01. The sequence goes on from DASRHL010000492.1 coordinate 4,696, forward strand.
GCAGGAGGCGTTCTCCACGACCGAGAGCGCGGCGCGTCTGCTCGAGATGCTCGAGCACCAGGTCGTGGTCGTGTCCCTCGTCCGCGAGCTCCTCGACCAGGGCCTCACCGTCACGATCGGTGCCGAGAACCGCCTCGCGGAGCTGCGCGAGTGCGCCATCGTGCTCGCGCCGTACGAGGTGGACGGTGAGCCCGCCGGCATCGTCGGTGTGCTCGGCCCGACCCGAATGGACTACCGCCACGCCCTCGCGGCGGTGTCCGCCGTCTCCCACCAGCTCGGACGTCACCTGTCATGACCCGCGACTTCTACGAGATCCTGGGGGTCTCCCGTCAGTCCACCGACGAGGAGATCAAACGCGCCTACTGCGACCTCGCGCGGCGCTAT
>DASRHL010000493.1:0-7403 GCA_035650535.1 Acidimicrobiia bacterium
CCGATCGTCCGGGCCGACGCCGTCCCCAAGGAGCTGTTGAAGCACGCCCGCCGGGCGGTCCAGGCCTGCCCCAAGGTCGCCCTCCTGCTCGTCGACGAGGATCGAGCCTGAGCCGACCCGCCGGCCCGGGTCCGGGGACGAGCACTGTGACCGACGTCATGTGGACGGCGTGGGCCGGGCGTCGCACACTCCTGGAGTTATCAACGATAACCTAACCCCGTTCAGGACCAGCTGGCGGGGACCCGGGAGCCGCCCCATGCTCGCCCGCCTCGGCCGCTTCACCTTCCGCCACCGCCGTGCCGTCCTCGTGGCCTCGCTGCTGTTCGTGGTCGCGAGCTTCGCGGTCGCCTCCGGCGTCGCCGACCGGCTCACCACCGGCGGCTTCGCCGACCCCAACGCCGAATCGGAGCGGGCGGCGAGCATCCTCGACCACGAGTTCCACACCAAGGACCCCAACCTCGTCCTGCTGGTGACGGCGAAGCACGGCGCGACCGTCGACGATCCCGCGGTCGCCGCTGCCGGCGCCCGCATCACGAGCGAGCTGGCCGCCACGCGCCACCTCCGCCAGGTCGCCTCCTACTGGAGCCTGCAGGACGCGCCACCGCTGAAGAGCCGCGACGGTCACCAGGCCCTGGTGCTGGGCGTCATCTCGGGGAGCGACTCGCAGGTCGCCGATCGCATCGGCGCGATCTCGGATCACTTCACGCGCGACACGAGCACCGTGCGGGTGGCGGTCGGCGGGCGCGCCGAGGTCAACCACCAGGTCAACGACCAGATCCAGTCCGACCTCGTGCGCGCCGAGGGCCTCGCGTTCCCGATCACGCTCGTCCTGCTCGTCATCGTCTTCGGCAGCCTCGTGGCCGCCGGCCTGCCACTGCTCGTCGGCGTGGTCGCCATCGCGGGGTCGTTCCTCGCACTCTTCGGCATCTCGTCGGTCACCAGCGTGTCGGTGTACTCGTTGAACCTCACGACCGCGATGGGACTCGGCCTCGCGATCGACTACAGCCTCTTCATCGTCTCGCGCTATCGGGAGGAGCTGCGGGCCGGCGGCGACATCGAGGACGCGATCGTCCGCACCGTCCGGACCGCCGGGCGTACCGTGCTCGGGAGCGCCTTGACCGTCGCCGTCGCCCTCGGCGCCCTCATGTTGTTCCCGCTGGCGTTCCTCCGCTCCTTCGCGTACGCCGGCATCGCGGTGTCGCTCCTGGCCGCGGCGGGCGCCGTGGTCGCGCTCCCTGCCCTCCTCGCCGTGCTCGGCCGCCGGGTCGACTCGTTGCGCCTGTTCCGCCACCGCGACCCGAAGCCCGTCGGCGAGGGCGTCTGGCACCGCGTCGCCACCCTCGTGATGCGCCGGCCCGTGCCCATCGCGACCGCGGTGATCCTGCTCCTCGTCATCCTGGGGCTGCCGTTCCTCGACATCCAGTTCGGGCTGCCCGACGACCGCGTGCTCCCCGCGCACCTGTCGAGCCGCCAGGTGCAGGACGACATCCGCACCAACTTCACCTCCAACGAGGCCGCGGCACTGCAGGTCGCGGTTCCGGGTCTGAGCGATCCGAACGGCCACCGCGCCGAGATCGCCGCCTACGCGACCGCGCTCTCGAAGCTCGCCGGCGTCGCCCGCGTCGACGCGCTCACCGGCAGCTACGCGCGCGGCCGGGCGCTCCCCGTCGATCCGGCCGTGCTCCGGCGGTTCGAGAGCGGGCGCGGCACCTGGCTCAGCGTGGTCCCGTCGGTCGAGCCGCTCTCGCCGGCGGGCGAGCAACTCGCCCACGACGTGCGCGACCTGCACTCGCCGATCGGGCAGGCCCTCGTCACGGGCCCGTCGGCCCAGCTCGTCGACAGCAAGGAGTCGCTGTTCGGGCGCATGCCGTTGGCGGCGATCTGGATCGCGGTCGCCACCTTCGTGCTCCTGTTCCTCATGTTCGGCAGCGTCGTCGTGCCGGTGAAGGCGCTCGTGCTCAACGTCCTGAGCCTCAGCGCGACGTTCGGCGCGATGGTGTGGATCTTCCAGGAGGGCCACCTGGCATCGGTCCTCGGCTTCACGGCGACCGGTAGCCTGGCCGCCACCATGCCGATCCTGATGTTCTGCGTCGCGTTCGGCCTGTCGATGGACTACGAGGTCTTCCTGTTGTCGCGGATCAAGGAGGAGCACGACCGCACGCACGACAACCCGTCGTCGGTCGCCGTCGGCCTCGAACACACCGGGCGCATCGTCACGGCCGCCGCGGTGCTCATCAGCGTCGTGTTCATCGCGTTCTCGACCTCCGGTGTGTCGTTCATCAAGCTCTTCGGCGTCGGCCTCGCGCTCGCCGTCCTCATGGACGCCTTCGTCATCCGCGCCACTCTCGTGCCCGCGTTCATGCGCCTCGCCGGCGAGGTCAACTGGTGGGCACCCCGGCCGTTGCGTCGTTTCTACGAGCGCTTCGGCATCGCGGAGCGCAGCGGCGACGCCGCGGGCGCCACGCCGTCCGATCGCGCGGGAGAGCCCGCGCCCGAGCCGGTCGGGGTCTCGTGACCGCGGCGCGGACCCGGGCCCGGCGTGGCGAGGGCGAGCGCCTGCGTGACGAGATCCTCGACGTCGCCGAGGAGCTCCTCGTCAGCACCGGCGACGAGAACGCCGTGTCCATCCGCGCCATCGCACAGCGGGTCGGCGTCACACCCCCGTCGATCTACCTGCACTTCGCCGACAAGGAATCCCTGCTCTGGGCGGTCTGTGAACGCCAGTTCGCGAAGTTCGACGCCGTGCTCGAGGCGGCGAGCGCCACGACCGACGACCCGATCGAGGCGCTCCGGCGCCGCGGCGAGGCGTACGCCCGCTTCGGGCTCGAGCACCCCGACGCCTACCGGATGATGTTCATGGCCCGGCCGACCGTGGCCGACCGCCACGCGGCGACGATCGACCGGTCGGGCGGTTCGGCGTTCACGCACCACGTCGAGGCCGTCCAGCGCGCGATCGACACCGGCGCGCTGCGCCCCGACCTCGACGCGTTGCAGGTCGCGATCTTCACGTGGTCCGGGATGCACGGCATCACGTCGCTGCTGATCTCGTTGGCGTCGTTTCCCTGGCCCGACCGGGAGCAGCTCGTGCGTGGCATGTGCGCGCTGCAGCTCCGTGCCCTGAAGGCCGAGCCATGAGCGAGCGTCGCGAAGGCGGTACGCGCAGCAGCGGGCGGCGCGGCGGCGCGAGCTGGCTCGTCATGGTGCTCGCCGCGCTCGTCGTCGTGCTCGTCGGCGTCGTCGTCTTCCTCATCCTCGACGACTCGGGCAGCGACACCGCGACGCCCACCACCACGACGACCACGGTCCCGTCGACGACCACGACGCCGCCGAACACCACGCCGGCGACGACCGGCGGCGCGCTGCCGACGACACCCGAGGGCTACGCGCAGACGCTGTTCGCCGCGTGGCAGACGAACAACCGGGCGCTCGCGGCGCAGGTCGCGTCGCCGACCGCGGTGAACCAGATGTTCTCCCAGACGTACCCGAGCGGCGACACGAACCCGTACACGTATCAGGGGTGCCAGGGCGCGGCCGGCTCGGTGATCTGCACCTGGCAGGGCAACGGTCAGGTCATCGTCGTGACGGTTCGCAACCTCACCGGCGGGCTCCCGATCCAGGTGGAGAGCGTCGAGTTCGAGAGCAAGGCCTGAAACCGCTCTCCCCTGCTCGATGATCGAACGCCAGTTCGAGCATGCGGGCAACCGATGAGTTCGCGCGGGAGCCGGAGTCTGCACCACATGACCGGGGGTACGACGCGTGGAGACGGGCCCGGTGACGGGCAAGGAGACCAGGAGAGGAGCGCCTGATGCCGCAGATCACGCCGAACCTGTGGTTCGACACCGAGGCACTGGAGGCCGCGGAGTTCTACTGCTCGATCTTCCCGAACTCCGAGGTCACGCGGGTGTCGCACTACACGGGCGCGGGGCCGAAGCCGGCGGGAACCGTGCTGACGGTCGACTTCACGCTCGACGGGCAGCGCTTCACAGGGCTCAACGGAGGGCCCGAGTTCCCGTTCACGGAGGCGATCTCGCTGCTCGTCAGCTGCGCCGACCAGGCCGAGGTCGACCACTACTGGACCAGGTTGACCGACGGCGGCGAGGAGGGACCGTGCGGCTGGCTGAAGGACCGCTACGGCGTGTCGTGGCAGATCGTCCCGACGTGGTTCGACGAGCTCGTCACCGATCCGGACACGGCGAAGGTCGAGCGGGCCATGAAGGCCATGTTCGGGATGAAGAAGCTCGACCTCGCGGCGCTGCGGGCCGCGGCCGAGGGCTGAATCCGCGCGGCCCTATCGCGGTGCGCGCTGCATGAACCAGGTGTGCAGCGTGTACACGTCGGACTCGCTGGTCACCTCGAAGCCGAGGCGGCGGTAGAACACGACGTTCTCCGGCTTCTCGGTCTCGAGCCAGGCGACCTCGCCCTCGGCGTCCATCCGGTCGCAGAGCTGTTGCATCACGCGGCCGCCGATGCCGCGGCCCTGCAGCTGTGGTTCGACGGCGACCGGGCCGACGTGCCAGTGCCGCTCCTCGGTGTGGTGCTCGCACCAGTTCGCCATCGCGCGGCGCATGCGGTCGGGGCTGCCCGGCGCGCCGAGCGGCCCCGACGGCGCGATGCGCATCGTCGGGTCGAGCCGGCCCATGAAGCAGGTGTCGGGCGGCGAAGCCGCGACCACGGCGACCGGGTACGGTCCGACGAACGCACCGAGCGCGGGTTCGGACATCGCGAGCATCGCTCCGATGAACATGTCGTACGACGCGCGCAGGCGGACCGAGACGTCGTCGCCGTGGAGGAACACGACCAGCGGGTCGTCGCAGAGCGCGCGACCCGCGACCGCACCGCCGAGGGTCCGCTCGTCGTCGGTCAGCGCCCGGATGTCGACGAGGAGGATTGGTGACGCGGCCACCCGCGTGTCAGTGGCGTGCCTTCAGCGTCTCGATGAGCTTGGGCACGACCTTGTGCACGTCGCCGACGACGCCGAGATCGGCGATGCCGAAGATGGGCGCCTCGCCGTCCTTGTTGACGGCGATGATGTTGTCAGAGCCCTTCATGCCCACGAGGTGCTGCGTCGCACCCGAGATCCCGAGCGCGATGTAGACCTTCGGCTTGACCGTCTTGCCGGTCTGGCCGACCTGCTTCGAGTACGGCACCCAGCCGGCGTCGACGATCGCGCGTGACGCGCCCGACGCCCCTCCGAGCAGCTTCGCGAGCTGCTCCACCAGCGGCTCGTAGTTCTCCGCACCACCGATCCCCCGACCGCCCGACACGACGACCGTCGCGTCCTCGAGCTTCGGGCCCTCCCGCTCCTCGACGTGGCGCTCGCTCACCTTCGCCTCGGCGGCCCGGCCCGCGTCGACGTCGCCGATCGCCGCCACCGTCGCCGCGCCGCCGCCACCCGACTCGGCCGCGAACGACTTGGGCCGGATCGCGACCAGGTACGGCTTCTCGCCCTCGAACTCGGTCTCGATGAGCGTGTTGCCGCCGAAGATCGCGGTGCCCACGCGCACCTTGTCGCCGTCGACGGTGAGACCGAGGCCGTTCGTCAGCACCGGGCGGTCGAGCTTGACCGACAGCCGGGCCAGCGCGTCGCGCCCGTCATAGGTCTGCGCGAACAGGATCAGGTCGGGCGCGCCCGACGCGACGAGTGAGGCCAGCGCCGCGGCGCCGACCACGCCCGCGAGCGTGTCACCGTTGTCGACGGCGTGGACGGTGGTCGCCCCGTACTCGCCGAGCGGGCCGGCGAGCGCCTCGGCGTTCGGCCCGACGTACACGGCCTCGACCGTGTCGGCGATCTCACGTGCCTTCGTCAGCAGCTCGAGCGTGCTCGTGGCCGGCTTGTCGCCCTCGGCCTCTGCGTACACCCAGACTCGCATGTTGTGATTCCCCTCACGCCCGTCGATCGACGAACGGGCTCTCAGATGACCTTCAGCTGCTCGAGGAACTGCACGACCCGCTCGTGGGCGCTGCCGTCGTCCTCGACCTTTTCGCCGGCCTCGCGCGCCGGCGCGGCGCCGACCGACACGATCGTCTGGCGGGCACCCGCCCAGCCCACCTGGTCGGCGCCGAGCCCGAGGTCGGAGGCCGTGCACTGGTCGACGGGCTTGTTCTTGGCCGCCATGATCCCCTTGAACGACGGGTAGCGCGGCTCCACGACGCCGGCGGTGACGCTCACCACGGCGGGCAGCGACGCCGAGACGACGTCGTAGCCGGCCTCGGTCTGGCGCTGGATCGTCACCTTGCCGTCGGCGATGTCGACGTGCTTGGCGAACGTGAGCGACGGCCAGCCGAGCAGCTCGGCGATCTGCGCCGGCACCGTGCCGGTGTAGCCGTCGGTCGACTCGGTCGCGGTGAGGACGAGGTCGACGTCCCCCGCCCGCTCGATTGCCTTGGCGAGCACCTTCGCCGTGCTGAGCGCGTCGCTCCCGGCGAGGGCCGGGTCGGACACGAGCACCGCCTTGGCCGCGCCCATCGCCAGCGCCGTCCGGAGGCCCGAGACCTCGTTGTTGGGCGCCATCGACACCAGCGTGACCTCGCCGCTGCCCGCCTTGTCGACGAGCTGGAGGGCCATCTCGACGCCGTAGCTGTCGGACTCGTCGAGGATGAGCTTGCCCTCGCGCTTGAGCGTGTTGGTGCCCGGGTCGAGCTCGCCGGGCATGGCGGGGTCGGGGATCTGCTTGACGCAGACGGCTACATGCATCGGTTCCTGGCTCCGGTCGATGATGCCCGTGACGGGCTTCATGGCGCGCCGCGGCGGGCTGCGCCTGCTGTGGACGGCAGATTCTGGCCCGCGCGCCGCCCGGCGTGCGAGCCGGAGCCGCCTATCGTCGTCGTGATGCCACCGCCTGCTCACGGGGACACCGTCGACGTCCTCGTCGTCGGCGCCGGGCCGGCCGGCTGCGCCGCCGCCCTCACCGCTCACGCCGCCGGACTCAAGGTCCTGCTCGTCGACAAGGCGGCCTTCCCGCGCGACAAGACCTGCGGCGACGGCCTCACGACCGGAGCGTTGCGCCTGCTCGGACGGCTCGGCGTCGAGGTGCCGAGCCTCGAGATCGCGGCGCCGGTGGCGGAGGCGGTGATCGTCGGGCCGTCGGGCCGGCGGGTGGCGCTGCCGCTGCCGGCCGGCCCCGACCGCGTCGGCCAGTACGCGGCGGTCGCGGCCCGCCGCGACCTCGACGCCGCGCTGCTCGGGCACGCGCGCGCGGTCGGCGTCCCGGTGCTCGAGGCCACGGGGCTCCTCACCCTCGCCGTCCGTCCCGACTGCGTCGCGGCGACCATCGGGAGCGGCGAGCGCGGGAAGGCGATCCGTGCCCGCTTCGTCGTCGCGGCCGACGGTCACTACTCGGCGGTGCGCCGGCTCCTCGAACGGGGCCGACCGCCGGATCTCGGGTCGTGGCACGCGGCGCGCC
>DASRHL010000494.1:0-5353 GCA_035650535.1 Acidimicrobiia bacterium
CGTCGAGCGTCTACGCCGCGCTCCCGAGCGGCGTCACCACTTCCGTCGAGAGCCAGCTCCTGATCGCGGCGCCGATCGGTCTCGCCTACGCGCTGTTCAACTTCGCGTTCCTCGTCCCCGCGATCGCGACGGGAAGCGGCACCTCCGTGCACGAGCTCGTGCAGGGCTTCCGCCTGATGTGCTGGCAGGTGTACCCGTTCGCGCTGCTCGGCGTCCTGCTCGGACGCGTGTACCTGTCGCTGGGTGCGTGGATCGTGCCGCTGTTCGTCGCGCCGATCTTCATCGCGCGGCAGGCGTTCGCGAGCTACATGCAGCTGCGCGCGCAGCACGCCGCCACACTGTCGACGCTCGTCCGCGCGCTCGAGGCGAAGGACCGGTACACCGCGGGCCATGTCGAGCGCGTGGCGAAGTTCGCGGAGTACATGGGCCGTGGGCTCGAGATGAAGCCGGCCGAGCTCGAGCGACTCCGCTACGCAGCACTGATGCACGACATCGGCAAGCTCATCGTGCCGAACCAGATCCTCAACAAACCCGGCCGGTTGACCGAGGAGGAGTTCGACCGGATGCGGCGCCACGAGCACGTCTCGGTCGAGCTCATGCGCCGCATCGACTTTCTCGCGCCGATCGCGCCGAGCCTGGAGGCCGAGGCGGCGAAGGGGAGCGGCGCCGACCCGAACACGCCGATCGAGGCGCGCATCGTCACCGTCGCCGACGCCTTCGATGCCATGACCTCGACCCGCGCCTATCGCCGTGCGCTCACCCAGGAGGTCGCGTTCCAGGAGCTTCGCGACAAAGCGGGCATACAGTTCGACGCGACGTGCGTGCAGGCGCTGATTGCGACCATCGAGGCACGCGGCGAGAGGTACGGTTCCGGGCACGAAGTCGACGTCGTCGACTTTGCGACGCCGCCTCCCGTCGTCGGGACCGGTTCCGCCGGCCTCGGCGATCTTGCATCGGAGCAGCACGGAGCCCGATGAGATGAACCGCTCGGTGCGGATCGTCGGCGTGGCGCTCGCCGGCACGGCCGCGGGGATCGCCGCCGTCCTGACGACCACGGATTCCGTCGTCCCCGACCTCGCGATCCTCACCGCGGCCCTCGTCATCGGCGAGCTCGTCGAGCTCCGGCCCGCGGGTCGCGCGCCCCTCCCGCTGTCGCTCGCGGTCGTCGTCGTGCTCGTGCGGGCCGCGACGCCGGTGCAGTTCGTGATCCTCGTCGTGGCGGGCCAGATCGTCACGATCGCGCTCCGGAGTGATCCGGCGTCGATCCCGGCGCGCCTCGTCGTGAGTGCCGAGCGGATCGCCGAGGCCCTGGCGGCAGGTGCCGCGTACCGCGTCGTCGTCGAGACGTGGACGGGCGCGGACGACCGCGCCACGGTGCTCGGCGCATTGACCGCGGCCGCGTTCGCGGAGATCGCCGTCGCCGACATCGTCACCGCGGTGCGCGAGCGGCGCCTCGCGCCCCTCCGCAACCGGGCCGCCGACCTCGCGATCGTCACCAGCGGGATCCTGATGGCGGTCGGCTACGGCGGCATCGAGGGCAAGGGCGACCTGGGCCTGTGGGGCCCGGCCCTGTTCTCGATCCCGCTGCTCGCGGCCTGGTACTCCTTCGAGCTGCTCGCGTCGACCCGGCGCAGCTTCGAGCAGACCGTACGGGCGCTCGCCGCCGCGCCCGAGCTCGGCGGTCTCGTGCGCGAGGGGCACGCGGAACGTGTCGCGGCGCTCGCCACGGGAATGGGTCGCGAGCTCAACATGTCGGTCTCGGAGCTCGAGCAGCTCGAGACGGCCGCGCTGCTCCACCACCTCGGCGCCGTCTGCCTCGACGAACCGGAGCCCGGCGACGTGCTCGACCCGGTGCGCGTCGCCGAGGCCGGCGCGACGATGCTCCGCGCCAGCGAGGAGCTCGCGCCCGCGGGCGACGTGGTGGCCGCCGAACCGCTGCTGCACCGCCCGCCCCGGCCGACCGAGGGACCGGTCGCCGCGCTGGCGGGCATGGTGTTGAAGGTCGCCAGCGCGTACGACGAGCTCACCGACGGCCGCGACGAGCACGCGGCCTGGGCGGTCGAGGCCCTCTACACGGGCCCGGGCTACGTCTACGACGGCCGGGTGCTCGGCGCGCTCGAGCGGGTCCTCGAGCGGCGCGGCGCCCTCATGCCCATGCGCTGATCGAGCGTCGGCGTCAGCGCGACCCGGCCGCGCGAACGGTTCGACTCTCCCTCCGCCGCTTCGGGCGGCGCGGGCGCGTCGGGCGCCTCGGGATCGTCGCTGCCCGGGGCGACGCCCGCGGGCTCGGGCTCGGGCGCGGGCTCCGACCCGGACTCGGCAGCCGGTTCGGGCGCGCCGCGCGTGTAGCGGCGCCGGCTCGCGTAGTACGCGAGCTCGCAGATCCCGACCGCGAGGATGAGGTCGCCGAACGAGATCGCCTCGTCGTCGAACGGAGCCGGCAACCAGATGATGTCGCCGAGGAACGGCAGCAGGTCGGACGACCGCTCCGGACGGTGCTTCACGTCGGCCTCGATGGGCTTGCGGATGTGACGTCCCGACGCGGTGGTGACCGGCTGGTCGCGCGTCGGCATGCCCTGGTTGAGGCCGATGACGAGCGCGTTCATCGCCACGCCGATCGTGATGAGCCCGATGCCGCGGATCCCGATGTTGACGAGGCAGAACGCGAGGATCAGGACGTAGGAGCCCATGATCAGACCGAAGCCCAACGAGTCGTACAGGTGCTTCGGGATCCCCGCGAACGTCACCGCGATCTGGACGGCGAGACCGCCGAGCAGCAGCCAGACGGCCTTCACCTCGATCTTGGCGAGCTGTCCGAAGCTGCCGAACGTGACCAGGACGACGAGGGCGGCGACGACCACCGTCACGGCCAGGTAACCCACGAATCAACGGTAGCCAGGTCGCGCGTACGATGCGCCGATGCACGAGATCCGGGCCGAGATGGCGGCGAACGTCTGGCAGGTCGTGGTCGACGAGGGTCAGATGGTCGCGGAAGGCGACGAGATCGTCATCCTCGAGTCCATGAAGATGGAGATCCCGGTCGTCACCGAGATCCCGGGTGTCGTCCGCGAGTTGCACGTCCAACCGGAGGACGTCGTGCAGCAGGGCGACCTGATCGCGCTCATCGACGAGTCGTGATCCGCTGGGAACGGGACGGCGCCGTCGGCGTCGCCCTCATCGACCGACCCGAGCGGCGCAACGCGCTGAACGCCGAGCTGTGCGACGAGCTCCGCACCCACCTCGAGCAGTCCCGCGATCTCCGGGCCGTCGTCGTCGGCGGCGCCGGCGACCGGGCCTTCTGCTCCGGCGCGGACCTGGGGCGCCGGGCCGCGGACCTCGGCGGCGGCGGCGAGGGCGGGCTGGAGCACGGCGGGGGCGACACCTTCCGGCCCGCGTTCGAGGCCGTCCTCGCCGAGATCGTCGCGTTCCCCGCGCCGGTGATCGCGGCGGTGAACGGCGCCGCCCTCGGTGCCGGGATGCAGCTCGCGGTCGCGTGCGATCTCCGGGTCGTGGCACCGAACGCGACGTTCGGCATCCCTGCGGCGCGTCTCGGGGTGATGATCAGCTCGGCGAACGTGGAGCGCCTGGCGGCGCTGGTCGGGACGGCCGCGGCCCGCGACGTCCTCCTGACCGCCCGCGTCCTCGACGTCGACGACGCCGAGCAGCTCGGGCTGGTGCAGCGGCGCGCGCCGGACGCCGTGGCGGGCGCACGCGCGCTCGCCGGCGACCTGGCCGCGTTCGCGCCCCTGTCCGTGTCCGGGCACAAACGGGCGCTCTCGCTCGTCGCCGCCGCGTCGACGCTGTCGGACAGCGCCCGGGCCGAGCTCGCCGATCTCGAAACCGCCGCGTTCGCGAGCCGCGACCTCCAGGAGGGACTGGCCGCGTTCGCCGAGAAGCGCCCGCCCCGCTTCGAGGGGCGCTGACTAACCGCGGTCGTCGTGCTCGATCCGGCGTCTGCCGTAGACGTCGACGAGCTGGCTGTAGCACTCGCGGCACAGCTCGCAGGTGTCGAGGTGCTCCTGCATCTGTGCGCGCACGCCGCGGGTCAGCTTGCCGCGGTAGTAGCGCCCCATGCGTCCCCGCGCCTCGCGGCACGGCCCGGTTCCGCCCGTCGCGTCGGCGTCGATGCAGGCGGCGACGAGCTGGTCACGCGCGCGGTGGACGCGCTGGCGGGCGGCGGCCGCGCTGACGCCGAGGCGCGCGCCCAACGCCGCGTAGTCGAGCCGGTCGACGTAACGGAGCCAGATCACTTCCTGGCTCGACGCCGGAAGCGCGTCGAACGCGGCGCGCGCGGTTTCGCGTTCGAGGACGCTGACGGCCTCGTCCTCGGGGCCGGGGTGCAGCGTGCCCGAGCGCCCCGCCGCCGTCTCCTGGAGGATGCGGCGCCGGTCGCGCGCCCGCAACTGGTTGCGCCACAGGTTGCGCACGGTCGTGAAGAGGTACGCGCGCGCCGTGGACGCGTCGGTGATCGCGTCGGCTCGCGCGAGCACCCGCAGCACGGCGGTCTGGGCGAGATCCTCGGCCTCCGACCCGCTGCCGAGCAGGTGGCGGGCGAGCCGGAGCGCGTCGGGCTGGAGCGCCGCGACCAACGCGCGCATGTCGTCGGACGGCTTCGCCGCCGCGCCCGCTCCTGCCATTGCCCTGCCCCAAGGTGTTGCACCGACCAGTGTGCCTCATCCGGGAGACACCGTTGAACGGCCGGTGTGACAGTGCGGACGCGTCGCGCGCCGCCGGGCGCGCACGAGACCGGTCAGTAGTTGGAGGGGAGGACGCGGTCGAGGTGGGTGAAGAAGAAGAACAGGACGACCGCGAAGGGGACGGCGCCGGCGACCCAGGTCGTCCAGCGGGCGTGGCGGTGGAAGAGCAGCCACCAGAGGCCGCCGACGGCCGCGACGACGAGCCCCCAGAGGATCGCCGGGGTCTCGGACTCCGTGGCGCCGCCGGCGAGGTCGCTCCCCCCGAGATGCGACGTGGGCGCCTTGTCGACGACCTGGGCCGGCGCCACGGGCGCGCTCTTCTGCACGTCGAGCGCCGCCTGGACGACCAGTCGCTGTGACGCCGAGAACCGCGGGTTGCAGGTCGTGAGCGTGAGGCGGGCCTCGTTCTGGCCCGGGTGGTCGGGGTCGGCCACGTTGTCGAGCACGCTGAGGTCGTGGGGATCCACCGGGAAGGGGTCCTTCACGACCGTGTAGGTGTAGGAGCCCTGCAGGGTCGTGATCTCGATCTTGTCGCCGGTGACGAGGTCGGAGAGGCTCCAGAACGGCGCGCCGTAGGTCGTGCGGTGCCCGGCGATCGCGGCCGTCCCGAGCTGGCCGGGCATCGGCGTCTCGGGGTAGTGCCCGGGACCCTTGCG
>DASRHL010000495.1:0-16927 GCA_035650535.1 Acidimicrobiia bacterium
GCGCGGGCGACCCGCCCGCGCTGCTGCTCGGCGACCTCGACGAGATCCACCGCGCCGCCCAACGGGCCGCGAGCCTGACCCGCCAACTGCTCACCTTCGGGCGCCGCGACCACCTCCGCCCCGAACCGCTCGACCTGAACCGGGTGCTCCGCGACCTGCAGTCGCTGCTCGGGCGCACCCTCGGGAGCGACATCACCCTCGAGATCGACCTGCAGACCCCCATCCCCTACGTCGTGTTCGACCAGACGCAGCTGGAACACCTCGTGTTGAACCTCGCGGCGAACGCGCGCGATGCGATGCCACGCGGCGGCACGCTCACGATCTCGACCCGGCACCCGGCGACCGTCGACGGCGACGAGGCCCGCGGCTTCGTGACCATGACCGTGCGCGACACCGGTTCGGGCATGACGCCCGAGATCCGGTCGCGCGCGTTCGAGCCGTTCTTCACGACGAAGGAGCAGGGCAAGGGCACCGGCCTCGGGCTCGCGACCGCGTACGGCGTCGTAACCCAGGGGTCGGCGGCACGATCGAGCTCGACTCCGACGTCGGAGCCGGGACGCGGGTCCACGTGCACCTTCCGGCCACGACCGTCGCGCCCGAGACGTCCGCACCCGCGCCGGCGCCGAACCTCCGGGGCCAGGGGGAGACGATCCTCGTCGCCGAGGACGTCGAGGCGATGCGGGAGCTCGTGCGCCGCCTGCTCGTGCGCAACGGGTACCACGTGATCACGGCGTCGGACGGGATCGAGGCACTGGGCGTCATCGAACGCGACCCCGGCGCCGTCGACCTCGTCGTGAGCGACATCGTGATGCCGCGGCTCCGCGGCGACGAGCTCGAGTCCGCCGCCCGCTCGTGGCGGGACGACCTTCCGGTGCTGCTGATGTCGGGCTTCGCGCACGTTCCCGCCGGCGGGGCGCCGCCCGGCCCGTCGCTGCCGAACGTGCTCGGCAAGCCCTTCACCGAGACGGCGCTCCTCGAGCACGTGCGCGAACTGCTCGACGCCGCGCGCTGACCGGCCGGCGGTCAGCGGAGCACGAGGCGGCGCCCGCTGATGACCCGCGGGTGGATCTCGACGAGGTGCATCTTCTCGCCGGGCGGGAACGGGTGGACCTCGAGGGCCTGCAACTCGACGGACCGCGGGTCGATCGCGCCGCCGATCTCGGTCGCGACGCCCTCGACGACGACGCTCCATCCGGTGCCCTCGTCCGGGTCGATGGCGTCGATCTCGAACGCGACCCGCTGCAGTACTGACGCGTCGAGCTTGGTGCCGGGGTCGGTCCGGAACACGACCCGGTCACCGCCGATCGCGTAGTTGACGGGGAAGATCGCGGGGCCGTCGGGCGTCGAGACCGCGAGCCGGCCGACCCGCTGGGTCCGCAGCAGCTCCAGGCACTCGTCGACGGGCAGGTCGTCGATCTCGACTCGGGGTTCGGCCGCCATCTCCCCAATGTAGGCAGCGGCGGCGCCGGCGCCGCCCGGCGCGAGGGGCACCGTCGCACGGCGCCGGTCACCGGAAGTTGCCCGGCTGTTGGCATGGCGTTCACCGCAGAGCGTGTGATAGACCACCGCCGGGCAGCCACTCAGGGTGGCGGGCACCCGCGGCAGCGGGGAAGCGGAGACAGAAACGTGGGGGCAGGAATGCGCACCTCTTCTCGTATTCGGCGTGTCGTCGCGGCGTCGGCGCTGGCACTGGCGGTGGGCGGGCTGGCCGCCTGCACCCCCAAGCCGGGGACCACGCCCCCACCGGCTCCGGCCCCGCCGGCGCCCCCGCCGCCGAGCGCGCATCTCACGGTCACGCCCGCGTCGGACTCGCTCTCGTTGGAGGCCACCTACGTCGTCAACGACACGCACGCCTTCACGGTGAAGAACGACGGCCAGGCGACGTCCGAACCCGTCGCGATCGACCTGAGCGGGCTGACCAACGCCTACATCAACTGGGTCGTCCCGATGGACTTCTGCACCGGGAAAACGCTGGCGGTCGGCGACACGTGCACGTTCCTGCTCGAGCCGCACCCGCTCAAGTACTGGCCCGCGACGACCGGCCCGGCCGACCTCGCGGTCACCGCGGGTGCCGGCGTGTCGGCGACGGCGAGCATCACCGGGCACTTGACCAGCGATCTGAAAGTGGCGGCGTCGAACGTGCCCCTCGTGTTCAGCGCCAGCGCGGCCGGTGGCGGCTCGGACACGATGGTGTTCCACATCGACAACGTGAGCGGGCACGCGGTCGGCCCGCTCAACTACTCGGTCACCGGCAGCGTGGGTGGCACCGGGATGTGGGCGCTGAACACGACCGGTCTGGGGACGCCCTGCCAGGCGGGCGTCTCGCTCGCGGCGGGCACGGGCTGCGACCTGAACCTCGTGTACACGAACAACACGGGCGCGGGCAGCAGCACCGGGGTCGTGTCGATCGACGGCGACGACGGCGCCCACGCCAGCGGCGCGGGCATCGGCTTCGGGACCGCGTAGTACCCACCCGCACGCAGACGACGGGGGAGGTCGGCAATCTGCCGGCCCCCGCCGTCTTCCTTCGCTCGCCGCGGCCCCGCGACGGGTCTGGGAAGATGGGGCGCGTGACGACGACGTGGCTCCCGGGCCTCCCGGCCGGCGACACCGACTGGGACCGGTTCGCCGCGCTCTGGCCCGAGGCGTTCGACGCCCTCGCCCAACTCGTGGCCGCGGCCTGGGCCGAGAGCGATCCGGTGCTGCTCGAGCTGTGCCGCGTGCGCATGGCGACGCTGCTCGGCTCCCCGGCCGAGGCGGCGCGGCGCACGCAGCGGGCGCGGGCCGCCGGTCTGGACGACGAGAAGCTGGCCGAGCTCCCCGCGTGGCCGTCGTCGAGCCGTTTCACGGATGCCGAGCGCGCGTGCCTCGCGCTCGCCGAGCAGTTCGTCGCCGACGCCAACGGCGTCACCGACGAGGTGCTCGCGGCGGTCGCCGGTCATCTCGGCCCGACCGGGTGCTACGCGTTCGTCGAGGCCCTCTCCGCGCTCGAGGCCTTCCAGCGCACGTGCCTGACCCTCGGGATCGAAACCGTGCCCGAGGCCGTCCACTCGCCGAACCCGGAGTTGCCATGGTGACCCCGCGCATCGACCTGCCGACGGGTGAGCCGAACCGCTTCGGCCTCCCCGACACGACCGGCCTCGCGCCCGCGATCACAGCCGCACGGGCGCGCATCAGGAAGCTCGCGCACCGGCGGGGTGAGCTCGATCCGGTCACGACCGAGCTCGTCCGCATCCGCAACGCGCGCCACCAGACCTGTTACTTCTGAATGAGCGCCCGCGGCGCAGTTGCGCAGCAGCAGGGTGTCGACGACGAGATGCTCGCGAAGATCGACGACTACGAGCGGAGCGACCTGTCGCCCGAACAGCAGGCGGCGCTCCGACTCGCCGACGCCTACCTGAGCGCGCCGGCCGCGATGACCGGCGCCACCCGCGACGACATCGCCCGCCACCTCACGCCGCTCCAGATCGTGGAGACCGTTCTCAAGGTCGGCGGCTACAGCAGCGACAAGGTGATGGTCGCCCTCGGCCTCGACCTCGACGAGGTACGCCCCTTCACGCTGTGACGACCACGCGACGGAGGTGGGCGATGAGGGACTCGAACCCCCGACCTCCGCCGTGTGAAGGCGGCGCTCTAACCATCTGAGCCAATCGCCCGGGCGCTCGGAGAGCGGCTTCCCAGGGCGGCAAGGATACGCGCGGTCCGACGCGGGACGCCGACTCGTTGTCCCGCCCAGACGGCCGGAGGGATCGCTCGCCTGGTCCGGCTACGACCCCGCGCCTTGCTGGCGGCTCATCCCTTCCGCCATCGCCCGCTCGGTCTCGTCGAGCTTGTCGGTCGGACTGAACTGCAACAACTCCGTGCCGGCGTCGACGTAGGGCCGGTGGCCGGGTGGCTGGTAGAAGGCGTCGCCCGCCTCGTAGACCTCTTCGTGGTCATCGAACACGAAGCGCATCCGTCCTGCGATGACATAGCCCCAATGCGGACACGGACACGCACCGCCGGGGAGCGCTTGCAGCGGACCGTCGAGGTCGGCGTCGGCGGCGAAAGACACGAAGTTGACGGTGTAGCCACCCAGGTCTTCGCGTCGATCGGTGACCGGACCCATCTCTCGAACGTTCGATGCAGTCTCCCTCGACACCTTCGGCATGAGCCATCCCCCCTCGCGCCACCCGTCTCTCGCCGAGTCGTTCGGACAGAGTGCAACAGACCCGAGTGTTTGTCTACCGATACGCGTGGTCCGACGCCGGGCGCCGATCCGTCGCCGCGGCCCCGCGCAGGCCGTGACGCTACGGACTCAGCGCGGGCGCGGTGCCGAGCGCGACGGATGCGACGCTGCCGGCCCGCGTCTGGTCCTGGCCTTCCTGGCCGGCGGCGAACGAGGCGTAGATCGCCTTCGTCGATCCGTCGGGCGCGGTGAAGAA
Organism: Acidimicrobiia bacterium; assembly: GCA_035650535.1. Lineage (GTDB taxonomy): Bacteria > Actinomycetota > Acidimicrobiia > IMCC26256 > PALSA-555 > DASRHL01. Next base: position 4,425 of record DASRHL010000495.1, read on the forward strand.
GCTCAATCCGCCGACGCCGGTCCGCCCGTTGCCCGACGCGAGCCAGGGACCGTTCGGGTTCGAGGTGCAGAGCCCGAGCGGGGTCGAGCAGCGCGCGAGACCGGTCGAGTAGCCGGGCGTCCACCAGTCGCCAGCAGAGTACGCGAGGAGGTAGGTGCGCGTCGTGGGGTCGTAGGTCATCGACGGGTTCTCGATGAAGCGCCCCTCCCACGGGAAGTTCTTCCCGAGCACGGGCAGACCCCAGTAGCCGGCCTGGCCGTCGGCTCTCCAACCGGTCGGGTCGCCGGTGGGCGTGAGCGCGATCGCGTAGATCGGGTTCGGCGTCCCGGAGAACGCGGCGTACAGGAAGATGCGTCCGTCGGGGACGAAGAAGATCGCCGGGTCGAGGGCGCCGCGCCAACCGTCGAGGCCGCAACTGAACGGCGCCGCGTCGGGCACGTACGGCCCGTCGGGCGCCGATGCGAACGCACGCCCGATGCACTGGCGGTTCGCCGGGTCCGGCGCGCCGATCCGGTTCGCGGCGAAGAACAGCACGTACCGGCCGCCGAACTTCGCCACCGTCGGGGCCCAGAGCGTGTCGTCGACCGCCCACGCCGGGCGGGTCGGCATCCCCTCCTTCGTCGCGGCGAACCACTCCCCGACCGAATACGTCCTGTCGAGGGAGTCGACCTTCGCGATCGGGAGACGGGCGAAGGAGTTCGACCCGAAGACGTAGGAGCTCCCGCCGTCGGCGAGCACCGTCGGATCGCCGATGATCGGGTACTTCGGCGCCGAGACGGGCTGCGCCGCGACCGGCCCGAGCGGCGGCGCGGGAAGGCAGGCGGCCAGCAGGAGCGCGGCTGCGACTCCGCCGATCATCCAGGCCGCGCCGCGTCGCCGTCCTCGCTTCACCTCGCCCCCTCGCCCCGCGCCCGCTCCGGCCCGACGAGGCTAGGCGCCGTCAGCCCACCTGGAACAGGCCGACCGCGCCCCTGGTCGCGTCGTCGAACTTGTGGGTGACGAAGGCGTAGGTCCCGGGCTCCGTCGGCGTGAACTCGACGAAGCCGCCCTGCGCGGCCTGCAGGTCGAGGGCCTGGCTGCCGCCCTGCCCCGGGCCGGGCTGCAGCAGGTACGCACCTTCCTTGTAGACGGTGTCGAAGATCGTCCCGATGACGTGGAACGACGAGCTCTGCGACGGACCTTCGTCGAGCACCCACACGCGGATCCGCTGGCCGGGCGAGACCTTGATCGGTGCGAACTTGTACTGGCCGACGTAGCCGTTGAACACCACCGCGTCGTACTGCTCGTTCACGAGCTTCGACATCTCGGGAACCGCGCCGCCCTTGCCGGTGTAGAGCTCCGACTGGAGCATCACGTACTCGTGGTCGACGGGCCGTAGCCCCGGCGGGTCGATGATCACGGCGCCGTACATGCCCTGCGCGATGTGCATGAGCACCGGCGGCGTCCCGCAGTGGTACATGTAGATGCCCGCGTGCTGCGCGACGAAGCGGTACGTGTGCGACTGCCCGGGCTGGATCGGCACCATCGCGGTGCTCGGCGACACCATGCCGGCGTGGAAGTCGAGCGAGTGCGTCATCTTGCCGTCGTTGACGATCGTGAAGTTGAAGGTGTCGCCGACGTGCCCGCGGTACACCGGTCCGGGGACCTCACCGTCGAAGGTCCACAACGTCTGGCTCACACCCGGCGCGATCTCGACCTGCTTCTCGACGATGTGGAGCGTGATGTCGTGCACGGTCCCGGGCAGCGGTGCCGGCGCCTCCGGGCTGCGCGCCTTGAATCCCGCGTCGGGCGACGCGTTGAAGTCGATCGTCTGCCCGCTCGGTGCCGCGGTCGCGCTTGCGGCTGACGCCTTCGTCGTCGTCGAGGTATGGCGCAACGCGATGGCGACGATGCTGATCAGCAACGCCACGATCGCGGTGATCGTCACCGCCGCCGTCCACCACCAGACCTCATTGCGGGCGGTCAACGGCTGCCAGTCGACCGTCGCGCCCCGCCCGCCGGAGCTCGCGGCGCCGTTGCCGGTCGGCGCCGTGGTGCTCTGCTCGACGACCTTGGTGTCCACGGGCACGCTCCCTCCGAGGGCGGCGCGGCCGGACCGGCCGCCCCTGCCTCCGGCCATCAGACGGCATCGGGGTGCCTCGCCCCAGGGGACAAGGATCGTGAAGCGATAGACGTTGGGCGGCTCGGAGCGGGCCGAAGGTCCCGAACCGCGCCCGGGAAAGCCCGCTTCGCGCCGGTTCCGGCGGTACCCTCGATCCCCCGCCCTCGACCGCCCCGGGAGGCCGCGTGCCCACGTTCTCCGAGGTCGCCGCCGGCCTCCAGATGCCGCTCGCCGAGGCCATGTGCACCCAGCGGGCGGTCCGGCGGCTCCTTCCCGACCCGGTCGACGACGAGACCGTCCTCGAGCTCCTCCGGCTGGCCGTGCGGGCCCCGAGCGGCAGCAACGACCAGAACTGGGAGTTCGTCGTCGTGCGCGACCCCGAGGTCAAGCACCAGCTCGCCCGCCTCAACCGGCAGGCCTGGTCGATCGGCCGGCGCCGCTACGCCCGGCGGGGCGACGGCGACGCGCGGGTCCGGCGCACGCTCGACGCGATCCAGTGGCAGGCCGACCACTTCGAGGACGTCCCGGTGGTCGTCGTGGCCTGCCTCCGGGGCACGCGGCCTCGGTTCCCGGCGATCGCGGTGGCGAGCTGGTACGGCTCGGTGTTCCCGGCCGTCCAGAACCTGCTCCTCGCGGCCCGGGCCCTCGGGCTCGGCGCCGCGCTGACGACGATGCCCGTCTGGTCGACGACGCTGGCCCGCCGCACGTTGGGCCTGCCGGCCCGGGTCCACCCCGTGGCCGCGATCCCCCTCGGATGGCCGAAAGGGCGCTACGGGCCGACCACGCGGAACCCGGTGGAGGCCGTGACACACCTCGATCACTATGGGAACCGGCCCTTCGCGGTCGTTTCGCGCGCGACAATGGACGGTGCGGAATAATGAGGCACGCGACGGGCTTCTGATTCTTCCTGGGACGGGTGTCCGAGGCCTCGAGCTCGAGCCCGTCGAGGGGTTTCTCGCCCATGGGAGTGCCGCAGGAGGCCGAGCCCGCAGGGGGTAGGTGACGACGTGCCAAGAAAAGGACGTGCCCGCCGTTTCCGGGAGGCGCGCGAGCTCAAGCAGGGCTTCGACGACGGCCTCTTCAACGAGGGTGACCGCACGCTCGCCGACCTCGAGGCCGGCGAGGACAACGACGACCGCTGGGACGACGAGGACGACGACGCCCGCGACGATTGGGACGAGGACGACCCGCTGCGTATGGATGAAGGCGGCCGCCAGGCGTCCTGAGCTCGTTCTCTGAACGATCCGCTCCGCCGAGCGAAGCGCTGCGTTCAGAGAATCCGCGCGAGTGCCGTCACGTGGTTCGGGGATCCGGTCGGTCGGGGTCGAGGTCGTAGCGGCGGATGGCCTCCGCCACCTTCTCGGGCTTGAGATCGCCGACCGAGGCGAGCCCGTCGAGCACCGCCACGACGATGTGGGGCGCGTCGACCTCGAAGTGGCGGCGCAGCGCAGCGCGGGTGTCGGAGTAGCCGAAGCCGTCGGTGCCGAGCGGCGTGAACGGTCGCGGGACGAAGCGCGCGATCTGGTCGGGCACCGCCTTCATGAAGTCGGTGACCGCGACGATCGGCCCCTCGCAGTCCTGCAGTTGTGACGTGACGTACGCGAGCTTCGGTGTCTCGTCGGGGTGGAGCCGGTTCCACCGCTCGACGCTCAACGCGTCCTCACGCAGCTGCTTGTAACTCGTCGCGGACCAGACGTCGGCCGCGATCTCGTGCTCCTCGAGCAGCATGCGTTGCGCGTCGAGCGCGGCGAGCATCGCCGTCCCGCTCGCCAGGATCTGCGCCCGCCGCTTCGCGGGCTCCGGCGCGCGGCGGTAGCGGTAGAGGCCCTTGACGATGCCCTCTTCGACACCGGGCTCACGCGGCATCGCCGGCATCACGTAGTTCTCGTTGTAGAGCGTGAGGTAGTAGAAGCAGTCCTCGGGAGAGTCGCCGTACATCCGCTCGATGCCGTCACGGATGAGGATGGCGACCTCGTACGCGAACGCGGGGTCGTAGGCACGGCAGTTCGGGTACGTCGTCGCGAGCAGCTGGCTCTGGCCGTCGCAGTGCTGGAGACCTTCGCCCGTGAGCGTGGTGCGCCCGGCCGTGGCGCCGAGCAGGAAGCCCCGCCCGCGCTGGTCGCCGAACGACCACACGAGATCGCCGACCCGCTGGAACCCGAACATCGAATAGAAGATGAAGAACGGGATCGTCGGCTCGCCCCACGTCGCGTACGACGTCCCGGCGGCCGTGCACGCCGCCATGGCGCCGGCCTCCGTGATGCCCTCCTCGAGGATGACGCCGTTGCGCGCCTCCTGGTAGCTGAGGATCAGCTTGGCGTCGACCGGCTCGTAGGTCTGACCGAACGGCGAGTAGATCTTCGCCTCGCGGAACAACGCGTCGAGACCGAAGGTGCGCGCCTCGTCGGGGATGATCGGGACGACCCGGCGGCCGATCCCCGGATCGCGCAGGAGGTTCCGGAGGAGGCGCGCGAACGCCGTCGTCGTCGACGCCTGCACCTTGTCACCGGTGCCGGCGAGCATGTCGGCGTACGTGTCGCGCCCGGGCAGGACGAAGGTCTTCCGGCGGACGACCCGTTCGGGCATCGGGCCGTCGAGCGCGCGCCGCCGGTCGACGAGGTACTCGTACTCGGGCGAGTCGGTGCCGGGGTGGTAGTAGGGCGGGTCGCCGTCCTCGAGCTCGGCGTCGGCGATCGGGAGGCGTAGCCGGTCGCGGAACGCCTTCAGCTCCTCGGGGCCGAGCTTCTTGATCTGGTGGGTCGCGTTGCGGCCCTCGATCTCCGCGCCGAGCGACCATCCCTTCACGGTCTTCACGAGGATCGCGGTCGGGCTGCCGCGGTGCTCGACCGCGGTCTTGTAGGCGGCGTACAGCTTCCGGTAGTCGTGCCCACCGCGCGGCAGGCGCTGCAGGTCCTCGTCGGACAGGTGCGCGACCATGCGCTGCAGGCGCGGGTCGGGCCCGAAGAACTTCTCGCGGATGTAGGCGCCGCTCTCGACCGAGAACTTCTGGAACTCCCCGTCGACCGTGGTGTTCATCTTGTTGACGAGCACACCGTCGACGTCGCGGGCGAGCAGCTCGTCCCACGCGCGCCCCCAGACCACCTTGATCACGTTCCAGCCGGCACCCCGGAACGTCGCCTCCAGCTCCTGGATGATCTTGCCGTTGCCGCGCACGGGACCGTCGAGGCGTTGCAGGTTGCAGTTGACGACGAAGATCAGGTTGTCGAGCTGTTCACGCGCCGCCAGCGAGAGGCCCGCCGTCGCCTCCGGCTCGTCCATCTCGCCGTCGCCGACGAAGCACCAGACCCGGGCCGCGCTCGTGTCCTCGATCTCCCGGTGCAGCAGGTAGCGGTTGAAGCGGGCCTGGTACACCGCGTTGAGCGGGCCGAGCCCCATCGACACGGTCGGGAACTCCCAGAACTCGGGCATGCGGCGCGGGTGCGGGTAGCTCGGCAGCCCGCCGCCGAACACCTCGCGCCGGAACCGGTCGAGGTTCTCGTCGGTGAGGCGGCCCTCAAGGAAGGCCCGCGCGTACACGCCCGGCGCCGCATGGCCCTGCATGAAGACCTGGTCGCCGAAGCCGCCGTCCGACTTGCCGTGCCAGAAGTGGTTGAAGCCGACGTCGTAGAGCGCGGCCGCCGACGCGAACGTCGACAGGTGACCGCCGAGCCCCTCGAAGCGGTAGTTCGCGCGGTCGACCATCGCCATCGCGTTCCACCGGATCGCGGCGCGGATGCGCTTCTCGATCTCCTCGTCGCCGGGGAACCACGGTTCCTCGTCGGGCGGGATCGTGTTGATGTAGTCGGTCGTGACCATGGCGGGCACCCCGACGCCCTGCTCCCGGGCCCGTTCCATGAGGCGGGCCAGCAGGTACCGGGCGCGGGCACGACCACGACCCTCGACGACGGCATCGAGCGAGTCGAGCCACTCGCTCGTCTCCACGGGGTCGATGTCGGGCAGCTGATGGACGAAGCCATCGATGAACACGAGGTTCCTCCGATCCACTCCCCCGCCCATCAGGATATGTGCCGCCGTGGTTACCGGCGGGTTGGTTCCTGACGGGACCGAGCGTCGCGGATCGCGTCTCCCGGAGCCGCGGTGCGCGTGAGAGACGGGGTTCCGCCGGCGCGCCCGCTGGCGCGCCGGCGGCCCTGCCCCCGCCCTGTGGGTTGCCCTGCCCACCTCACCGGAGGACGAGGCCCTCCTGCCGTGGCCGCCGCCGGTGGCGCCGGCCGGACCCCGCACCCCGCCCACTGTGAGTGAGACGAGAGGTTAGCACAGACGCGCAGAGTGATGCTCTCACGGACCGCGCGAAATCCGCGCCGGGCGGCTCAACTTTTCGCGCCCTCAGCGCCGATACCCGTGTTCGAGATGGGGGACGATCGGGCGGCTCTCGCCCACCTGCTGCGCCGGACCGGTTTCGGGCCCTTCCCGGGACAGGTCGAGGCCCTGAACCCCGGCGGCCTGGCCGCCGCGCTCGACGGCGTGCTCGCCGCCACCCCGCCGCCGCTCCCGGCCGACCCGGTGCTCGACGGCAGCGGCGGGATCGCCCCGCCGGCGTGGTGGCTCCAGCGGATGCGCGACCCCGCCGCCGGCCTCCACGAGAAGATGGTCTGGTTCTGGCACGGCCATTTCACCTCCAGCGTCGACAAGGTCGGGAGCTGGCAGATGATGTGGAACCAGCACCTGCTGCTCCGCCAGCACGCGCTCGGCAACTTCCGGACGATGGCGCTGCAGATGACCATCGACCCGGCGATGCTCATCTACCTCGACGGCGACCCGTCGGAGGCGATCGACCCGAACGAGAACTACTCCCGCGAGCTGCAGGAGCTGTTCACGATCGGCGTCGACAACGTGACCGAGCCGAACGTGAAGGCGGGCGCGAAGGCGCTCGCGGGGTGGGAGGTCGACTGGAGCTCCGCGACCGCGGTGTTCCGGCCGTATGCCGCGATCAGCACGCCGGTCACGTTCCTCGGGAGGTCGTGCCTGCGTTACGACGACGTCGTCAACGCGGCGGTCGACCACCCCGCCTGCGCGCCGTTCGTCGCCGCCAAGGTCCACCGCTACTTCCACGGCGTCGACCTGACACCCGCGCGCAAGGCGGAGCTCGGTGACCTGTTCCGCAGCAACAACATGGAGATCCTGCCGCTCGTCACGGCGATCCTGCGCGACCCGAGCTTCTTCGACCCGTCGCTGCGCATGAACCGGCCCCGGTACCCGGTCGAATGGGCGAGCGCGGCGTTCGCCGCCATCGGCAACACCGACGTCGGCTGGGAACAGGACATCGTCGACAACATGGGCCAGCTCCCGTTCTCCCCGCCCAACGTCGCGGGGTGGCCGTCGGGTTCGAAGTGGCTCGCGGCGAACGTCGCCGTGCTGCGCGCGCAGGTCGGGAACAGCGCGCCGGTGCTGACGGCGATCCGCAACGCCGCCGACCCCGTCCAGGCGGCCCTCCAGCAGTGCTCGATCTACGAGGTGTCGCAGCACACGCTCGACGCGCTCACCAACGCGGCGGCGTCGATCTCGACCGCGGGCCGGCGCGCCGCGACGCTGCTCGGACTCGTGATCTCGTCGCCGGAGATGGCACTGGCATGAGCGAGCGCGCATGAACATCGACGACCCGGTCTCGCGGCGGCGGTTCCTCAAGGTCGGGCTGGCGGCCGCGGGCGCGACGGCGGCCGCCGCGTGCCGCCCGGTCGCGCCGGCGCCCGCGCCCCCGGCACCCGCGCCGGCGCCGACGCCCACCACCGTCCCGCCCGCTCCGTTCGGCGAGCGCGTGCTCGTCGTCATCGAGATGGCGGGCGGCAACGACGGCTACTCGACGGTCGTGCCCTATACGAACGGTGCCTACTACTCGCACCGGCCGACGGTCGCCGTCCCCGCGAACCAGGTGCTCCCGATCACGGGCGACCTCGGATGGCACCCGAACCTCGCCCGCATCTCGCACCGGCCGATGGCGGTCGTGGAGGGCGTCGGCGGTGTGAACCCGAGCGAGTCGCACTTCGAGATGATGCGGCGGTGGTGGTCGGGAGACACGAACGGGCAGTCGCCGCAGCCCACCGGCTTCTTCGGTCGCATCTGCGACACCGTCGGCGACCCCTCGGCGCCCGCGACCGGCGTGTCCCTCGGGTGGGGCACGACGCCGGCCCTCGTGTCCGCGCAGGCCGTCACGCTCTCGATGTCGCCGTACGGTGACGCCAGCTTCCCGGGCCCCGGCGACGCCACGTTGAACGCGACGTGGATGGCCGCGCAGCGCGCCATGGCGAACCCCGACCGGCTCGAGAGCACGATCATGTACACCGCGCGCTACGGGGCGTACAACGCGCTGCGGTTCAGCGACGTCGTGTCGTCGCTGCCGCCGTCACAACAGACGTACCCCGACACGGGACTGGGCGCGCAGCTCGCGACGGCGGTGCGGCTCATCCGGGCCGGCATCGGGACCCGCGTCGTGTACGTGCCGTTCGGCGGCAGCTTCGACACGCACGAGAACCATCTCGCGACGCACAGCGACCTGATGGCCGAGCTCGACGGTGCGCTCGACGCGTTCCTCTCGGAGCTGGCCGCGCTGAACCTGACGCGCAAGGTGCTGGTCGCGACGTTCAGCGAGTTCGGCCGCCGAGCCGACCAGAACACCGACGGCCTCGACCACGGCACGACGTCGGTCATGTTGTTGACCGGCGCGGTGAACCCCGGCGTCTACGGCAGCCGCCCGAGCTGGACCAACCTCGACGCCAACGGGAACCTCGTGTCGACCGTCGACATCGGCCAGTACTACGCCACCCTCGCGTCGTGGTTCGGCATCCACCCGGGCGACGTCCTCCCCGGCAACCCGAGCCCCATCCCCGGCATCCTCGGCTGACCCCGGGTCAGGCCGCGAACGCGGGGGCGACGTGCTCCCGGAACGCGCGCATCTGATCGATCACCTCGGACGGGGTGACGCCGGGGGTGCCGGCCCAGAAGCGGAGCGCGAAGTGGTCGACACCGGCGTCGACGAACTCGGCGATGTCGGCAACGAGCTGGTCGGGTGTCCCGATGAAGCGCGGCCGGCCGTCGGGGGTAGTCGGGACGGCGGGCGCGTAGTTGTACTCGTCGGGGACCGGGCCGAGGTCCGCGTAGGTCGCGGAGTGCGCGGGCGCGTCGTCACGCCCGACCACGACACGTGTGTGCGGGCAGCTGTAGGAGAACGCGAACGGACCCGACCGGCCCGTGTCGGCGCGCCGGCGCAGGATCGCTTCCCGGCCCGCCCGGTAGGCGTCGACCGTCGGGAAGAGTGGATGCCACCCGGTGCCGTAGCGGGCGGCCCGCCGGTACGCGGCCGCGCCGTTGCCGCCGACCCACACGGGGAACGGTCGCTGCGCCGGCCCGGGCGCGAACTGCACCTCGTGGAGGTGGACGTACCGCCCGTCGAACGACAGCGACCCGTCGGCGTCCCACAGCGTGTGGAGCACCGCGAGGTACTCGTCGGTGACGGCACCACGCTGCTCGTACGGCGGCGTCCCGAGCGCCGCGAACTCACCGCTGACGTATCCGACGCCCACGCCGAGGGTCAGCCGGCCCCCACAGAGCTGGTCGGCGGTGCTGAGCATCTTGGCCAGCGCGACGGGATTGCGGTACGGCAGGACGAGCACGTCGGTCCCGAAGCGCAGGGTCGTGGTCAGGCCGGCGCCGTAGATGCAACACGCGAGCGGCTCGTACCAGTTCGGCGGGGACACGTGCGCGGCGTAGTCCGGGATGATCACGTGGTCGCCGAACCATGCCGTGTGGAAACCGAGCTCCTCGGCGGCGACGATGACATCGCGGATGCGCGCCGGGTCGCCGTAGTCGCCCCACGACGGGATGACGACACCGAACTCCGTCATCCGTGCCCGCTCACGGCTGCGTCGGCGACCAGCGGCCCGGTCAGCGGCTGATCACCACGACGTTGTTGACGACGACGATCCACCACCATGCCGCCGTTTCGAGAGCGACCACGCAGGCCGCGAAGCGGACCGCGCGGTGCGTCTGCGTGTCGAGGATCCACTTGAGGAAGACGAAGTAGACGACGCCGATCAGGACGCGGACGACCATCGCGCCGCCGAGGCCGAGCTCCGCGATCAACGACCGCCCGAGCGGGTTCGACTCGCGGGCGTGCGCCGACTGCAACGACACGTAGGTCGTCAGCGCGTCGAGGACCGCGGCGATCAGCAGGATCCGCAGGGACCACCAGGAGAGCTTCGCAACCATCGCGTCGTAGGTTCGTGCGGCGTCGGCCCGCCGGCCCGCCGGGCCCCGCCAGGGAAGCCGGGGCTGACCCGGCTGGGCCCCGGCCTCGACGCTCGTGCTCACTCTGCCCCTACCTGCGTAGTCGCCCGCACACTAGGGCAAACCCGCTCCACCGTGCGCACCGCCGCCGGCGACGAAGCGTCGCGGGAAGCGCGGAGCGTTAAGGTCCGCAGCATGCTGTCGGCGCGGCTGCACGGGCGCAGGGACGTCCGCATCGACGACGTTCCCGAACCGGACCCGGCCGCCGGCGAGGTGAAGATCCGCGTCGCCCACAACGGCATCTGCGGAACGGATCTCCACGAGTTCTACACGGGCCCCAACGCCGTCTCCGACGTGCCGCACCGGCTCACCGGCGCGGTGCTCCCCCAGGCACTGGGCCACGAGTTCGCCGGCGTGGTGACCACCGTCGGTGACGGCGTGTCCGCGGTGCGCGCCGGCGACCGCGTCTGCGTGGAGCCGTTGCTCGGCTGCGGGGTCTGCTCCCGCTGCGCGGCGGGGGCGCCCGAGATGTGCGACGTGATCGCGTCCATCGGGCTCAGCGCCGCCGGCGGCGGCCTCTCCGAGTACTGCGTGGTGCCCGCCCACCGCGTGCACGTCCTGCCGCAGAACCTCTCCCTCGTCCAGGGCGCGCTCGTCGAGCCGATGTCGGTCGCGTTCAACGGGGTGCTCCGGGCCCGGGCCGCGCCGGGCACGACCGCCGTCGTCTTCGGCGCCGGGCCGATCGGGATCGGTGCGTTCCTCGGTCTGCAGGTCGTGGGCGTGCGGCCCGACGACATCGTGGTCGTCGAGCCGTCGCCGACCCGGCGGGCGTCGATCGAGCGCCTGGGGGCGTCGAACACGCTCGACCCGACCGCGGTCGACGTCGTGGGCGAGCTGCTGTCGTGGACGAAGGGCCGGGGCGCGGACGCGGTGCTCGAGTGCTCGGGCTCGCCGGCGGCGTTGGCGATCGCCCCGGTCGTCGCCGGGCTCGGGCGTCGCGTGGTCGTGGTCGCGCTCTTCGAGGAGCCGGTGCCCTTCAACCCGGGAGTGCTTCTGCGCGGCGCGGAGGTCGTCGGCTCGCTGGGCTACGCGCCCGGGGTCTTCGGCCGCGTCATCGACGCGATGGCGGCCGGCCACTACCCGAGCGACGGATGGGTCGAGCACATCGCGCTGGCCGAGCTCGTGGAGGCCGGCTTCGAGGCGCTCCGCGCCGGCCGGAAGACGAAGGTCCTCGTCGACCTCTCCGGCGAGGCCTGACGGGCGGCGGGCGAACCGCCGCGCGCTCGGGTCCGGAACGCGTCCGGGCACCCCACCACCGGCGCGGGGTGCCCGTACGCACCTTCGACGCCCGCGCCGTTGCGGGGCCGACTCGAGTGTGCGGCGGGCCGGTGCCCTGGGGTCCTCCCAGGAGCGGAAGCGCCGACCCCGCCGCACCTCCCACAGAACGGAGCCTCTCCCCCTCGGAGAGACACAGGACGGTTCCGCTCGACGTGGCGGGATTCAATGTCGCACAGCGCCGTCCCGACGGAATCCGCCCATCCCCGCAAGGCGGCGCGTGACGAGCCGAGGGAACGCCCCGCGAGTAGACACGGCGGCCGTGGACACCGAGCGGCCGCGCGGCGCGGTCCAGTTCCCGGGCCGCGGCTCGCGGATCCGCATGCTCTCGGCCGCGCGGCGCCTCGTCGCCGGCGTCGTCCTCGGCGTCGTCACGGGCACGGCGGTCGGGTGGGTCGAACCGTGGCAGTTCACGATCCTCGCCGGGTGGGTCTCCGCCGGACTGTGGTTCGTCGGCTCCGTCTGGTTCGCCGTCGGACCGCTCGATGCCGAGCAGACGGCGGCGTTCGCGACCCGGGCCGACGACAGCCGGTTCGGTGCCGACCTCTGGCTCCTCGGCGCGAGCACGGCCAGCCTCGTGGGTGTCGGCCTCGACCTGGTTCGCGCTCGCGAGGTGACGGGATTCGAGTCGGGCTTGCTCACCGCCGCGGCCGTGGTGGCGGTCGCCGTGTCGTGGGCGGTCGTGCACACCACCTATGCGCTGCGGTACGCGCACCTCTACTACTCGACGCCGCCCGGGGGCATCGACTTCAAGAACGACCGCGACCCGCCCGACTACCTCGACTTCGCGTACGTCGCGGCGACAGTCGGGATGACGTTCCAGGTG
>DASRHL010000496.1:0-5323 GCA_035650535.1 Acidimicrobiia bacterium
GTTGGCGGCGGCGGTGGCAACGCGGTGAACCGGATGATCGACGCCGGCCTGAAGGGCTGCGAGTTCATCGCCGTCAACACCGACGCCCAGGCGCTGCTGATGAGCGACGCCGACGTGAAGCTCGACATCGGCCGTCAGCTCACCCGCGGGCTGGGCGCCGGGTCCGACCCCGAGATCGGCCGCCAGGCCGCCGAGGACCACCGCGACGAGATCGAGGAGGTCCTCAAGGGCGCGGACATGGTGTTCATCACCGCCGGTGAGGGCGGCGGCACGGGCACCGGCGGCGCGCCGATCGTGGCCGAGATCGCGCGCGGGCTCGGCGCGCTCACGATCGCGATCGTGACGCGCCCGTTCGCGTTCGAGGGTCGCCGGCGTGCCGTGCAGGCCGAGAGCGGCGTGCAACGGCTGCGCGAGAAGGTCGACACGCTCATCATCATCCCGAACGACCGGCTGCTCGACGTCGCCGACGAGCGCACGTCGATGCTCACCGCGTTCAAGACGGCCGACGAGGTGCTGCTGCAGGGTGTGCAGGGCATCACCGACCTCATCACGACGCCCGGTCTCATCAACACGGACTTCGCCGACGTCCGCATGATCATGCAGAACGCCGGGACGGCGCTCATGGGCATCGGCCGCGCGTCGGGCGACGGCCGCGCGGTCAACGCGGCACGCGCCGCGATCGCCAGCCCGCTGCTCGAGGCCAGCATCGAGGGCGCGCGCGGCCTCCTGCTCAACGTGTCGGGCCCGTCCGACCTGGGCCTCTTCGAGGTCAACGAGGCGGCCGAGATCGTCAAGGAGACCGCCCACCCCGACGCCAACATCATCTTCGGCGCCGTCATCGACGACGCGCTCGGCGAAGAGGTGCGCATCACGGTCATCGCGGCCGGCTTCGACCGCTACGAGGGCGAGCGGGCCGAAGGGGGCCCGTCGATCCCGGCCCGGCGCGAGGTGCCGGCCCTCGGGCTCGGCGACGCCGGCGAGGGCCTCGGCGCCGACGAGGACGACGAGTTCGACGTCCCCGAGTTCCTGCGCTGATCGAGCGCACCGTCGGGCGGGTCCGGATCGTCTTCACCGACCGCCACGGGGGCGTCTCACGGGCCCCGTACGACACCCTGAACCTCGGGAACCACGTCGGCGACGACCCGGCCGCCGTGACCGAGAACCGGGCCCGCGCCGCGGCCGCCGCCGGCCTGCCCGATCCGTCGACGTGGGCCTGGCTCCGCCAGCGCCACGGGCGCGACGTCGTGACCGTCGACGCCGGCCCCTCGCACCCGGCGCCCGCCGAGGCGGACGCGGCGGTGACGGCGGCGCCGGGCCGGCCGCTCGTCGTCCTCACGGCCGACTGCGCGCCGATCGCGCTGTGCGCACGCGACGCGGTCGCGGTCGTCCACGCCGGTTGGCCCGGCCTGCGCGCGGGCGTCGTCGGCGCCGCGGTCGACGCGCTCCGCGCGGTCGCTCCCCGCGGGCCCGTGCGCGCGGTGCTCGGACCGTGTGTGCATCCGGCCCGCTACGAGTTCGGTCCCGCGGACCTCGACGCCCTCGTCAGCCGGTTCGGTCCGGCCGTCGCGGCGCGCACCGACGACGGGCGCCCCGCGTTCGACATCCCCGCCGCGGTGCGCATCGCGCTCGCCGAGCGCGGCGTCACCGACCTCGACGACGTCGGCATCTGCACGTCACAGTCGCTCGACCACTTCTCGCACCGCCGCGACGGTGTGACCGGCCGGCAGGCGCTCGTCGCGATACTGGACCCGTGAACGAGCGACCCGGCCGCGAAGGGCCGAGAGCGGGGACGCCGTGAGCCGATCCGACGCGGAGACGATCGCCGCGAACGTCGACGCGGTGCGCGCGCGCATCGCCGACGCGGCGCGGCGCGCCGGGCGCGATCCCGCGGGCGTGCGCCTGGTCGCGGCGACGAAGACGGTTCCCGCGGCGCGGCTGCGCGCCGCGCTCGACGCCGGTGTCGTCGACCTCGGTGAGAACCGAGCCCAGGAGCTGCTCGCGAAGGCGCCCGAGCTCGCGGCCGGCCCGGGAGCGCCACGCTGGCACTTCCTCGGCGGTCTGCAGCGCAACAAGGTGCGCGCGCTCGCGCCGTGGGTCGTCTGCTGGCAGTCGGTCGACCGGCCCGAGCTGGGTCCGGTGCTGGCCCGCTACGCGCCCGGCGCGACCGTCCTCGTCGAGGTCAACCTCGCCGGTGAACCCCAGAAGAGTGGTTGCGCGCCCGACGCCGCCGCGGCGCTGCGTGACGCGCTCGCCGGGCACGGGCTCGCGGTCGCCGGGCTCATGGCGGTCCCGCCGGTCCACGACAACTCCCGCCCGTGGTTCGCCGCGCTCCGCGAGCTCGGGAGCCGCCTCGGGTTGGCGGAGCTCTCGATGGGCATGACCGACGACTTCGAGGTCGCGGTCGAGGAGGGGGCGACGATCGTCCGGGTCGGCCGGGCGCTGTTCGGAGAGCGGAACCAGGTGGCGCGCCCGGGCCGGTGAGGCGCCCGCCCTCCGTCCATTCCGGGGAGGGCGGGGATAGGGTTACGTTCCGGAGGGCGTGCAGACCGGCACGTACGGCATGGCTTCGTTGTGGCGACGAGCGATGGTCTACCTGGGTCTCCAGGACGACGACGAGTACGGCTACGACCAGTACGGCTCGGACTACGGCGACTACGGCGACCACGACGACGACGTCCGCCCCGGCGAGGCCCGTCACGACCCCCGCGACCGCGACTACGAGCCCCGTGAGGAGCGCTACTCCCGTGACGTGCGTGACGTACGGGACGTGCGTGACCTGCGTGACATGCGCGAGATCCGGACGCCACCCGAGCCCTACGGCAACGAGCCCACCGTCCGCACCATCCCCCGTGACGAGCCACCTTCGGGCGTCTCGATCCCGCGCCCGGCGGTGATGCGCACCGCGACGCCGACGACCGCGGCCCGGGTGCACGTCGTCGAGCCCCACGGGTTCAACGACGCCCAGGAGATCGGCGACCGCCTGAAGGCGAACCAGCCGGTGATCATCAACCTGCAGGGCGTCGGGCGCGACCTCCAGCGCCGCCTGATCGACTTCTCGAGCGGCCTGGCCTACGGCATCGGCGGCCAGATCCAGAAGGCCGCCGACCAGGTCTTCCTCCTCACGCCGAGCAACGTCGAGGTCTCCCAGGAGGAGAAGGAGCGCCTCCAGGCCCGGGGTCTCTACCGGACCTGACCTGGCCGCGGACCCCGACCGGTGACGATCCTCTGCGCGCTCCTGACGGTGTTCATCGTCGTCTTGGCGGCCCGCGCCGTCCTGTCGTGGTTCCCCGTCCGGCCCGGCACGGCGATGGCCCAGATCAACGGGATCCTGTTCGACCTGACCGAGTGGGCGCTGCGGCCGCTGCGCCGGGTGATCCCGCCCGCCGGGATGTTCGATTTGTCGTTCCTCGTCTTGTTCTTCATCGTCATCATCCTGAGAACCGCCGTCTGCGGGTGACGCGCCGCTCTATCAGCGCGTTCGCGGGGGTGCGTCGCTACGATGGCCCGTCATGGACGTGACGCCCCAAGAGCTTCGTGACACCGAGATCCGGGAGGCGTGGCGCGGCTACCACCGCGACGACGTCGACGAGTTGCTCGAGCGCGCCGCGGCGACGATCGAACGGCTCCAGGAGCAGAACCGCGCGCTGCAGCAGCGGCTCCACGCGGGCCCGCCCGCCGCGGTGCAGGCGCCCCCGCAGCCGGCCCCGATCGCGGCGCCGCAGCCGCCCCAGCCGGCCCCGTTGCCGCCGCCGCAGCCCGAGCGCATCCCCGTACCCGACAGCGACGTGATCCAGCGCACGCTGATCCTGGCCCAGAAGGCGGCCGACGAGGCCGTCGCGGACGCGCAGGCACGGGCGAAGCAGCTGCTCGAGGAGAGCGAGAACAAGGCGCAGTCGCTCGTCACCGAAGCGGAGCAGGCGGCGCGCCGCATCGCGGAGAGCGAACGCAAGCGGATCGAGGCCGAGATCCAGCAGCTCTACGCGACGCGTGAGGCGTTGACGTCCGACGTCGATGCGCTCGAGCGGTTCGAGCACGAGTACCGCGAACGTATCCGCCAGGCCATCGAGAGCGAGCTCGAACAGCTCACCTCGACGGGCACGACCGCGCTCTCGCGCCCCGCACTCTCGGACGTGGCGCTGCCCGGCGTCCCGCCGCCGGCCGCGATCGGCGCGCCCGAGGCCGCGCCGGCTCCGCCCGAGGCGCCCCCGGTCGCGCCGGGCGGGGGAGGGCCGCCGGCTCCGTCGGAGGCCGGTGCGCCGTGGTCGGCCGAACCGCCGGGTCCGGAACCGTCACGGGCCGAGGCGTCCCGTCTCGACTCCGCCGCGGGCGGCCCGCCGACGGTCGCGCTCGACGCGGTGGAGGCCTATCCCGAGACGGCGGTGGCGACGGCGCCGGCTGCCGCGCACTGGGACGCGCCGCCGGTCAAGGGCGACTGGGCACCCGAGCCTGCCGGTGGGTGGGGCGAGGGCCCGGAGATCTCGCTCGAGGAGTCGGGCGAGTACGCCCTGCCGGTCGACGACCGTCGTGACTCCCTCGACGACGACGCGTTCTTCGCCTCGTTGCGGGAGGCCGTGCGCGACGACGCGCCGCTCGGCCCGCGCGACGACCGTGCGCTCTACGACCAGGACGAGCCCGAGGACCACCGCCGACTGTTCCGCCGCAAGCGGTAGGTCCCGGCCGGGTACGTCTAGCTCGCGATCTCGACGCGCACGGCGACGGCGGTGCCGTCGACCCTGATCGTCGTGAAGCCGTCGGCCGCCTCGTCGCCGCCGGCCTCGTCCACCTTCCATTCGACCGCGAGGACCTCACCCGCGATCCAGTCGCCGTGCCGGCGCGCCGCCTCGGCCACGGTGCCCGGCGCGCGCAGCTCGACCGTGATCCGGTCGGAGAGCTCGAGACCCATCGCCTTGCGCAGGTCGTTGACGGCGCGTACGAGCTCGCGCGCGAGGCCTTCGAGGCGGAGGTCGTCGTCGAGCGTGGTGTCGAGCGCGACGGCGTACGCGCCCTCCTGCGCGAGCGCGAGCTCCTGGTGCGCGGCGGCCCGTACTTCCACGTCGTCGCCCGTGAGCGTGACCGCCGTGCCGTCGTCGAGCGCGAGCTCGTAGGACCCGGTCGTCTCGAGCGCGCGTTTCACGGCCGCGCCGTCGGCGGCGAGCAGCGCGGTCTTGACCGCGGGCATCAGCTTGCCCACCTTGGGGCCGAGGGCGCGGAAGTTCGGCACCACGGTGAAGTCGAGCAGACCTTCGAGGTCGGAGACCGCCTCGACGCGCTTCACGTTCAGCTCGTCGCTCACCTCGGCGACCACCGCGGCCGACAGTTGGGC
>DASRHL010000497.1:0-3260 GCA_035650535.1 Acidimicrobiia bacterium
CGGGTCGTCGAGGTCCCGATCGAGTTCCGCGACCGCACGCTCGTCCACTCCAAGATGTCCGGGAAGATCGTCGTCGAGGCGTTGCTCCTCGTCACGCGCTGGGGCCTGCGCGACATGCTGACCGGGCGCCGGTGGCGCAAGCCGCGGCGCCCCGCGGCGCGCCTTGCGTGAGTGGCTGGTCGCCGGCGCGCTCGTCGAGGCGGCCGAGGGACTGCTCGTCGTACGCAACGTCCGCCGTGGTGGTCACTCCGACTGGAGCACGCCCGGCGGGGTCATCGACGCCGACGACGCGTCGGTGATCGACGGCCTGACCCGTGAGGTGGAGGAGGAGACCGGCCTGCGCGTCACCGCCTGGGAGGGCCCGCTCTACCGCGTGAGGGCTGTGGCGCGCGATCTCGGATGGTCGATGCGGGCGGAGATCTACCGCGCGCTGGACTTCGAGGGTGAGCTGCACGTCGACGATCCGGACGGCATCGTCGTCGAGGCGGCGTTCCTCCCGTCGGCCCGGTGCGTCGAGCTCCTCGTCGCCGGCGCGCAGTGGGTGCACGAACCGCTGACCGAGTGGCTCGCAGAACGGTGGGGTCCCGACGACCCGCGCGCGTACCACTACGACGTGCACGGGACGAGCCGCGAGTCCATGCAGGTCAGACGCGCGGCGGAGTGACGCGTCGGTGGCCGGCGAGCTCGCGATCCTGCACGTCGACCTCGACGCGTTCTACGCCTCGGTCGAACAGCTGGCCGACCCGAGCCTGCGCGGCCGACCCGTGGTCGTGGGCGGGCTCGGTCCGCGCGGCGTCGTCGCCGCGGCGAGCTACGAGGCGCGGCGCTTCGGCGTCCATTCGGCGATGCCGATGGTGCGCGCCCGCCGCGCGTGTCCCGACGCCGTGTTCCTCGCACCCCGCTTCGACGCGTACGAGGACGCGAGTCGTGCGGTGATGACGATCCTGCGCACGTTCACGCCGTTGGTCGAACCGATTGCGCTCGACGAGGCGTTCCTCGACGTGCACGCGGTCCGGCGCCTGCACGGGCCCGGCCCCGAGGTCGCGGTCGCGATCCGGCGGCGCGTCCGCGACGAGACCGGCCTGACGGCATCGGTCGGCGTGGCGGGAACCAAGCAGCTCGCGAAGCTGGCCAGCGACCTCGCCAAGCCCGACGGCCTCCTCGTCGTCGAGGCCGGGCGGGAGTTGGAGTTCCTCCACCCCTTGCCCGTCGAGCGCCTGTGGGGAGTCGGTCCGGCGACGCGGCGCCGCCTCGCGCGCCTCGGTGTGCGGACCGTCGGCGATCTCGCGGCCGTTCCGGTCGACAAGCTCGTCCGGGAGGTCGGGCGCTCGCACGGGGAGCACCTGCACGCCCTCGCGTGGAACCGCGACGAGCGGCGCGTCGAGCCGGAACGGCGGGTCAAGTCGGTCGGTCACGAGGAGACGTTCCCGACCGACGTCGTCGATCGAGCCGAGCTCGAACGTGAGGTCGTCCGCCTCGCGGACAAGGTGGCGAGCCGGTTGCGGCGGGCCGGCTGCAGTGCCCGGACGGTGCAGCTCAAGCTCCGGTACCCGGACTTCCGCACGATCACGCGCTCACGGACGCTGCCCGACGCCACGGATCTCGCGTCCGATCTCGCGCACGTCGCCGGATCGCTGCTCGCGCAGGTCGACATCGGTCCGGGTGTGCGACTCCTCGGTGTCGCCGCCCAGCAGCTCGAGCAGGCCGAGACGGTCCAGGACCCGCTTCCTCTTTCCGGCGAACCCGCGGGCGGACCGGACGCAGGCGCGACGGAGCCCGGGCGGCGCGCCGCGCTGGAGCGGTCGGTCGACCGAGTCCGCGCCCGGTACGGCGACGGCGCGCTCCTG
The DNA here is from genome assembly GCA_035650535.1 of Acidimicrobiia bacterium. Taxonomy (GTDB): domain Bacteria; phylum Actinomycetota; class Acidimicrobiia; order IMCC26256; family PALSA-555; genus DASRHL01. Next base: position 1,848 of record DASRHL010000497.1, read on the forward strand.
CCGGCGCGCCTCGCCCGGTCGCAGGATCCGACTGCCATGACCGGCAACGTGGCCCCCGCCGAGAGCGGAACCGAATCCTCGCACCCCCCGGCGGGCGGCGAGCCGGACGCTCGGTGACGCTCGCGTTGAGAGGGGGCTGGGGGTGCGCGAGAATGCTCGCAACGCCCGCGGACGGACGGGCGTCGAGCCATCCACACGAGACGAGCCCGCATGCCGCTCTCCGAGGACGAACAACGGATCCTCCGGGAGATCGAGGCGAACCTCTCGGTCACCGACCCGAAGCTGGTCCAGCAGGTCTCAGACACCACGCTGTACCGCCACTCCGCGCGGATGATCAAGTACTCCGTCCTCGGCTTCGTCGCCGGTCTCGTGCTCCTGCTCACGACGTTCACGAGCGTGCTCGCCCTCGGGGTGCTCGGGTTCCTGGTCATGCTCGGCTGCCTGCTCGTGATCGAGCGCAACGTCCGCAAGATGGGGCGGGCCGGGCTCGAGAGCTTCACCACCTCCCTGCGGGGGGGCGCGTTGAAGGGTGTGTTCGGCTCGGCGGGGAAGCGCTGGCGTGAACGCTGGCAGCGCGGCGACGACCAGCAGTAGCCCCGGATGGGCTTCACGGCCCTGCAGGCCGCCCGCCTGACCGGCTGCACGTCGGCGCAGCTCGACTACTGGGCCGCCCACGGCGTCGTCGTGCCGACGCGAGCGTCGGGAGAGCACGAAGCCGGGCCTGCGTACTCGTTCCGCGACCTCGTCGCGCTGCGGATGGTCCGGGCGCTCCTCGACCGGGGGGTGCCGCTCGCCCGCACGCGCCGGGCGGTGTCGGCGCTCGTCGAGGGTGGTGACGACCTGGCCGGGCTGCGGCTGATCACCGACGGCGAGCGGGTGTGGGCGTGCCGGGACGACGGCCAGATCCTCGACGCGCTGCGTCACGGCCAGCTCGCGCTGTTCGTCGCCGTCGACCGGATCGCGGCGGAGCTCTCTGCCGACGTTCGCGAGTTCGCAGCCGATCGCCGGTCGTTCGTGGCCGGGTTGCGCTCGGCCGCCGACCACCCGGCCGCCGACCACCCGGCGGGCGAGCGGCACTAGCGAAGCGTCGAGGGGTCGAGGCGGCGCCGGGCCCGCTGCCACCGACCGAGCGGCTGCTCGAGCGCGGTCTCGAGCGCGGCGAGCTCGCTCCACGCCCGCGCGACGTCGGCCTCGTCGGGGGCGCGGGCGCCGTAGCAGGCGGCGCTGTGCGCGTCGGCCAGCGCGGCGAGCGGCGCCGCCGCCTCGGGTCCGACGACGGCCGGCGCCTGCGCCGCGATCTCGAGCGCGGTCGCGCCGGCCGGCGGCGTGAAGCCGTTCTCGCGGAGGTGGTCGAGCGCTTCCTCCCACGCGCCCCGGATCGCCGCGCCCGCTGCGGCGCGGCCGCGGCGCGCG
>DASRHL010000498.1:0-3329 GCA_035650535.1 Acidimicrobiia bacterium
CAACGTCGACCTGCAGGAGTTCATGCTCGCTCCCGTCGGCGCCGCGAGCTTCCGTGAGGCCCTGCGGTGGTGCGCCGAGACCTACCACGCGCTCAGGCAACTGCTCCACGACCGCGGGCTCGCGACGGCGCTCGGCGACGAGGGGGGCTTCGCGCCCGACCTGCCGTCGAACGAGGAGGCGCTCACGCTGCTCCTCGCCGCGATCGAGTCCGCGGGCTACCAGCCCGGTTCGGAGATCGCCCTCGCGCTCGACTGCGCGGCGACCGAGTTCTTCGCCGACGGGCGCTACACGCTCGCCGGCGAGGGCAAGGCCTACGTGGCCGACGAGTGGGCCGACGTGCTCGCGGGGTTGTGCGACCGTTACCCGATCGTCTCGGTCGAGGACGGCATGGCCGAGGACGACTGGGACGGCTGGGGCCGGCTCACGGAGCGCATCGGCGGGCGCGTCCAGCTCGTCGGCGACGACATCTTCGTCACGAATCCCGAACGGCTCCGGACGGGCATCGAACGCAGGGTCGCGAACTCGATCCTCGTGAAGGTCAACCAGATCGGCTCGCTCACCGAGACGCTCGACACGATGGATCTCGGTGCCCGCCACGGCTACACGTCGATGATCTCGCACCGCAGCGGCGAGACGGAGGACACGACGATCGCCGATCTGGCCGTGGCGACGAACTGCGGGATGATCAAGTCGGGCGCGCCGGCGCGGTCCGACCGGGTCGCCAAGTACAACCAGTTGCTGCGCATCGAGGACGAGCTCGGCCCGGGCGCCGCCTACCTGGGCGGTGGGGCGCTCACCCACGGCGAGACGGCCCCGCCCGCAGCCGGGCCGCCGGGCGGCGAGGCCGAGGGTGCCTGATCGACCGGCCCCCGGCGCCGGAGCGGCGAGCGTCCCGAAGAGCGTCGGCCGGGAAACCCGGCCGGCGAGCGAGCGCGGCCGTGGAGCCGGGCGCGACCCGAAGAACGCCGACCGCGGCCACCCGACCGACCGCGACCGCCCGGCGGACGCCGAGCGTCGGCAGCGCCCGTCCGACCGGGTGCGCCGGCGGCGGACGCTCGTGAAGGTCGGGCTCGCCGGCCTGCTGCTCGTCGGGTTCCTGTTCGTGTTCGTGTACCCGACGCGCACCTTCCTGCAGCAGCGCAACCAGAAGAACGACGCCGAGCACCAGCTCGAGGTGCTGCACCAGCAGACCGAGAAGCTGAAGGAGCAGACCAAGAAGCTCGGCACCGACGCCGAGGTCGAACGCATCGCACGCGAGCGTTTCGGTCTCGTGCGCCCGGGCGAGACGCCGTACGTGCCGATCCCGGTCCCGCCGTCGACCCAGCCGCCCACCGTGGCGACGGCGCCGGCCGGCTCGCAGCCCTGAGGCCGCCCGCACGGCGACTTCTACACTTCGGTCATGCCGACGCCCGCCGATGTCGACGCGGTCCGCGCGCTCATCGGGCGTGAGCCCGTGGCGGCGTTCGAGGTCGTCGTGCGCGGCGCCGGCGGCGCGCCTTCGGTGATCCGCAACGCGCCCATGACCGTCGACGGGCGCCCGATGCCGACCCGGTACTGGCTGGTCGACCGCGAGCTCGTGCGGGAGGTCGCGCGTCTCGAGGCCGCCGGCGGCGTCCGGGCCGCGGAGGCCGAGGTCGACGCGCGCGCGCTCGAGGCCGCGCACGGGACGTACGCAGCCGAGCGCGACGCGGCCGTTCCCGCCGGCCATCGAGGTCCCCGGCCGTTCGGTGGGGTGGGCGGCACGCGCCGGGGCGTGAAGTGCCTGCACGCGCACTACGCGTACTGGCTCGCCGGTGGCGCGGACCCGGTCGGGGAGTGGGTCGCGGCGCGGCTGGGGTCGCAGGTGGCGGCGGACGGATGACGAGTCGGCTCGCAGCGGTCGACATCGGCACGAACTCGGTACGCCTCCTGGTCGCCGACGTCGACGGATCCGACCCGTCGGGCGCGCAGCTCGACATCCTCGACCGGCGGATGACGATCACGCGGCTGGGTCAGGGGGTCGACGCGTCACGGCGCCTGCGCGCCGACGCGATCCGCCGGACCGTGGCCGTCCTGCGCGAGTACCGCGACGCGATCGACGCCCTGGGCGCGACCCAGGTGCGCGCGACCGCGACGAGCGCAGCGCGCGACGCGACGAACCGCGACGACTTCTTCGCACCGGCGAAGGAGGCGCTGGGCGTCGAGCCCGAGCTCCTCTCCGGCGAGGAGGAGGCCCGGCTGTCGTTCCTCGGCGCGACGGCGGAGCTCACGGGCGAGCCGGGTCCCTACCTCGTCGTCGACATCGGCGGCGGTTCCACCGAGTTCGTGCTCGGCACGGCCGAGCCCGAGGGTCTCGTCTCGATCGACGTGGGATGCGTACGCGTCACCGAGCAGTTCCTCGCGTCCGACCCGCCGACCCCGGAGGAGCTGTCGGCCGCGGTCTCCGTCGTACGCGACCATCTCGCCGACGTGGCGCGCGAGCTGCCCGGCGTCGAGGAGGCGCGCACGCTCGTCGGCCTGGCGGGAACGGTGACGACCGTCGCCGCGGTGGAGCAGGGGCTGCCCGAGTACGACCGCGACCGCATCCACCACTTCCGCCTGTCGCGGGCCGCGGCGGAGGACGTGTTCCGGACCCTCGCCCTCGAGCCGTCCGACGTCCGGCGCCACAACCCGGGCCTCGAGGCCGCCCGGGTCGACGTGATCGTGGGCGGCACGATCGTGCTCGTCTCGATCCTCCGGGCGTTCGGCTTCGACGAGGTGCTCGTCTCCGAGGCGGACATCCTCGACGGCCTGGTGAGGTCCCAGATTTCGCCCGTGTGACGGGGGCGTTGCTTCTTCGGTCCGGGCCCCGCGAAATCCCTCATCTTCAGGATCCCAGCGCCGAGAATGAGGCATGGAGCTCGACCAGTTCCTCGCCGCAGTGGAGACCATGAGCGCCTCCGACATCCGGGCCGTCGCCGTCTCGGTCGAGAACGACTCTGTCACGGACGAGGTCGACTGGTGGCGGGCCACGATCGCGATCGACCGGGCCATCCGCCACGGCCGGTGCTCGCGGGGCGCCGCCCACGCCGCCACGCGGGCCGCGCACCTGGTCCAGCACGTCGCCTCGCGTGAGGGCTACGAGCTGCCCGACGCCGACGTCACCCGCGTCGCCCGCGCTGCCGCCGAGGTGGCCCGGGCCATCATCGCCGGCCCGTCGGCGCAGCCGATCGCCCAGCTCCTGCTCGAGCACTGGGCCCCGCTCGGCGTCCTCGTCTGACGGGCCGACCTCCCGGCCGCCCCGCGCCGACTCCCGATCCGGCTCCGGCCGGTAGCGTCGGCCGCATGCCCACGACCGACCGCCTCCTTC
>DASRHL010000499.1:0-12066 GCA_035650535.1 Acidimicrobiia bacterium
GCCCAACTCCACGGCGACCGGCGGGTCGGCGTCCACCTGAAGTTCCTCGAATGGACCCCGACGCGGATGGTCGCCTACACCCGCTACGATCCCGACCTCGTCCTCGAGCGCCACGGGCACAGCAGCGACGCCCTCGTCTTCGTCATCGACGGGCATCTCACCGTCGGCGACCGCGAGTGCCCCCCCGGCACGTTGATCGTCCTCGAGAAAGGCGCGACGTTCGGCCCGCTGATCGCCGGACCCGAGGGGTGCACGTTCCTCGAGTGGTACGGCGACGACGTCCGCCCGGTGCCCGCCGACAAGGACGAGTACTTCCGCCTGCTCGAGGAGCGGGGGATCCGGCGCCTCCCCAACCCGGTCTGGGAGGCGCCGCCGGGAGCGCCCGTCATCGAGCGGGGCGAAGCCGACGCCTGGTCGTGACACCGAAAGCGGCCGCCGGCTGGCCGCTTTCGACGCGAGAATGAACGCGTGAGCGAGCGTCGCGGAGCGGGTATCCCGCGGAGCCGCGAGCGGGGCCCGAGCGGCCCGGCGCGCCGCGCCGAGAGCGGGAAAGCCGTGAGCGAGCGTCGCGGAGCGGGTATCCCGCGGAGCCCCGTGAGCGAGCGCGCCGCGCCGGGAGCGGAGAGGCCGTGAGAGCGGACCGGCTCGTCGCCGCCCTCCTCGTGCTCCAGGCCCGGGGCCGGGTGACCGCCGCCGAGCTCGCCGAGGAGCTCGAGATCTCCGAGCGGACGGCCCGGCGCGACCTCGAGGCGCTGGCCATGGCCGGGATCCCCGTCTACTCGCAGCGGGGCCGAGGCGGCGGGTGGGCTCTGCTCGGCGGCGGCCGCACCGACCTGAGCGGCCTGACCGCGGCCGAGGCCGAGACCCTGTTCCTCGTCGCGGGGCCGGCGTCGAGCGCGACGCCCGAGGTGAAGGCGGCGCTGCGCAAGCTGGTCCGTGCCCTGCCCGCCACGCTGCGCCCGAGCGCCGAGGCCGCCGCATCCGCGGTCGTGCTCGACCCGTCGAGCTGGGACCGCAGCGAGCTCCCCCCGCCGCCCCACCTCGCGGCCCTGCGGCGGGCGGTCGTCGACGGCGTGCAGGTCGAGCTCGGGTACACGGCGCGCGACCGGGCCGAGACCCACCGCACCGTCCACCCGCTCGGGCTCGTGGCCAAGGGACCGGTCTGGTACCTGATCGCGAACACCGACCGCGGGCTGCGGACGTTCCGGGTGAACCGGGTCCGGTCCGTGACCCCGACCGACCGGCCCGTCGACCGCCCCGACGGCTTCGATCTGGCCGAGACCTGGCGGTCGATCGTCGACACGATCGACGAGCAGCGCGCGCCGGTGCGGGTCCGGGCCGTGGCCGACCGCGCCCTCGGCGGCGCGCTCCGCGGCGCGTTCGGGAACCGCGTGACCGAGATCCCCGACGACGCGCCGGGCGACGGCCAGGTCGCGCGCGTCGCGATCGAGATCCGCGCCCACTCGGTCGAGAGCGCGGCCGGCGAGCTGGCCCGGTTCGGCGCCGGGGTCGAGGTCCTCGAGCCGCGCGCCGTCCGGGTCGAGCTCGCCCGCATCGGCTCGGACCTCGTCCGGGTCTACGACCGGGCCGGTCCCGACGCCGACCCGTCGCCGGGCGGCGACGGGGACGAGCCGGCGCCCGACGCGTGATCGGGCGGGCCGCCGTCGGCCCGTCGGCATCCCGCCCCCTTGCAGATCGCGAGCTCGGCGAGGCGGTGGGCGAGGCGCCGCACGAGGGAACGCGGCGCCGACCCGATGAGGTCGTGCACCTCGTACGGGTCGTTGACGACGTCGAAGAGCTGGCGTTCGCCGGTCGGGTACTCGACGTACAGGTACCGGGCCGTGCGAACCGCCTGGTACGACGGGATGGCGATCCCGTACGGATTGAGCGCGTTGTCGGGCGGCCGGGGCGTCGTGCGCGAACCCTGGACGCCCTGCTGGTTGTAGCCGGCGTCGTCGTCGGGGTTGTCGGGGGCGACCGGGGCGTCGGGCCGGAACGCGGTCGCCGGCTGGGTCGTGGTGGTCGCCGGCGGCGCGGTGCCGGCCGGCGTCCGTCGGGCCCGCGCCCGGGCGTTGCCGTAGTGCTCGACGAACGCCGCGGTGCGCCACCGGCGATGCGCCGTGGGCGAGTGGAGGATCGGGACGAGGGAGCGGCCGTCGACGAACGCGGGGACGCGGGCACCGGCGAGCGCGGCGATCGTCGGCGCGAGGTCGACGTTCATCGCCAGACGTGCGGTGGTCGACCCCGCCGGTATCCCGGGGCCGCGCACGATCAGGGGCACACGGATGTCCTCGTCGTAGGCGGTCTGCTTGCCCGGCGGGAGCCGGTGCTGGCCCAGGTGGAAGCCGTTGTCGGACGTGAAGAGGACGTAGGTGTCACCGAGCCGGCCGGTCGAGCGGAGCGCGTCGACGACGCCGCGCAGCAGGTCCTCGACGCCGAGCATGTCCTGCAGGCGGCGGCGGTAGAGGTCGTCGATGTAGCGCACGATCACCGGCGCGAGCGGAGGGCGCTGGCGCAGCCAGGACGGTTCCGTCGCGCCGTCGACGCGATCGAACGACGGCGGGCGCGCGGCCCGGACGCCGGGGAACGCGGTGGCGTAGCGCGGCGCGGGCGTGGCCGGCTGGTGAGGCACGTACGGCGCGACGTACATGAACAGGGGCTGCTTCGACGTCGCGTTCTCGTGGATGAAGTCGACCGCCTTCTTGGCGAGGACGTCGACGAGGTAGTCGCCCGGTTGGGTCCCGTACTGCACGAGCCGGCCGTTCTCGTTCAGCTCGTAGCGGTACTCGCCGTACGGGTTCCCGCCGCTCGGGCTGTCCCACTCGTCCCAACCGCGCGGGACGTGCGTCGGAGCGACCGTCTGCGGATAGCCGTTGAGGTACTTGCCGAAGAGGCTCGTGCGGTAGCCGCGGGCGTGCAACCACGTCGCCACGGTGGACGACTCCTCGCCGAGCTCGCGGAAGCGGGCGTACCCACCCGTGTCCCCGCCGTTCCCGAGGACGCCGTGGTTGTGGACGTACTGACCCCGCAGGATCGACGCGCGCGACGGGCAGCACAGCGACTCGTTCACGAAGAAGTTGGAGAACGTCAGCCCCTGCCCCGCCATGAGATCCTGCAGGACCGGGAAGCGCGCGGGATCGGCGGAGGTCGACGCGTCGAGATCGTCGGTGAGGATCACGACGATGTTGGGCTTGTCGGCGGTCCGCGCCCGGGGCCCGGCGCCGAGTGCGGGCTTCGCCACGACCACCGGAGCGATGAACAGGATCGCCGCGAGCAGCGTCGCCCGGCGGACGGTCGTGGTTGTCGCGGCGCGCCCGGCGCGACGACCGGCGCGCGTCATCCCTTCGGCGTGACGGGCGCCGACGTCGCGAGCACCGTGCCCGACGCGTCGAGCGCACGCACGGCGACGTACGGCTGGTTGGTGGTGACGTGGATGACCGTCTCGAATCCGTGCTTGGGCGCCGTGGTGAGCGGCGCGAGGTGTTGCAGGTCCGGGCCCGCGAGGACCCCCCACGATGCCACGTCGGTCGCGCCGTTCCAGCTCGCGTAGACCAGGAGCTGGTCGCCGGGCCGGCGCACCGCAGCCGCCGCGGGCACACCGGGGGCACGGGCCGACCACGGGAACCGGTAGGCCCGGTACGAGTTCACGACCCGGGCCGGCCCGCCGGCCGGGAACCGCACGTCGAGCGCGACGGAACCGTCGGGCGTGAACTCCGTGTACTCGGGCTGGTCGCCCCAGCCCGCGAGGTAGTCGCCGTTGGGAAGGAGCTGGAAGCTGCCCTGGCTCTTGGCCAGCACCGGCTTCGACACCTCGTACGAGCGCCGGAGGTTCGCCGTCATCGCCTTCTCGTCGACGTCGAGCACGATCCCGCGCGACGTCTTGTGCGTCGTGGTCGTGCCGCTCGCGCCGTTGTCGAAGATCGTCACGGTGCCGTCGGCCGCGCGCCGGACGTCGTGCTGCCAGGCGGTCGCGGCGCCCGTGCCGAGCGTGAAGTTGCCCTTCTTGCCCCCGAGCCGCCAGTCGAGCACGCCGCTGCGCCGGTCGATCTTGTAGATGGCGAAGGTGTGGCGACCGGACACGAGGACGTTTCCGTCCGTGTCGAGCGCGACTGAGTTCGGGTGCACGTAGTCGTAGATGAGGCCGGCCTTCCTCGGCACGGGCAGGTACGACTCGCCGAGCGCGACCGACCCGAGGCTGTGCCACTCGAAGCGGAGCGCACCCGTCGCGATGTCGACCTCCTGCACGATCGCGTCGAACACCGGGCGGTTCCGGCCACCGCCCACCGAGGACGCGTCGACGGAGACCGGGTTGTAGATCGTGAACAGCGCCGTGCCCTGGGGCGTGATCTGGAAGTCGTGCAGGTCGCCGCCGTAGCCGTTCGCCGCGTGGACGCGGGTGAGCTCGTGGTAGCTCGTGTCCGCGACGACGTAGTCGCCGGTGCCGTACCCCGGGCTCGCCACCTTGCCCTCGAACCAGGTGAGGACGGGTTGGCCGCGGTACTGCTGGACCGAGAGGTCGACGGCGCTCGCGCCGGTCAGCGGGTCGAACCACACCGGCTGCCCCTCGTCGTCGACGACGAGGGGGCCGTGCTGGCCCGATCCTCCCGTGGGCGTGAGGAAGACGTCGCCCGGCGCCGTGTCCGTCGCCGCCGTCCGGACCGTGAGCTTCGGGGGTTGGAGATCGGGCCGGCTGACGAAGTGCATCGAGTCGCCGGGGAACTTCTTCGACGACTGGGGGAACACCTCGCCCGGCGGCACCTTCACGGGCGCGGGGCGGGCCACGTCGAAGGTGATCCCACCGTCAGCGCCGGCGCCGCGCACGGCGAGGCTCGTGTGCACGGTCACGCGCTCCCCGGGCCGGAAGCCCGAGTCGGGGACGAAGGTCGTCCCGCCCCCGTCGCCGTCGGGTTGGAAGCGGCCGGGATGCGGCCCGCTGACCGAGCCGGTCACGTCGAGTGACGTGAGCGCGGCGGCGCCCGGCCCGCGCAGCGTGATGGCGGTGGTCGGCGACGCGTCGGGTGTGCCCGGGCCGGGGAACACGCTCACGGTGCCGCTCGCGTCGAACGCCTCCGGGCGCGGCGTCGGAAGCGGCGCCGGCTCGGCCGGCTGCCCACCGCGCGCCGTCACGACCGAGGCCCCGGCGACCGCCGCCGGACCCGGCCCCGCGACCGGCAGCAGCCAGGCGACCGCCAGGACGGCACCGACCGCGGCGGGCGTCCTCAGCTTCACGCAAGCCCCCGGGCGGTGGCGCGTGAGAGCCCGCGACCCCCGCCGCAAGGAGACGTCATGAATCAGTGATCACCCCGGAGGAACTCCGCAAAACATCACGGGGCCGCAACCGGCTGGCTTCGACGACGACGCTCGAGAAGGTCACGAGCAACTCGCCGTCGGGGCCGGTGGCGGGCGCGAAGCCGGTTGCCGGCCCGCCGTCGAGCTCGGCGCGCAGCGTGTCCACGACGGCACGCCGGTCCGCGACCTCGGTGAGGATCCGGTCGAGGGGGAGGGTGAGCGCCCCCGACGGCGCGCAGCGGCTGACCGGGCCGACGCCGGCCTCCACGAGCGCCGCGATCTCCCGATCGACCAGGCACCGCGCGTGCGACGGATCGATGCGGCGGTGCAACTCGTCGAATCGGTCGCGCGCGTCGGGCGTCTCGCCGTCGGGCGCCACCATGTCGGACACGACGACGCGCCCGCCGGGCCGGCAGACCCGGCCCATCTCGGCGACCTGCCGCGCCGGTTCCGCGAAGTGGTGCAACGCGCTCCGGCAGACGACGAGGTCGAACGATGCGTCGACGAACGGCAACGCCGCCGCGTCGCCCTCCTGCAGCAGGACGTTCGCCACGCCCGCGGCGGCGAGGCGTTCCGCGCCGAGCCGCAGCAGCGCCGGCGTCAGGTCGACGCCGACGACCTGACGGACCCGCGGCGCGAGCTCCTGCGCGACGTGGCCCGCGCCGCACGCGACGTCGAGGACGATCCAGTCCGGCTGGAGCGGTTCGACCCAGTCGACGGCGGAGCGCATGCGAGGCCCGAAGACCGCGTCGTCGCCGGTGAACAGCCCGGTCTGGCGCTCGAACGATCGGCGGACCGTCACGTCGTGGTCGCTCATGAAGACCTTCGTACACTTCGTGAACGTGACCGTCTCCGCGCGGATGGCCAAGAATCTGCCCGTCGCGGCCATCCCGATCCCCGACCCGACGGGACTCGTCGACATGCGTGGCCCCAGCCCGGTCCGGGCAGGGACCTTCGCCTACGAGGGTGACGATCTCGTCACCGGTTGGCACCACCACGACCTCCACCAGGTGGAGTACGCGTTCGAGGGGGTCGCCGAGGTCGAGACGGCCGCCGGCCACTACCTGCTGCCACCCCAGCAGGCGATCTGGATCCCCGCCGGGCTGCGACACCAGACGCGACTCTCCGGGGTCCGTTCGGTCTCCGTGTTCTTCGCGGCCGACATGGTGCCGGTCGCGCACGACCGTGCCCGTGTGCTCGCCGCGACGCCGGTGGCACGCGAGATGATCGTGTACGCCGCGCGGTGGCCGATCAGCCGGCCGGCGAGCGACCCGGTCGCCGACGCCTTCTTCGAAGCGCTCGCCCTCCTCCTCCCGGAATGGCTCGACCAGGAGCTGCCGCTCAGCCTGCCGGTGGCCACCGATCCCGTCGCTTCCGCGGTCGTCGAGTTCACGCACGCCAACCTGGCCCGCGTCCGGGAGGCCGACGTGTGCCGCGCCGTCGGCGTCTCGACGCGCACGCTGCGGCGGCGCTTCCCCGAAGCGACGGGCATGACCTGGCGTGCGTACCTCGTCCAGAGTCGGTTGCTCCGGGCGATGACGATGCTCGCCGAGCCGGGCCCGAGCATCCTCGAGGTGGCGACGGCCGTCGGCTTCGAGAGCGTCAGCGCGTTCACCCGGGCGTTCCGGAAGGCCACCGGCGAGACGCCGTCCGCGTACCGCCGGCGCCGGGCCTGACGCCGGGGCCGTCGCCGCCGAATCGCGCGCAAGTTTCTCGTGCACCCGCCGATGACAGACACGATGGACGAGCAGCGCGCCACGCTCGAACGGCTCCGGGACGACACGCCGGAGATGGAACGCCTGAGCCGTCTCACGCGCGCGCTGGCCGACCATGCCGAACGACGGGCCGAGGTCGACGACAACGTCGGCGCCCGTGCCGCGGCGCTCGAGATCTCGGCCCGCCGCCACGACGCCGTCGTCGCTGCGTGGTACGCCCCCGCGGGCTTCGACCCCACGATCGGCGGTTCCGACCTCGGCGTCGTCGTCATCGACCGGGGCCGCTTCGAGTTCTCCAACGCGACGTTCGACGCGTGGTTCGGGTACGCGCCCGACGAGGTGCGCGAGCTCGGCCCACTCGAGATCGCGGTGCCCGACGACCGTCCGCTCATCTCCGAGCAGTTCCGCCGGCGCCTCAGCGGAGAGGTCGACCGCGTCCAGTACGCGTTCCGCGGCCGGCGAAGCGACGGCGAGATCATCGAGCTCGTGTGCCACTGCACGGGCGTCCGCAACGGCGGGCGGCCGCGGATCGTCGGGACGTTCATGGACGTCACCGACCAGGTGCGCCACGAGTGCAAGCTCATCGCCCTCCAGGAGGAGCTCCGCGAGCAGTCCTTCCACGACGAGGTGACGGGCCTGTACAACCGCCGCTACGTCGAGGAGATGCTCGACGAGCGGCTCGCCGGCGCCGCCGCGGCGGGCGACACCGCCTGCCTGATCCGCGCCGAGATCGACGACTTCGACGCGACCGCCGAGCAGTACGGACCGGAGACCGCCGACGAGGTGGTCCGGGCGTACGCCGACTTCCTCCGCCGCCAGTTCCGGCCGAGCGACGTGTGCTGCCGTTCCGGGACGGCCGAGTTCGTCGTCCTCCTCCCGGGCTGCCCGCACGCGGTCGGCTGCGCCCGCGCCGAGCAGCTCCGGAGCCTCGCGGTCACGGTCGCGACGAGCGCCGGCGCCGAGATCCAGCAGACCGCGTCCTACGGCGCGGCGTCGTTCCCACGCAACGGGCAGACCGTCGCGGAGCTGCTCGCGGCCGCAGCCCGCAACCGCTGCGCCGCCGACGCCTGACCGCCGGGGTTCGCCCCAGCGTGCCAAGAACGTCTCGGTGCGCGGCGCGCAGCTCACCGTCGGCACGTTCTCCTGGTCAACGAGCGTCATGCAGCGGTGACTTTCGACCCCCGCGCCTCGCGACGGTGGCGCCGATAAAGACGCGGCAGCGCGACGCGCGGAGAGCCAGTCGCCGTACCACCAGGGGAGCCGAACATGGGATCGTCCGTCGCCCGCGGTCAATCGTGCACCTCGGATGCGCGCCAGGCCGTCGCCGAGCTCCACGCCGCGATCGCGCAGCCCGATCCGGCGTTGGTCGTCTTCTTCTGCTCGCCCGAGTACGACCTCGACGCGCTGGCCGACGAGTTCGCGCGCCGATTCGCCGGCGTTCCCGCGATCGGGTGCACGACGGCGGGTGAGATCGGTCCCGACGGCTGCCGCGAACACAGCATCGTCGGCGCCAGCTTCGCCGGGTCGGAGTTCTCGGCGACGACCGGCGGGCTCCACCACCTGCAGGACTTCGAGGCCGAGGCGGCCGAGGCCCTGGCGGAGGACCTCATGCAGGGATTCGAAGGCGGCGCCCCGCTCCGGCCCGACCGTGCCTTCGCCCTCCTGCTGGTGGACGGCACCTCGATACGCGAGGAGCCGGTGACGCTGGCGCTGCAGCAGCAGTTGGGTGCGATCCCCGTCGTCGGAGGTTCGGCCGGCGACGGGCTGCGCTTCGAGAAGGCCTTCGTGTACCACGACGGCGCGTTCCACGCGGACGCCGCGGCCGTGGCGCTCGTCCACACCACCGTCCCCTTCGAGATCCTGCGGATCCAGCACTTCGTGCCCACCGATCAGCGCGTCGTCGTGACCGCAGCGGACGCGCGGCGCCGCGTCGTGCACGAGATCGACGGTCGTCCGGCGGCCGAGTGCTATGCGGCGTTGGTGGGAACCGACGTGGAGAGCCTCGACGCGGCGCGCTTCGCCGACGTCCCGGTCGTCGTCATGATCGGTGGGACGAACTACGTGCGTTCGATCCAGAAGGCGAACGACGACGGGAGCCTGACCTTCTTCTCGGCCATCGAGGACGGACTCGTGCTGCGCGCCGCGGTCGGCGTCGACCTCCTCGGGAACCTCGCCGACGCGTTCGCGGACGTGCGGCACCGGATGGGCGATCCGCAGCTCGTCCTCGCGTTCGACTGCATCCTGCGCCGCCTGGAGATGAACCGGCGCGAGATCGTGGAGCCCGTCGAACGCGTCTTCCGCGATCACAACGTCGTCGGGTTCAACACCTACGGGGAGCAGTACTGCGGCGTCCACGTGAACCAGACCCTGACCGGCATCGCGATCGGGCGGTCTCACGATGCCTGACACCGAGACGAACGACGTCGCCCCCGCGGACTGCTGTGACCGCCAGGCCGAGATCGACCGGCTGAACCGCGTCGTGAAGTCCTTGATGGAACGGGCGGAGCGTGACACGGGCGCCCAGATGTCGGACTTCGGGAAGTTCCAGAGCACGGTCCTGCTCGAGCAGCAGGTGCGCGAGCGCACGGTCGCGCTCGAGGCCGCGCTCCACGAGAACGAGCAGATCACCCGCGAGCTGCGCGACTCGACCCGCGAGCTCGTCGACTCGGAGCAACGCTTCCGGACGCTCGTCCAGCACTCCACGGACCTCACCATGATCCTCGACGACCAGCTCGTCGTCCGCTACGCGACGCCGGCCTCCGAATCCATCCTCGGCCGGTCGCCGGCGGAGTTGCTCGGCCACAACGTCGCCGATTTCGCCCACCCCGAGGACCTCGCGAAGACCATCGACGACGTCGCGCACGGTGCCCCGATGACGCATCTGTCGGGCCGGGTGCAGGCCCGCTGGCGGCACGCCGACGGCTCATGGCGGGTCGTCGAGAGCATCTACACCGACCGGAGCGACGACCCGGCGATCTCGGGCATCGTGGTGAACGCACGCGACATCACGGAGCGCATCGAGCTCGAGAAGGAACTGCAGCAGAGCCAGAAGCTCGAGGCCGTCGGCCAGCTCGCCGCCGGCATCGCGCACGAGATCAACACGCCGGTGCAGTTCGTGGGCGACAACCTGCGATTCTTCGGCGAGGGGATCGAGAGCGCCTTCGCGGTCATCGACAAGTACCGGGCGACGGTCGCCGACGCGGCATTCCCGCAGGAGGTGCGCGACGAGCTCGAGGCATTCGAGGACGAGAAGGAGGTCGTGTACTTCTCGCACGAGCTGCCGTCGGCGCTCGAGGAGTCGATGACGGGGATCGAGCGCATCGCGACGATCGTCCGGGCGATGCGTGCCTTCGGCCACCCCGACGGCAAGGACCAGGCCGCCATCGACCTGAACCAATGCATCCACGACACGCTTACGGTCGCGCGCAACGAGTTGAAGTACGTCGCCGACGTGCGGACCAACCTCGCGGAGGACATGCCGTTCGTGATCTGCTACCGGGGCGACATCAGCCAGGTGCTGCTGAACCTGTTCGTGAACGCGGCGCATGCGATCGCGGACCGCAACAGCGCGACGGGCAAGCGGGGCACGATCACCGTGACGACCGCCGTCGAAGGCGACGACGCGGTCGTCTCGATCGCCGACACCGGCTGCGGGATCCCCGAGGACATCCAGCACCGGATCTTCGAGCACTTCTTCACGACCAAGGAGGTCGGCCGCGGCACCGGTCAGGGACTGGCCATCGCACGCGGGCTGATCACGGAGCGCCACCACGGCTCGCTGACCTTCGAGTCGGTGCTCGGCGAGGGCACGACGTTCACGTTCCGGATCCCGGTGGAAGGTGTCTCCCGCACGACGGAGGAGCCATGACCCGCCTGCTGTTCGTCGACGACGAGGCCAACGTCCTGTCGGGGCTCCAGCGTCTGCTGCGGCCCTACCGCCGGCAGTGGGAGATGACGTTCGCGCTCGGCGGGGCCCGGGCGCTCGAGATCCTCGCCGAGGACCCCGTCGACGTGATCGTCACCGACGTGCGCATGCCGGGCATGGACGGCGTCGAGCTGCTGCGCGTCGTCCGTGAGCGCTACCCGGCGATGGTCCGCATCGTCCTGTCGGGCCAGGTGGACCCGGAGTCCGCGATCAGCCTGACGACGCTCGCCCACCAGTTCCTCAGCAAGCCCTGCGAGCCCGAGACGCTCGTCGGGGCTCTGACCCGGGCGACGACGTCGCACACCGCGCTGTCGGACGTCCAGCTCCGGCGCGCGCTCGGTCATCTCGAGGCGCTTCCGAGCCCCCGGCCGGTCGTCGAACAGCTGACTGCCGTCCTCGCGCAGCCCGACGCGACGATCGACGACGTCGTCGGGATCGTGGCGAACGACCCGGCCATGACGGTCAAGGTGCTGCAACTCGTCAACTCGGCGTTCTTCGGGCTCCCGCACCAGGCCCGGACCGTGCGGGAAGCCGTGGTGTTCCTCGGGCTCGACATGTTGCGCAACCTCGTGACGGCGACCGACATCTTCCACGGCTTCGAAGACCCGCTGATCGTCGACCCCGACTTCCTCGACGACGTGCGATCCGAATGCCTCGCGGTCGCGGAGAGGAGCCGCGACCTCGCGCCACCGGAGGCGGAGTCCGACGCCTACCTCGCCGGGCTCGTCCACGACGTCGGGATGCTCGCCCTCGCGGCGTGCCGGCCCGAGAAGCTCGCCGAGCTGTTCGACGCCGCGCGCGACGGCGGTTCGTTCCTCACGCTCGAGCGCGAGGTGTTCGGCACCGGGCATGCCGAGATCGGCGCGCACCTGCTCCGCATCTGGGGCTTGAGCAACACCATCGTCGAGGCCGTCGCCTTCCACCACGCACCCGAGCAGCTTCCGGCGGACGCCATGGTGGGCCGCATCGTCTCCGACGCCGTGCGCCAGGTCGGCACCCTCGACAACCGGGCCGCCGCGTGACCGCCACGACGACCCGACACCACGGCGCGCGGGGCAGCTCGTCGCGCGCGGTCCTGCTCGTCGACGACGACCAACGCCTGCTCGACGGTCTGACCCGGAACCTGCGTCACCACTT
>DASRHL010000500.1:0-4037 GCA_035650535.1 Acidimicrobiia bacterium
CTCTGATGCAGTATTGCAAATCCTTCAGAATGCGTCAGAAACCGCTAGCATTGGCGGCGTGGACCCCCGCACCAACCCCTACTCGCCCGGTGCGGGCGTCCGGCCGACGGAGCTCGCGGGGCGCGACGGCGAGCTCGAGGCCTTCGACGTCCTGAGCGCGCGGGCCGAAGCGGGCCGGCCCGACCAGGGGATCGTCTTCTCCGGGCTCCGAGGCGTCGGCAAGACCGTCCTGCTCAACGAGCTGCTCGCCAACGCCCGCGACCGGGGCTGGATCGCGGCCAAGGTCGAGGCCGACCTGGGCGCGGACCGCGTCCCGTTCCGCAACCAGGTGGCCGGCGCGCTCAACCAGGCGCTGCGCCACGCCCGAGGGCGGGGCGAGTCGAGCGGGTTCTTCCGCCGGGCCCTCGCGACCTTCAAGTCGTTCTCGCTGACCGCGTCGCCCGACGGGTCGTTCTCGATCGGCATCGACGTCGACCCGGAACGGGGCCGGGGCGACACCGGGTCGATCCTCGCCGACCTGACCGATCTCGCGATCGACCTCGGCGACGCCGCCCGTGACCTCGGCGTCGGGGCCGTGCTGTTCGTCGACGAGATGCAGCAGCTCTCCCTCGAGGAGCTCGGGGCGCTCTGCCAGGCCTGCCACGAGGCGGCGCAGCGGCGGCTCCCGTTCTTCGTGGTCGCCGCCGGCCTCCCCAACCTGCCGGCCCGCCTCTCGGAGGCGAAGTCGTACTCGGAGCGCCTGTTCCGGTACGTGCGCATCGACCGGTTGAGCGACGACGACGCCCGCCGCGCGCTCACCCGTCCGGCCGAGGAGGAGCACGTGGCCTGGTCGGCCGAGGCGGTCGACGCCGTCGTCGGCGCGTCGGGTGGCTATCCCTACTTCGTCCAGCAGTTCGGCCAGACCACCTGGAACGCGGCGCCCGGATCCCCGATCCAGGTCGAGGACGCCCGCGAGGGCCTCCAGGAGGGATGGATCCGCCTCGACCACGGCTTCTTCCGGGCCCGCTGGGAGCGGGCCACCCCCGCCGAGCGCGAGTACCTCGCCGCCATGGCGTTCGACGGCGACGGTCCGAGCTCGACCGGCACGGTCGCCGAGCGGCTGGCGAAGAAGCCCACCTCGCTCGGTCCGACCCGGGCCAACCTGATCGCCAAGGGCCTCGTCTACGCGCCCCAACACGGCCTGATCGCGTTCACCGTCCCCGGCATGGCCGACTTCATCGCACGCGAGGCCACGGCCTGACGAGCGCGCGACGCCAGCACTCTGGTCGTGTCTCGCTCGGCGGCAGGGTACCTGCCGCCGCCCTGCGGGCCGCTCGTCACTCCAGCACTCTGGTCGTGTCTCGCTCGGCGGCAGGGTACCTGCCGCCGCCCTGCGGGCCGCTCGTCACTCCATCACGGCGGGACGCTCGTCACTCCATCCGGAAGCCGAGCTTCATGGTGACCTGGAAGTGGTCGACGGCGCCGTCCTTCAGATAGCCGCGGATCTCGCCGACCTCGAACCAGTCGAGATGGCGCAGCGTCTGGCCGGCGCGCTCGATGCCGTTGCGGATCGCCTGGTCGATGCCGTCGGGCGAGGTGCCGACGATCTCGGTGATCTTGTAGGTGTTGTCCGACACGGACGCTCCTCTCGTCGGCGTGCTTACCGCTTCCACTCCGGGTGCAGCCCGCGCTCCTTCGCGAAGCGCTGGGCGATGATGGTCTGGCCGTTGAGCTCGGCCGCGTCGGGCGAGCTCGCGCACCACGCGATCACCGCGGCCGGAACCGACGGCGGCGCGCCCGGGTACTTGCCCTCGACGCCGAGCGCCTGTTGGTTGACGGCCATTCGCTCGGTGACGACGAAGCCGGGCTCGAGGTTGAAGGCGCGGATCCCGAGCGGGCCGTACTCGACGGCGAGGATCCCGGCGAGCCGGTGCAGCGCGCCCTTCGACATCGCGTACGCCGCACCCCAGCCGCCCTCGCCCGCGGGGAACTTGGGGTCGTTGATCGCGACGGCGGAGGTGACGTTGACGATCGTCCCGCGGCCGCGCTCGACCATGTGCGGGAGCACGGCCTTGATCAGCACGACGGGCGCGACCGCGTTGGCGGCGATCTTCGTCTCGATCGTCTCGACCGACGTGTCGTCGAAGCGCGTCATGCTGCCCGGCCCGGTGTGCACGGCGTTGTTCACGAGCACGTCGATGCGACCCCACTCGCCGAGGACGCGCTCGACCGCGGCGCCGAGGCTCGCCCGGTCCATCAGGTCCATCGGGACGGCCAGGGCACGCCGGCCGGTCTCCTCGATCGCGGCGGCGGTCGTGTCGAGGCTGCCCGCGACCGGGCCGCCGCCCCCGCGGTCCGACTCGTCGACCCCCTCGCCCTCGTGCACGGTCCGCGCCGTGATCGCGACGTCGAAGCCGGCGTCGGCGAGCGCGATCGCGGTCGCCTTGCCGATCCCGCGGCTGGCGCCGGTGACGACCGCGACGGCGCGTCCGGCCGGTCCGGCGACCGGCCCGTCCCCTCCCGTGGTCATGGGCTAGAACGTATTCCAGTTCTCGACGGCGCGGCCTCCCGCGCCAACGCCAGGGGGAGCGGGAGATGCCGGAGGGCCGATTGCCGGAGCATGCGTTGCTCGAGGGGCGCGTGGCGATCGTCACGGGCGCCGGCCGCGGCCTGGGCCGGGCCGAGGCGCTGGAGCTCGCGCGCCACGGCGCGCGCGTCGTCGTCAACGACTTCGGCCTCACGCTGGAGGGCGAGCCCGAGACCAACGCGGCCGACGAGACGGTCGCCGCCATCAAGGAGCTCGGCGGCGAGGCGATCGCCCACCGCGGCGACGTCGCGAGCTGGGACGACGCCAAGGCGCTCGTCGACCTCGCGGTCGAGACGTTCGGCAGCCTCGACATCCTCGTCAACAACGCGGGGTTCCTGCGCGATCGCATGATCTTCAGCATGTCGGAAGCCGACTTCGACGACGTCGTGCGCGTGCACCTGAAGGGCCACTTCTGCATGCTCCGGCACGCGTCCGAGTACTGGCGGGCGCGTTCGAAGGCGATCGACGGGCCGGTGAGCGCGCGCGTCGTCAACACGGCGTCCGAGTCGGCTCTCATCGGCAGCCCGGGGCAGCCGAACTACGCGCCGGCGAAGGCGGGCGTCATCGCGCTGTCGCTGACCGCGGCGATGTCGCTCGGGCGGTACGGCGTGAACGTGAACGTCATCGCGCCACGCGCCCGAACCCGCATGACGGTGACGATGCCGAGCTTCAACGTCGAGCCCGACGAGACCGGCTTCGATCCGTACGCGCCCGAGAACGTGACGCCACTCGTCGCGTTCCTCGCGTCGCCCGCCGCCGCGAAGGTGTCGGGACAGGTGTTCATCGTGCAGGGCCGCGGGATCTCGCTGCTCCACGGGCCGTTCGTCGAGCGCAAGTTCGAGGTCGGCGACCGCTGGACGCCGTCGGCGGTCGAAGCCGAGCTCGTCCCGTTCTACGAGCAGCGCAAGTTTCTCGAGGACGGCTACCTGCTCACGTACGGCCCACCCCGTCCGACTGCCTGAGCCGACATCGGGAGGCGCCCCATGCAGTTCGAGCCGTTCCGCATCGACATCCCCGACGCCGTGCTCGACGACCTGCGCGACCGGCTCGCCCGCACCCGCTTCCCCGAGCAGATCCCCGGCGCGGGCTGGGACTACGGGACCGAGCTCGGCTACCTGCGCGAGCTCGTCGGCTACTGGCGGGACGGGTACGACTGGCGCAAGACCGAGGCCCGCCTCAACGAGCTCGACCACTTCGTCACCGAGATCGACGGGGCGCTCGTCCACTTCGTCCACGCCCGCTCTCCCGAACCGGGCGCCTTCCCGATCGTGATGACGCACGGCTGGCCGGGGTCGTTCGTCGAGTTCGAGGCGATCCTCCCGATGCTCACCGACCCGGCGGGCCACGGCGGCGACGCCTCCGACGCGTTCCACGTCGTCTGCCCGTCGATCCCCGGCTACGCGTTCTCGGGGCCGACCCGCGACCGGGGCTGGGACACGCGCCGGGTCGCGCAGGCCTGGGCGGCGTTGAT
>DASRHL010000501.1:0-4657 GCA_035650535.1 Acidimicrobiia bacterium
TCGGGCCCGAATCCCGAGCTGGCCGACGAGTCCCCCCTCGACGCGAGCCGGTCGAAACCGTCCGAACCTCCGGGGTCCGTGCATTCCGGCGGGCTGCGGACGAGCGCGCCCGGCGCCCTGACGGAAAGGAGGCGTCGACGCTGCCGCCTCGTCGAGACTGGAAGCGATGTCGTCCCGGTCCCGGAAGCTGACGGCGGCCGTCGCCGCCCTGGTGGTGCTGGTCGCCGCGGTCGTCGCCGCGGTCGTCGAGCTCGAGCGCCCGGGCCCAGCGGCTCGGGCGGAGTGCCGCGTCGCGCTCGGCCGGTCGACCTACGTGCTCGACCTCGACCAGGCCACGAACGCGACGACGATCGCCGCCGTCGGCAAGCGCCTGGGTCTCCCGGATCACGCCGTCACGGTGGCGGTCGCGGCGGCCCTGCAGGAGTCGGGCCTGCACAACCTCGACCACGGCGACCGCGACTCGCTCGGGCTGTTCCAGCAGCGGCCGTCGCAGGGCTGGGGCACGCCCGCCCAGGTCATGACGCCGAGCTACGCGGCGCGCCTGTTCTTCGAGCACCTTGCGCAGGTTCCGGGCTGGGAGGGCCTCGCGGTGACCGACGCCGCGCAGCGCGTCCAGCGCAGTGGTGCGCCCCAGGCCTACGCGCAGTGGGAGGGCGAGGCACGCGCGATCGCGCGGGCGACGACCGGCGAGATCCCCGCCGGGCTCGCCTGCCGCAGCGACACGCCGCGGGTCGGGACCTCGGTCGACGCCGTCAACGCGGTGCTGACCTCCGAGCTGGGCGCGCCCGCGCTCGGGACGGCGCTCGCCGACGCGCGCGGCTGGACCGTCGCGAGCTGGCTCGTCGGGCACGCGACCCGGTTCGGGATCGTGTCGGTCAGCTTCCAGGGCCGCACGTGGACGCCGTCCGTCGGCGCCTGGCGCGACGGCACGCCCGCCACGGCCGACGTACGGGTGCAGCTCGCACGCGCCGGCTGACGACCCGTCCTCCTACCCGGGAGGTCCTACCCGGAGGCCGCCGACCACGCGGCGACGCCGGCGAGCACCACGAGGACGGCGGCGGTGACCCTGCGGACGACGGCGATCGGCACCACGCGGAGCAGTCCCTGGCCACCGGCGACGGCGAGGAGCGCGACCGACCACAGCGCCAGGACGGCGCCGACCCCGACGCTCAGCGCCGAGTGGTAGTGCGCCGCGAGGTTCGCGGTGAGGATCTGCGTGAGATCACCCCACTCCGCGACGAAGATCACGAGGAACGAAGTGGTCACCACCCGGGCGTGCGTCGCGGCCTCGTGCGCGACCAGCGCCGACTCGTCGTGCACGCCCTCGCGGTAGGCATAGACCGCGCCCCCGAGGAACATGACCGCGACGACCGCGGACACGACCCGGTGCGGCAGTAGCTCGAACAGCGCGACGCCGATCGTCGTCGCGATCACGACGTGGACGAGGAACGCCGCCGCCGCGCCGAGCCACACGGCGCGGGGCCGGCCGCGTGACGCCAGCACGAGGGAAGCGAACATCGTCTTGTCCGGCAACTCCCCGATGAAGATCACGGGGAAGACGGCCGCGGCGACCGCGACGCTCATCCTCCGCCGATGGCCTCCTTCAGGGCGATGACGCTGAACGCGGCACCCGTGGGGTCGGTGACGACGGCGAAGCGGCCCGGTTCGATGTCCATCGGACCCATGACGACCCCGCCGCCGAGCTCGTTGACCTTGGCGAGCGTGGCGTCGGTGTCGGCGACCGCGAAGTAGACGCCCCAGAACGGAGGGACCTCCGCCGGCATCTCCGGGGTCTTGGCCATCATCCCGCCGACGGAGCGGTCGCCCAGCTTCCATTCCGTGTAGGGGGTCGGGCCCCCGGCGCCCAGGTCGTTCGCGCCCCAGCCGAACACCGCGCCGTAGAAGCGCTTCGCGCCGTCGACGTCGGTCGTGACGAGCTCGTTCCAGCACATCGAGCCGGGTTCGTTCACGATCCCGGCGCCCGGGTGCGTTCCCGGCTGCCAGACGCCGAACACGGCGCCGGCCGGGTCGGCGAAGATCGCCATACGGCCGACGTCCATGATGTCCATCGGCTCCGCGAAGACCGCGCCGCCGTTGTCCTTCACGAGCGCGGCGACCGCGTCGGCGTCGTCGACGTTCACGTAGGTCGTCCACACCGGGGGGCCGGGATTCATCTGCGGTCCGATGCCGCAGACCGTCCGGCCGCGGAGGAACGCGATGCGGTATCCGCCGGCCTCGGCGGGCCCGGCGGGGATGTCCCAACCGAAGAGGTCCGTGTAGAACGCGACGGCCGAGTCGATGTCGGGAGTGCCGACATCGGCCCACGACGGGACACCGTGGTCGTAGCGGTCCATCTCCATGGTCACGCTCCTCTCGTCCGCGGTCGGCGCTTCGCCGGGCCTCGTGGGCATCGCCGCGCGCCGAACGGTAGCCGCCCCGGCCCCCTCCCCTCCGCGTCTGTTGGTTTTCCTGCGCCATTCGCCGGAAAACCCGGAGACGCGAGAGGATGAGGAATGGACGTCGTCGACCTCCTCGTCGAGCTGGTCGGCATCGACTCCACGAACTCGACGTTGGCCCCCGACGGTCCGGGTGAGGCCGCGATCGCGGCTCGCCTCGCCGAGTTGCTCGACGGACTCGGGTTCGGCGTCGAGACGCACGCGGTGGCGCCGGGCCGGCCCAACGTCCTCGGGACGCTGGCCGGCAATCCCGCGTGGCCGGCCCTGCTCTTCGAGGCCCACCTCGACACCGTCCCCTCGCCACCGGGCGGGATCCCGGTGGAGCTCGAGGGGGGCCGCCTGACCGGTCGTGGCGCGTGCGACTGCAAGGGCGCGCTCGCCGCGATGCTCGTCGCGCTCGAGCGCGTCACCGCGATCGCCCGCGACGCGCGCCCGACGATCCTCCTGGCCGGAGCGGTCGACGAGGAGTCGTCGATGACCGGGGCGGCCGCGTTGCTCGGACCGCTCGCGGAGACCGGCGTCACGATCGGTGGGGCCGTCATCGCGGAACCGACGTCGCTCGTGCCGGTCCGGGCCCATCACGGCGTCGTGCGGGCCGCCCTGACCGCACACGGACGCGCCGCGCACGCGGCCAAGGCCCACCTCGGCGTCAACGCGGTGAACGCGATGGCGCGCGCGATCACCGCCCTCGACGACCACGTCGGGCGGCGGCTGGCCGCCACGGCCCACCCGCTCGCCGGGCCCGCGCTGCTCAACGCGACGATGATCCGGGGCGGGACCGCGCCCAACATCGTCCCCGACGCGTGCGAGGCGATCGTCGACCGCCGGACCCCGCCGGGCACGACGCCGGGCGAGGTCGTCGCCGAGATCGAGGCTGTCCTCGAGCAGCGGCGGCGGGCGGGCGACGACGTGCGCCTCGGCGCGCCCTTCGTGGCCCTCCCCGGGGTGGAGACGCCCGCCGACGCGCCCGTGGTCGCGGCCGCCGAGCGGGCGGCGGCCGGCGCACTCGGGCGGGCCGTGGCCGCGGGCGGCGTCCCCTTCGCCACCGACGCCTGCCACCTGCTCGGGCGCGGTGGCATCGAGTGCGTCGTGCTCGGCCCCGGTTCGATCGACCAGGCCCACACGGCCGACGAGTGGGTCGACCTGGCCGAGGTCGCCGCCGCCGTCGACGTCTACGAGGCGATCGCGCGCAGCTTCGTCCCCACGGGCACGGCGCCGTGACGCGGCCGCGCCCGGGTGTCGGCCGGGTCGTTCCACTCACCTACGGGTGGGAGCACCTCCCGAAGACGATCTCGGTCCACGGCGCCGACCCCGCCGTGCGGCTCCGTGAACCCGTGCCCGGAGTGCTCCTCGAGCTCGACGGCGGGTGGTTGCTGCTCGACGTCGGCTTCAACGACGCGGTCGTGCGCGACGCCGCGTGGCAACGGGCACGCGCGCCCCGGTACGTCACGGAGCTCCCCGGCGACGGCCCCGGCGACAACGTCGAGGCTGCCTTCGCCCGCGTCGGCGTCGACCCGGCCGACGTGGTGGCCGTGGCCGTGAGTCACTTCCACTACGACCACGCAGGCGGGCTCCACCACTTCGCGGGTCGCGTTCCCGTCCATGCGCAACGGCGCGAGCTCGCCTACGTCCGCCGCGCCCGTGACGACGAGCTGCTCGCGCACGCCTACGAGCACCGCGACTTCGACGACCCGGCGATCGACTGGCACCTGGTCGACGGCGACACGGAGATCGTCCCGGGCGTGACCGCACTGCTCACGGCGGGCCACACGCCCGGCCACCAGAGCTTCCTCGTCGACGTCGACCGGCGCCGCGCCGGCCCCGACGCCGCGCCGGGATTCGTGTTCGCGTTCGACGCCGCCGACCTGCAGGAGAACCTCGACCACGAGCTGCCGGTGGGCACCACCGTCGACGCCGAACCCGAAGCGACCGTCGAATCCATCCGCCGGTTGAAGGCGATCGCCCGCGAGCGGGGCTACCGGGTCGTCCCCGGGCACGACCCCGACGTGTGGCCCGCGTTCACCGAGGAACTGGGCGCCCCCAACCCGTGACCCCCGCTACAACCGGATGCGGGGGTCGGCGACGGACTGGAGGATGTCGATCACCGAGTTGATGACGACGTAACCGACACCGAGGAGGAGGGTGACCCCCGCGATCGCGGGGAAGTCGGCGCGCGGGATGCTCTGGACGACGTACTGGCC
>DASRHL010000502.1:0-4693 GCA_035650535.1 Acidimicrobiia bacterium
TGCCCGGGCCGTCGACCCGCCCCGCGGCCGGCTCGACCAGCCGCGCCAGCGCGCGCAGCAGCGTCGTCTTCCCGGCGCCGTTGCGGCCGAGGACCGCGACGACGTCCCCTTCGTGGACGGCCAGCGACGCCTCGCGCAGCACCGTCCGGCCGCCGAGCGCCACCGAGACGCCCCGGGCCTCCACCAGCACCCCTCCCCGCGTCTGTGCGTTTTCCTGCGCCAGAGGCGGGAAATCGCACAGACGCGGAGGGAGGCGGGAGGCGAACCCGCGGGCGTCGCGCACGGTCAGCGGCGCCGGCTCCCAGCCGAGGAGGCGGCCGAGGCGGGTGACGCTCGGGGCGCCCGGATAGTCGGCGAGCACCGCGCCGGGCGGCGCGGGTGCGCCCACCCGACCTGCGTCCATGACGAGCGCGCGGTCGGCGAGCGGGGCCGCGCGCTCGAGCCGGTGCTCGGCGAGCAGCACGGTCGTGCCGAGGTCGGCGTTGAGGCGCGCCACGGCCGCGAGCACGTCGTCGGCGCCCTGCGGATCGAGTTGCGACGTGGGCTCGTCGAGCACGAGCGCGGACGGTGCCGCCGCGATCGCACCGGCGATCGCGGCTCGCTGCTGCTCGCCCCCCGACAAGGTGGTCGGCGACCGATCGCGCAGGTGCGCGATACCGAGCGCGTCGAGCGTCTCCTCGACTCGCCGGCGCATCGCACTCTCGGGGAGACGCAGGTTCTCGAGCACGAACGCGACGTCGTGCTCGACGTGATCGACGACGAACTGCGCCTCCGGGTCCTGCCCGACGAACCCGACGACATCGGCCAGCTCTCGCGGGTGGTGTGTGCGCGTGCTCCGCCCGAACGCCACCACCTCGCCACCGAAGCGCCCGCCGGTCGCGTGCGGCACCAGCCCGTTGGCGGCGCGCAGGAGGGTGCTCTTCCCCGACCCGGATTCGCCGACCACCAGCAGCACCTCGCCGGGCGCGACGCCGAGGTCGACGTCGCGCAAGGAGGGCGCGGGCGCGTCGGGGTACGCGAACGACACCCCGCGGTACTTGATCGCGCTCACGGGACGGCCACCGTTTCGGACACGGGGGAGACGGCGGGTGCCGGCGCGGGGACGTCCGCAGTCCGGCGCAGCAACGGCGTCAGCAGGCCGAGGAGCGCGAGCACGGGGAGGACGTGGAGCGACGGCCACCGCAGCGGGCTCGGCGCCCACGACAGGCTGCCGTCACCCGCGAGCGACAGCACCGCGAGCGCAACCGGCGTCGCCAGCGCGCCCGCCATCATCACCCGGTCGGCCCGCGTGAACCGCCGGCGCCGGTACCGGACACGGCGCTCGCCCGCCGACGCCAGGCGCACGGCGGCTGCGAGCCCGGCCACGCCCGCGAGGGCGAGGGCGGCCGCGGCCGTCGTGGACCGCGCGATGAGCGCGACGAACGCGGACGCGAGCGCGAGCAGGGACGCCGCGCCGCACCACCCGGCGATCCGGTCGCGCGGCGACGCACCTCCGTGTGCGAAGCCGCGCGAGTCCATCGACTCGGCGAGGGTGACGGCGCGTTCCAACCCGCTCTCGAGCACCGGGACGAGCTGGCGCAGGAGCCGGCCCCGGCGGACGACACGCCCACCCGTCCGGGCGCGATCGGCTTCCCGCACGTCCGAGACCGCACCGATCGTCGACGGCACGAACGCGAGCGCGACGATGACCACGAGTCCCACCTCGTAGAACGCGCGTGGCAGCGCCTGCACGAGCTCGAAGTGCGACGCGACCGCGTTGAACGCCCCGAACACCGCGATGACGCCGATGATCACGAGCCCCTCGTTCCCGGCCTGCAGCACGACCGGGAGCTCGATCGACCCGCCGACCGTGAAGCCACCCAGGAAGTCGGGCATGGTGAAGCTCGGCGTCGTGAACAACACGTCGAGGCCGCCGTGCGTCGTCAACGCCATGAGCACGACGCGCAGGACCGCGAACACGACGCCGAGCGTGAGCAGGATCGGGAACGCGCGGGCGAACGGCCCGGGCAGCCCGTACGCGCCGACGACCAGCCACGCGATCCCGATCACGAGCACGACGTAGACCGGGCTCGACGCGAGCTGCACCGCGGTGGTTCCCGCCAGCGCCCACACGAACCATGTGACCGCGTGGTACGGCCGCGCCGCGCCGACCCGGGTTTGCGCGCTCGACGACATCTCCCTACAGTCGCACCCGACGGCGGTCGCGTGCAGCCCGGATGCTGTACGTGGTCCGCTCCGGCTCGGAGCGGACGGGGGAAGTCGGTGCGAGACCGACGCTGACCCGCAACTGTGAGCGGCTCTGCGGTCTGCGAGAGCGGACCGCACACCGTGAGCCAGGCTACCCACCACCGTCCGCCGGGCCACCGGCGCTCCCATCGGAGCCGGCTCGGAGGGCAGCCTCCGCGCCGTACAGACGGCCCTCGTGGACCGGGGCCGGGCGGAGGATTCACCATGGACCGCTTCTGGCGTGTCGTCGCATGCTGCGTCGTGCTCGTCTCCCTCTCGTTCGCCGCGTTCGCGTCGCTCGGCGTCGCGGGCGCGGCCGATCCCGCGTCGACCGCGGCGGCGGGCAACGCCGTCGGCTGGTTGAAGACCCAACAGCAGTCGGACGGCGGGTTCGAGCTCGCGGGCTTCCCCGGTTTCGAGACGCCCGATGCCATCCTCGCCATCGCCGAGAACGCGCAGACGGGAAGCACCTGGAGCACTGCGCAGGCGCTCGCCGCCGTGCAGGCCGTCCACGTCGGCGGCGGCTCGGGCCTGACGCCGCTCGACGCCATCGACGCGTTCGCGCACACCGCGATCAGTCCGCAGCAGGCCGCGAAGCTGATCGTGCTGGTCGCCGCGCCGCTCGGCCTCGACGCCGGCGCCTTCCACCCCGGCAGCGGCGGCACCCCGCCGGTGAACCTGCTGACCACCCTCGACCCCGCCGGATGCGCCGGCAACCCGGCCAACTACGGGCTGTTCAACGGGACGTTGTACGGCGCCCTCGCGAAGAAGCTGGTCTGCGGCGCGCCCAACGCCGCCGTGCTCGCGACCATCCGCGCCGCGCAGCGCGCCGACGGCGGCTGGAACTTCGCCGGCGACCAGGACCCGGCAACCGATTCCGACGTCGACACGACGAGCCTCGCGGTCCAGTCGCTGGTCGCCGGCGGTGCCGCCTGGAACGACCCGGCCGTGACCAAGGCGCTTGCCTTCCTGGCCGCGCAGCACCAGGCCGACGGCGCGTGGCAGTCGTTCGGCGCCGACGACCCCAACTCGACGGCGGTCGGCAGCATCGCCGTCACCGCGATCGGCTTCGACGTGACGTCGTCGTGCTGGCGTGACACGGCCGTGCCGAGCGCGAAGGGAAGCACCTACGGCGACCCGGTGGCATGGATCCGCACCCGGCAGCAGAGCGACGGCCGGATCGCTAGCCCCAACGACAGCTTCGGGATCAACACCTTCGCCACGAGCCAGTCGGTGGAGGGAATGCTCCGGACCTGGCTGCCGATCGCGCGCGCGTCGGGCGCGCCGACGTGCACGACGGTGTCGAGCACGCCGACGGTGACGGCCGCGCCGCCGGCGAGTGTCGCCGCCGCGGTGGTCGTCGCGCCGAGCTTCACCGGCTGAGCCATGCGGTGCCGCACGGTGCTGCGCCGGCTCACCGCCGCCGTCGCCGCGCTCGGGATCACGGGCGCGGCGGCGGTCGCGACCGTCGCCGTCGACACCCCGGCCGCGCACGCCGCCGACAGCCGCGCCGTCGTCGTCGTCGACACGGGCTCGGGCGTCCGCCGTTCGGTCATCAGCTTCGGCGGGACGATCACCGGGCTGCAGGCGCTGCAGCTCGCCGGGGCGAACCCGGTCACCTACGGCTACGCCGGTCAGGGGACGGCCGTATGCGCGCTCGACGGCGTCGGCCACGACGCGACCCAGTCGTCGTGCCTCGGGACGCTCGACGACCCGCGCTACTGGGCGTACTTCCGGTCGCCCGCCGGGTCGAGCGGGTGGACGTACTCGCGCGGGTGCGCGTGCACCTCGACCGTGCACGACGGCGACGTCGAGGGGTGGCGCTACGGCACGGGCCAGTCGCCGGCGTACGTGTCGTTCTGCGCGGCGGCAGGCTGCGCACCACCGCCGACCGCCGCGCCCACGACCGCCGCGCCACCACCGCCGTCGGTCCAGGGGACGTCGGTCGGCGCACCCCAGCATGGTGGCGGCGCCAGGGTCGGCGCGCCCGGCGATCCGGGATCGGGCGCCAGCAGCGGCGGAACCACGACCGGCGGATCGGGTGCGTCCGCGAACGGGACGTCACCCGGCGATTCCACCACGTCGACGCCGGCCGGCAACGGCACGTCCCACGGCCCGGGCGCGACCCGCGACTCCGGCAAGCAGGGAACCGGAGAGCGCGCGTCCGCGTCGAGCGGTCGTTCGTCGGGCGGTGACTCGGGCGGCGGTTCGCCATGGGGTGTCGTGGGCGCGGTCGTGCTCGTCGGCGGCCTCGGTGTCGGCGGCTGGTGGCTGCGGCGCCGGCGCGTCGCGTCGCCACCGGCGGGCTGACGGGCCGAGCCCGAACGAGGAACGACAGGGTCGGGGCCGTACGATCGACGCGTTCCCTATGCTCCTGGCCGCCACGTCCGACGCCACGAAGAACCTGTACGTGCTCACGGCGTTCGGCGGTGGAGTCATCTCCTTCCTCTCGCCGTGCGTGCTGCCG
>DASRHL010000503.1:0-9690 GCA_035650535.1 Acidimicrobiia bacterium
CCCCAACCGGATGCGCCGGGTGCGTTCGGCAGCCGCGGCGATCATGACCTCGGGCGACGCGCTGATCTCGTACGCACCCGAGTGGTGCTCGCCCAGCCACACCTCGTCGTAGCCGAGCCGGTCGAGGTGCTCGACCAGGTCCAGGTCGCGCCGCAGTTGCAGCGTCGGATTGCCGCGCGGGTCGTGGAACGGCGCGACGAACGCGCCGAAGCGCGCAGGGGCTCGGAGCTCGGCGCCGCTCATCTCAGCGGATGCGGGGTTCGACGCGCTTGCCGCTGGCGAACTGCTGCTGGCCGGCGTACAGCGACGCAGCCTGGCTCCCGAGCCGGATGATCACCCGTCCCATGTCGAGGGCCTGCATCCGCGACAGCTCGCGCGCGGCCCAGATCGACCGGACGGTCCCCTGGATCGCGACGGGGGGCGCGGCCGCGATCGCGTTGGCGACCCAGGCCGTCGCGTCGTGGAGCTGCTCGAGCGGCACGACCTCGGAGACCAGACCGATCTCACGAGCACGCTGCGCGGACATGCGCTCGTTCGCGCCCAGCAGCGCGACGCGCATGATCTCGTGGAACGGCATCTTCTGCAGCATGTGCATTGACTCGAAGCACGAGGTCATGCCGTAGGTGACGTGCGGGTCGAAGAAGGTCGCGTTCTCGGACGCCACGATGAACTCGACCTCGCCGAGCATGTAGAACGCTCCGCCGCAGGCCATCCCGTTCACGGCCGCGATGACCGGTTTCCACAGGTCGTTGGCCTTCGGGCCGAGCAGGTCGCCCGGATCGTCGAAGTGCCAGGGCGTGTCGCCCGCACCTCCGGTGCCCCGGTCGCGACCGACCGCGCCGCCCTGTGACCGGCCGGCGTCGTCGGGGTCGTCCCAGTCACCCATGGCCTCGTAGCGGTCGATCCCGGTGCAGAACGCCTTGTCGCCGGCGCCGGTGAGGACGGCGCAGCGCACGTCCTCGTTGCGGCGCAGGTCGCGCCAGATCGACTGCAACTCCTCCTGCATCTTGAAGTTGAAGGCGTTGAGGCGGTCCGGACGGTTCAGCGTGATCCACGCGACGCCCCCGACCTCCTCGTAGAGCACGGTCTCGAACTCGGCCATGGCCGGGGAGCGTACCCCTGCGGGATCGAAGGGCCCCGGGGCGGCTATCCCGGGGTCGCCGACACGCGACCGACGCGGTCGGGGACGACGCGGTCGACGCCGTCGAGGAGGCGGTCGACGTCGGGCCACCAACGGCCGGCGGCGAGGTGACCGACCGTGTCGGCGAGCACGAGCGGGTCGGAAGCAACGGGGACGACGCGGGCAGGGCCGGCGTCGTGCAGCACGCCGAGGTACCAGTGACGGCGCGTCTCGCCCCACGTCTCGGCGTCGAGCACGAGGTAGTAGTCGGGCAGCTCGATCGAGCGGGCGCGCCAGCGGGCCACCGTCTCGGCGACGGCGACTTCGAGCTCGCCGGCCGGCCCCTCCTCGTCGTAGCGGCGGACCCACGCGTCGACGACCGCGGCGAGCGGATCGGCGTCGTGCGCGAAGTAGGGCGCATGCGTGCGCGACGCGACGGCCCACGCGTCCACCGCCCGCTCGAGCGGTCCGCGGTCCGGATCGGCGACGTGGGCGACCACGTTCGCGGACCGGCCGAGCGCGGTCACGCACTCGCGGGCGCGGTCGCCGACGAGCGCCACGACCGTCGTCGACGTCCGCTGCATCAGTCGGCGGGGCCCGCGAGGCCGATCGCGACGAGCGCGGCCCGAGCGGACGGTGCGTCGACGGCAGGGCCGGCCACGGGGACCATCGGCGGACCGTCAGGGTGGATGCCGGGCTCGCCGAACAGCGTGTTCGACGTGAAGCGATCGATGTCGCACGGGACGCGCGGCGGCGCCGCGAGCGCCGCGCGTACCGGGTCGGTCAACGGCGACCGCGCCGGACCAACCGGCCCGGGCGCGCGCCGGTGTCCTCGCCGTCGCGGGCGACGACCTCGCCGGAGACGACGGTGGCCACGTAGCCGTCGGCGCGCTGGACGACGCGCGACGCGCCGGTCGGGAGATCGTTCACCACCTCGGGGGCGTGGAGCCGCAGGCGGTCGAGGTCGATGACGTTCAGATCGGCCTTGCGCCCGGGCGCCACGACGCCCCGGTCGTCGAGCCCGTAGAGCCGTGCGGGCGCGCCCGTCATCTTCGACACCGCGAGCTCGAGCGGCAGGCGCGCGCCCCGCGTCCGGTCGCGCACCCAGTACGACAGCATCGAGGTGTACGCCGACGCATCGCAGATGAGCGCGACGTGCGCGCCGCCGTCGGCCAGGCCGAGGACGGTCGCGGGATCGGCGAGCATCTCCCGGATGTGGTCGCTGTTCCGGTAGGCGTAGCCGCCGAGCGTGAACAGCACGAGCCGGCGGCCGTCGTCCTCGAGGTAGAGGTCGTAGTAGACCTCGTCGATCGTGCGCCCCGTCGCCTCGGCGACCGCGGCCACCGACGTGTCGGCTGTCGGCTCGTAGTCGGGCACGTCACCGAGCGGGAACGCCTTGGCCGCGAGCTTCGTCGCGTAGACGGCGAGCCCGGCCGACGGCCCGGACTCGGCCAGGATGCGGGCGCGCCGCTCCGGGTCGCGCAACGCCCGCACCCGGTCGCGCAACGGCAGGTGCGCGACCTCGTCGAAGCCGGGGCGGCCCGTGAACTGGTGCTTGGTCGTCAACCCGAGGAGGAGGCCCAGGGGCCGCCCCGCGACCTGGGGGACCAGGTTCGCGCCCGCGGCGCGCGCCTCGTGGATCCAGCCGAGGACCTCGCGCCAGTGCTCGGGCTGGTTGTCGACCTGGCTGAGGCAGAGCGTGACCGCGAGGCCGGTCTCGAGCGACAGCCGCGTGGCCCAGTCGACGTCCGCCCGCCAGCCGCCACGCACCATGCCCATCGCCTCCGACGAGACGACCTCGACGACGCCGCCGCCGCCCGCGGCGACCGCGCGGCCGATGGCGTCGAGCTCACGGGCGTCGGCGAAGGTGCCGGGCACCGGGCGGCCGTCGCGCGAGGTGTGCGACGGCAGGCGGTTGGTCGAGAAGCCGAGGGCGCCGGCCCGCACCGACGACTCGACGATCTCGGCGATGCGGGCGAGGTCGTCGTCGGTGGCGGGCTCGTTGGCGGCGCCCCGCTCGTCCATGACGTAGGCCCGGACGGCGCCGTGGGGCACGTGCGTCCCGACGTCGATGGCCCGGGGCATGGCCTCGAGCGCGTCGAGGTACTCCGGGAACGTCTCCCAGTCCCAGCGGATGCCCTCGTGCAGCGCCGTGCCGGGGATGTCCTCGACGCCCTCCATGAGCTGCACGAGGAAGTCACGCCGGTCGGGCCGGACGGGCGCGAAGCCGACGCCGCAGTTGCCGAGGACCGCCGTGGTGACGCCGTGCCAGAAGGACGGCGTCAGCAGCGGGTCCCAGGTGACCTGCCCGTCGTAGTGCGTGTGGACGTCCACGAAGCCGGGAGTGACGACGAGACCGTCGGCGTCGATCTCCGACGCGCCGACACCGTCGACCCGGCCCACGTCCGCGACCAGCCCTCCCCTGACCGCCACGTCGGTGGTCACGCCGGGGCGCCCCGTCCCGTCGACGACGGTGGCCCCCCGGATCACGAGGTCGAAGGTCTCGGACACGTTCCCCCCGCTTCGCCGGCCCTGGTGCTCCCCGGAGTCTGGCTACTCGATCGGGAGGGCCGCCAGACGCCCGAACAGGTCGGCCTTCTGCTCTTCGAAGTCCTCGAACGAGATCAGCTTCGCGTCGAAGCGCTTGTGCAGGTCCTCGATGAGGACGAGCAGCTCGGCCGCCGAGAGCTCCTGGCCGTCGTGGGAGGTCGGGACGGCATCGGCCGCCTCCTGGTCCCGCTGGCGCCGGCGCTCCCGCTTCTCGGCCGCCTTCGCCTTCTTGGCCCGCTCCCGTTGAAGCTTGTCGAAGGTGGTTCGTTGCGTACCCATGTTGCAGCTCCCTTGGACGGGTCGCCGCTGACGCGACGAAGCCGCCGGCACGAAGGCCGGCGGCTCCAGGCCGCGGCGTTCGTCAGATCACTCGGACGTTCTGGGCTTCTTCGCCCTTTCGCCCCGGTGCGACGTCGAACTCGACGCGCTGACCCTCTTCGAGGGTCCGGTAACCACTGCCCTGGATGTTCGAGAAGTGGACGAACACGTCGTCGCCCTGTTCACGGCTGATGAAGCCGTAACCCTTCTCGGCGTTGAAGAACTTGACGGTACCAGTTGCCACGTTTGCTGTTCCTACTTCCTTGCTCTGATTGCCGCCGGCACCTTCTCGCAGGGCAGCGGGCTGGGGGCTCGCCGTCCGGACCACCCTGCGTGGCCACCTGGCGCGGCAGCACGCAGCGACGATTCGGTCGGCACGACCAGCCTAGAGGCAATACCCCCCCGAGTTCGGATCGCGGCCCGAGTTCGGATCGCGGCCCGAGCTCGGGTCCGGGGGCCCGAGCTCGGATCGGGGCCGGTTGGACCGGGACGGAGCAGGGTCCGGCCGTCGGCGAGTTGCAACCGCCCCGGAGCACCCACTATTCCCTGATCCGTGCCGAACCTGGGGATCGACGAGGTGCTGACCACGACCCGGGCCGTGCGGCGCCGCCTCGACCTCGAGCGGCCCGTCCCCCGCGCCGTCGTGGAGGAATGCCTCGAGCTCGCGTTCCAGGCCCCGAACGGATCGAACCAGCAGTTCTGGCAGTGGGTGCTCGTCGACGACCCCGCGACGAAGGCCGCGATGGCCGACCTGTACCGAGCGGGGATGGACGCGCACGTCGCGCGCCCGCGCACCGCTGCCGACGCGCAGATCGACTACTCGACACCCGAGGCGCAGCGGATCGGCGCATCGGTGTCACATCTCCGCGACCACCTGCACGAGGTCCCGGTCCTGCTCGTGGCGGGCATCGCCGGGCGGCTCGAGGGCGCCTCGATCTTCGAGCAGGCCAGCCGGTGGGGTTCGATCCTGCCCGGGGTCTGGAGCTTCATGCTCGCGTTGCGCAGCCGCGGGCTCGGGAGCGCGTGGACGACCGTCCACCTCTACAAGGAACGGGAGATGGCCGAGCTCCTCGGCATCCCGTACGACCGCGTGACCCAGGCCGGCCTGTTCCCCGTGGCCTACACGATCGGCACCGACTTCAAGCCGGGCAACCGCACCCTGTCGAGCAGCCACGTCCACTGGAACCGGTGGGGCTGAACGTG
Source organism: Acidimicrobiia bacterium (assembly GCA_035650535.1). Classification (GTDB taxonomy): domain Bacteria; phylum Actinomycetota; class Acidimicrobiia; order IMCC26256; family PALSA-555; genus DASRHL01. Next base: position 5,192 of record DASRHL010000503.1, read on the forward strand.
GGCGACTACACCGAGACCGAGCTGCGCAACCTGGACGTCGTCCGGCAGATGTTCGGCGAGGCCGACGGCCCGGCCGACAAGACCGAGCTCTTCGCCGAGGACGCGGTCTGGTGGAACGGCCTGCCGCTCATCCCCAACGCCGAGGGGCACACCGAGCACCGCGGGATCGAGGCGATCCGGAACATCCTGCCCAGTGGCGGGGTGAAGAAGCGCGCGCCGGGCGTCGACGTCTACGACATGTCGACCGGGCGCGCCGAGGACGTCGTCATGCTGGCCGACGGCGACTACGTCGTCCGACAGCAGACGTTCCGCGCGAAGACGTTCGGCGGGCAGGACTACTGCAACGTCTACTGCTTCGTGTTCCGGTTCGACGACACCGGGAAGATCAAGTACCTCACCGAGCACTGGAACACGTGGCACGCGTTCAACGTGCTGTTCAACAACTTCGTGATGGAGCCCGCCCACCCCGAGGGGTGAGCGGCGTCAGGCACCCCGGGCGGGCCGCGCGCTGGTTCCGCTGGGCCTGCTCGGCGAGCGCACCGACCTCGTCGACGACCTTGCCGAGCAGGGCGGGATCGAGCCGGGGCACCAGCGCGCTCCCTCCGGCCTCGGCGAGCATGTCGCCCAGCCGGGTCCGCAACCGGTCGAGTGCCCACGGCAGCATCTCGCCGTCGGCGACGGGATCGAAGGGCACGACGTTGTTGTGGTCACCCGTCGGCCGCACGTAGTGGTAGTGCGGCTCGGCGTCGAACACGTCGAACCGGACGTACTCGTGGCCGTCGTCGGTGCCCCGCACGTGCAGGGAGACTCCCTCGTCGCTGAAGCCGCCCTCGGGCGACTTCTCCTCGAGCTCGGCCATGTCCTCGGGGCTGTCCTTGTAGGTCTCGACCAGGCTCGCCGGGTCGACCTCGCGGTACTCCACGCCGATCGTCACCGCGCCGGCATCGAACCAGCGGGTGTTCTCCTCGACCGGCGGCTGGGGCTGCATGTTGTAGACGACGCCGGGCATGGCCGACCTCCTCGGACCTACGTTCGATACTGCTACAGGATCCCGTGCTCATGCCGCGCTCCATCGGAGCAGCGCGGCGCGTGCGCTCTCGCCCGAGGTGTCGAGCTGGTCGTCGACGTCGCCGAGGTCGACGTCGTCGAAACCGGCCACGACGGGGAGCCCGATGCGCAGGTCCGCGCCGTCGGCGGCGCCGGCCCAGCCGCCCGGGATGAGGATGTCGTCCTGGTCGTCGAGGCGGGCGAGCACCACGACGTAGGGCGCCGGGCGCGCGCCGGCACCGGCGCCGAAGGCGTGATGGTTCACGATCCAGCTCGCGACGGTCCCCCGTCCGCTCGCCGCGACCCACGCCCATCCGAGGGAGCCGCACCGGTTGCACATCTCGCGCGGCGGCCATCGCAGCGCACCGCAGCTCTCGCAGCGCTGCAGGGTGAGCTCGTGATGCGCCAGGGCGTCCCACCAGGGCGCCGAGTCGCGGTCGGGTGTCGGCAGGACGGTCACCGCGCGCGCTCCACTCTCACCCTCGCCTCCAGAGCACGGCGCCGGTGCTGCCGGCGACGTAGCCGGGCTGGCCGGTCGAGAGCGCGATCTCGGCCCCGGGCACCTGGCGCTCCCCGGCCGTCCCCCGGAGCTGCGAGACGGCCTCGATCGCGTGGTTGAGGCCGTGCACGTACCCCTCGGAGAGGTGACCGCCGTGGGTGTTGACGGGCAGGTCGCCGCCCTGCCGGGTCGCGCCGGACGCGACGACCGGGCCGGCCTCGCCCTTCTTGCAGAAGCCGTAGTCCTCGAGCTGGAGGAGCACGAGCGGCGTGAACGCGTCGTAGAGCTCGAGCACGTCGACATCGCCGGGCGTCAGGCCGGCGGACGCGAAGAGCCGGGGTGCGACGTCGACCGCCGCGCTCGTCGTCAGGTCCTCACGGTGGTTCGAGTACAACGTGTGGCCGCCGCCGCTCGCGGCTCCGGCGATCAGGATCGGCGGCTGGCGCAGGTCGCGGGCCCGTTCGGGCGTCGTCACGACGAGCGCCACCGCGGCGTCGGTCTCGAGGCAGCAGTCGAACAGGCGGAACGGTTCGACGATCCAGCGTGACGACAGGTAGTCGTCCATCGTGAGCGGCGTCCGCATCATCGCCCGCTCGTTCCGGATGGCGTACTCGCGCTGCGCGATGGCGACGTGGCCGAGGTGCTCGGCGGTCACGCCGTATGCGTGCATGTACGCGCGGGCGTACATCGCGAACTGCTGCGGCGGGGTGGCGTACCCGTACGGCACCTGGTACTGGAACTCGACGGTGTCGGGCGCAGCCCGGCCGGTCCCGCCCATGCGGAACTCGGAGCGGGCGTTGATCGCCCGCCAGCAGACGACGACGTCGGCCGCGCCGGTGGCGACGGCCATCGCCGCGTGCATGAGCACCTGGTGCGAACCGCTCCCTCCGGCGAACAGGTCGAGGTGGTAGCGCAGGTCGCGTATGCCGAGCGACTGGGCGACGACGACCGCCTGCGCCGAGTCGCCCACCCGGTGGCAGGCGACGCCGTCGACATCGGCGATCGTGAGGCCGGCGTCGTCGAGGGCGGTCCGGATGGCGCGGAGCGCGAGCGCGAGCGTGCTGACGCCCGAGTTCTTCGAGTACGGCGTGGCGCCGATACCGGCGACGGCGGCCGCGTCGCGCAAGGGGTGCTCGGAGCCGGCCAAGACGGTTCAGATGCCGTAGACGCGCGCGGCGTTCCCGCTCAGGATCTTCTCCTTGTCGGCCTCCGTCAGGCCCGCCGTGAGGTTCTTGACGTGCTCGCGGGTGTTGGGCCAGAGGCAGACGCTGTGCGGGTAGTCGGTCGAGAACATCGCGGCGTCGGCGAGGCGGGGCGCGATTCCCTCGGCGACCATGCGGAAGCCGATGTCGTCGTCGAGCACGGTCACGAACAGGTTCTCGCCCAGGAACTCGCTCGGCCGCCGTTCGATGGCGACGGCCCCCGTCGCCTGGTACCACTGGTTGTCGAACTGCTGATCGACGGTCTGGGCCCAGAAGGGCAGCCAGCTCATGTTGACCTCGGCGCCGACGATCTTCAGCTCCGGGTGCCGTTCGAACATGCCCGAGAAGGCCATGTAGGTGAACGGCTTCGCCGCGCTGAAGAAGCGCCACGCCGTCCCGGCCGCGGTGACGTTCTGGTCGACGAGCTCGTCGCGGTCCTCGGAGGGCGGGCGTCCACCGAAGGTGCGGTGGAACGTCAGCGGGAAGGAGCTGCCGGCCGCCGCCGCCCACAGCGGGTCGTAGGCCGGGTCGTGGTAGGGCCGCTCCGGGAAGCCGGGGATGAACCCGCCCCTCGCGCCCTTGGCGGCGACGCGCTCGAGCTCGGCGATGGCGGTGTCGACGCCGTCGTCGACCGGGATCATCGGCAGGCCGACGATGCGCCTCGCGTTCGCACCCTGGAAGTCCTCGAGCACCCAGTCGTTGTACGACCGCATGCAGGCGAGCGCGAGCTCGCGGTCGGGCTCGATGTACACGAAGATCGCGCTGCCCGGGTAGACGATGCTCACGTCGACACCGTCGAGGTCCATATCGGCGACGTGGGCCGAACCGTCGTAGTTGCCGGGCATGATCTCGTCGAAGCGCAGGCCCGACACCTTGTCGCCCTTCGCACGCCCGGCGAGCGCCTCGATTCCCAGGGTGCGCTTGGGCGGCGCGCCGTCGAAGCTCCAACCGTCGCCGCCATCCGCGCCGCGCATCATCTTGGGCGCGCGGTCACGCAGCCGGGCGGGGACGCGGTCGAAGACGTTGGGTGGCTCGTTGATGTGGCAGTCGGCCGAGATGACACGGGTCACTGGCGCATCCCCCTTTGCGATCGGAGCCGGGCTCAGACGGGCAGGTAGCCGGCGGGGAACCGGTAGAGGTCGACGGCGTTGTCCCACAGGATCTTCCGCTTGCTCTCGTCCGGCACGAGATCGGACGGCAGCGACAGGAAGTGCTCGGTGGCGTGCGGGTACTTGGAGTCGGGGTGAGGGAAGTCGGTCTCGTAGACGATGTGGTCGTCGCCCATCCACCGGATCACGTCCGACACGAAGCGGTCCTCGCACTCCGACGAGATCCAGCAGTTGCGCTTGAAGTACTCGGTCGCGGACATCGTGAGCTCGGGGAACTCGTTGGCGCCCGCCAGCTCGAGGTGCTCGTCGATGCGGTGCAGCCACGACGGGAGCCAGCCGCATCCGGCCTCCATGTACGCGCAGCGCAGGTTGGGGAACCGTTCGTACACGCCGTGCGTGATCATCGAGAGGATCGCGTTCTGCGCCTCGTGGCTGTGCACCGTCGTGTGCCACTCGGTGAACGTGTCGAAGCGGTCGGAGCCCTCGGTCGACGCGTTCAAGCCCATGAACTCGTGGGTTGCGAACGCGCAGTCGAGGTCCTGGAGGAGCTCGTAGATCGGGTCGTAGTACCGGTCGCCGAGGTTGCGGCGGTTGAAGTAGTTGGGCCGGGCCCAGAAGCAGCGGATCCCGAGCTCGTCGTAC
>DASRHL010000504.1:0-3047 GCA_035650535.1 Acidimicrobiia bacterium
GATCCGGCGCCATTCGCCGTAGAAGTCGATCTTGGTCAGCGCGACCACCACGTTCGGGCAGAGATCGCGGGCCCGTTGCAGGAAGTCGAACTCAGGTGCCGAGAGCTCCTGGCTGGCGTCGGTCACGAACACGAGCGCGTCCGCCATCGGGAGCGCGGCCATCGTGATCGCGCTGTGCACCGACCCCAGCCCTCCCACGCCCGGCGTGTCGACGAGCACGAGACCCCCGGAGAGCACCGAGCTCGGGATGCCCACCTCGACCGAGCGGACGCGCCGCTCGTTCCCCGGATTCCCGGCTTCCGACGCGTACACCGGCAGGTCGGTGAACGGGATCGCGTCGATCTGCGGCTCGGCCGAACCCTCCGCCTCGTGGACGACGTCCGCAGAAGGAGTGTCGGCGAACCTGACCGCCGTCGGTACCGCCGTGGCGACGTCGTCGTCGACCGGGCAGACGGTCGACTCGACGAGCGCGTTCACGAGCGAGCTCTTGCCCTGCTTGAACTCGCCGACCACCATGACGTGCACGGCGGGATCGGTGAGGCGCCGGCGCGTGATGTCGAGGCGTTGCGCGAGGTCCGGCCGGCCGTACGCGCCCGCGGCCTGGCGCCCGAGGTCGACCACCGCGAGCGCGCCAGGCTCACCGCTCACGGGTCTGACCGACGCGGCGGATCAACCGAGTGGATCGGTGTGCTCCATGCCCGCGGGCTGATCCGACACGGTCGGCTCGGGCGGTTGTGACATGCCCGGATCGTCGGGCTGGTATCCGCCACCCGGCTCCGACTGGTCGAGATAGACCGGCCCGCCGCCGTCCGGCGCGATGGAGGCGAGTTGCGTTCCCTCGTTGCCCGCGATCGGCCCACCCTCGCTCCCGGCACCGGAGCCGAACGCGCCTGCCGTCTGGCCCTGGTTGATCTGGCTCGCGTCACCGCCGGGACCGGCGAGGTTCACACCCTCGGAGCCCGCGACGTTCTGCCCGCCGACCTGCAGCGTGTTGCCGCCGCCGTCGACGCTTCCACCCTCGGCACCGGGGGCCCCGCCACCGCTCGCGGCCTGGCTGCCGCCGGCCGCGGCCGCGGCACCGGGCGAACCCGCGTTCACCGGGCTGTCGTGGGCGAGGATGCCATCCTTGTTCGCGACCTCCGACGTGCTGCCGAGGTTGACGCCGCCGACATTCGCGCCCGTCCCGTCGGCGTCGGTCATGTTGCCGCTGCCGAGGACGGTGTCCTGTCCCGACACCGAGCCGTTGAGATCCCCTGCCGTCAGCGTGCTGTGCGTGATCGGGGCGTTCGCCAGCAGAGCGTTGTCAACCGTCGAACCATCGCCCGCAACGATGCTGCCGTCGCCGGCCACGTTGACGTGCGCGTCGGGCCCGGCCGCGACCCCGCCGCCGGTCGCGACGGTGTTCGTCAGCGTCCCGCCGAGGTTGATGAGTTGCTGGTGCAGCGAGTTGTCCGTGATGTGCGTGGAGTCGTCGACGTTGGTCACGTTCGTCACCTGCTGCGTGACCGAGGGCGGCATGCTCGACGCGAGGATCGTCGCCATGGTCTGCGAGTAGCCGGCGACGACCGGTGACGCCTGCGCGAGGACCATCGGCGCGGTGCCCTGGTATCCCGCGCTCGAGAACGTCCCGCCCGGCGAGCTGATCGCCGCCTCCAGCCGCGCCTGCACCGAAGGTGGGAGCGCTCCCGGCGTGGTGGCGAGCGAGTACGCGCACTGGTTGAGCTGGTCCGGTGTCGCGTCGGCGACGCCGTGGTCCGCGAACGCGCGTGCCGGATCGGTCGCGAGCGCACTCGCCGTACCGGAGTCCGTGAAGAGCGAACGCAGGAAGTCGATGATCTCCTGGTCGGTGGCCATGGTGCCCCCCATCTCGCACCCGACTCGCCGTGCCCGCGCCCGGCGACGTCCGGTTGCGCGCCCGTGCCGGGCCGCTACCGTGGATTGTGGCGTCGGTCACGCCCGGCGGCAAGGGACGCGTGTGTCCGGATCTCCTCCGAGGTGCAGCAGCTTCGATCGGTGGGCTGCCGCGCGCGTCGGCATCGAGTGGTGCCACGACCACCTGGAGCGTTGGCACGCGTTCGCGCGTACCCGCTCTCCCGAAGCGTTCGCCGCGGCGCGCCGACGCGCGACCCGGGCTGCAGCCCTGCTCGGCGCGCTCCCGGACGGTCTGGCCTTCGAGGACCGCGCGCTGACCGAGGCCGTGGCGCGCCAGGAGCCGAGATGGCGATCGAGGCTCGAAGCTCGCCGTGCCGGCCTCGGCACGGCGTTCGCGCGGCAACTCGACACCTACCAACTCGTCGAGCTGCATGCCGTGGCCGGGACGTCACCCGACGAAGAGCTCATCAAGCTGTTCCACGAGCACGTCTGCCGGAGCCAGGCGACGTACCTCGTGTCGGAGGGCGGTCGCCTGGCCCGGACGGAGCTGCCGCGGGGCCGGTACAAGAGCAAGGCCAACCACCCCCCGCCGTGCGGGATCGGACACGACCCCTACGTGGAGGCCGGCGCGGTGGACGAGGCGATGCGGCAACTTGTCGCCGAGCTCGCCCATGATGCATTTGCGTCTGCACATCCCGCCGTGCAGACCGCGTACGCATTGCACTCGCTGCTCGCGATCCATCCCTTCGCCGACGGCAACGGGCGCGTCGCGAGAGCCCTCGCCTCGATCTACCTGCTGCGTGCCCTTTCCCTCCCGTTCTTCGTCGAGGCGAGCGATCGTCGCCCGTACCTCGACGCGCTCCGGCGCGCCGACGCCGGTGACGTGCAACCGCTCGTCGGATTCGTCGCGCGACGGGGCCGCGAGACCATCTCGTTCGCGCTCCACGACACGGCGGACGCGCGGTCACGACCCGCTTGACACTCGATCGGGCCGGTCTTACGGTCCGATTGTGGGGGGAATGCGGGGCCGACATCGGGCTGACGTGAGACCGAGCGCATGAGCGCGTCCGGCGCCGGCCCACCGCCCGGGCCTCCCCCGGGTCCGCCACCCGGTCCGCCGCCGTCCGCCCGCCCACCCGGTCCACCGCCGGGGTCATCGCAATCGCCGAAGGCGC
>DASRHL010000505.1:0-5428 GCA_035650535.1 Acidimicrobiia bacterium
GTTGCGCTGGATCTCGCTGGTGCCGCCGTGGATGGTGGTGACGGTCGCGTACCGGTAGCAGTACTCGAAGAAGCCGTCGAGCGGGCCGGCGTCGCGGACGAGGCCCTCGGGCCCGGCCATGTCGAGCAACCAGCTCGCGGCGCGCGTGAACGACTCGGTGGCGAACAGCTTGCAGGCGGCGCCCTCCGTTCCCGGGAGACGGCCCGACGACGCGACCCACGCGGCGCGTCCGGCCAGGAGGTCGGTCACCTCCGTCTCGACGGCGAGGCGCACGAGCCGTTCGCGGACGAGAGGATCGTCGATCAGGCGGGTGCCGTCGGCGCGTGACGTCGTCCGCGCGTGTGTCTCGGCGGCGTGGAGCAGGCGTTCGCAGTCACGGATGCCGCCTGCGAGGCCGCGCTCGTACGAGAGCGCGACCAGCATCACCTGCCAGCCGCCGTCGACCTCGCCGACCCGCCACTCGTCGCCCACGCGGACGTCGTTGTAGAAGGTGATGTTCGTGCGCTTGCCGGTCAGGGTCCGGACGGGCTGGATCTCGATGCCGGGCGTGTCCATCGGCACGAGGAAGAACGTCAGGCCCGCGTGCTTGGGGCCGTCGGTGCTCGTGCGCGTGAGGAGCAGCACCCAGTCGGCCTCCTCGGCGAGGCTCGTGAACATCTTCTGCCCGTCGATGCGCCAGCCGTCGCCGTCGCGGACGGCCCGGGTGCGCGCCGCTGCGACGTCGGAGCCGGAGTCGGGCTCGGTGTAGCCGAGGCAGACGGCCGACTCGCCCGAGAGCAGGCGCGGGAGCACCTCGTGGCGCTGCATCTCGTTGCCGGTGTGCGCGATGACGCACGCCACCATCACGACGACGCTCAGGCCGTCGTACGGCGCGCCCGCGAGCTCGAGCTCGTGGAAGAGCATCGCCAGCTCCTCCGGGTCGCGCCCGCCGCCGCCGAGCGCCTCGGGAAGCGCCTGCTCGATCCAGCCCCGGGCGGCGACGGCGCGGTGCAGGCTCCAGTCGTGCATGGTGCCCGTGTCGTGCATGCGGCGGCGGACGTCGTCGGTGAAGTGCGTCGCGACGACCTCGCGCACCTCGGCGCGGAAACGCTCGGCCGCCTCGGACGGTGCGAAGTCCATCGCTCAGCCTGCCCCCGGCGCGCCCGCGCCCGGCGTGCCCGCCCCCGGCGTGCCCGCCCCCGGCGCGCTCGCGCCCGCACCCAGGGGTCCGTAACGCGCCGCCGCGATCCGCCCGTACTCGGTGGCCGGGTCGTCGAGGACGAGCGCCCAGCCCTTGGCGCGGCGGTAGAGGAGCTGCGGGTCGTACTCCTCCATGAAGCCGTAGCCGCCGTGGTAGTGGAGGGCGCGCGTCGCGGCGAGCTGCGCCTGCTCGGCGGCGAAGAGGAACGCCATCGCGGCGAGCTCGGCCGGTGGCGTCGGGCCGGGCCGGCCGGCCCGGTCGAGGCCCCACGCGGCCTTGCGGGCGAGCAGCCACGCGCCGTCGACCCCGACCGCGACGTCGGCGAGCGCGTGCTGGATCGCCTGGAACGAGCCGATCGGGACGCCGAACTGGTGACGTTCGGTGACGTAGCGGCACGCGAGGTCGAGCGCGGCCGCGCCGACCCCCGCGAGCGCGGCCGCGGTCAGCGCCCGCCACTCGGCGAGCGCGCCGTCGAAGAGGGCCCGGGCTTCGGCGCCGGTCGCGAGCACGGTCGCCTCCGCTGCGACCGCGCCGAGCCGCCGGTCCGCGAGCGGCATCGACCCCAGGTTGGGGACGGCGGCGCCCGGCGGCTCGCCCGACGCCAGCACGAGCCGGTCGCCGTCGAGCGCGACGACATGGTGCGCGACGGCGCCCGCCGGCACGAGCCGCGCCACCCCGGCGGCCGCCGGCCGCAGCGCGAGCGTCGCGATCGAGGTGCCCTCGACCACGCCGTCGGGCACGGGCGCGCCCGCCGCCGCCAGCAGGCGCGCCGCGACCGCGTGCTCGACGAGCGGCGCGGGCGCGACGGCGCGGCCGAGCTGCTCCACCGCGAGCGCGAGGTCGAGCAGCCCGCTCCCGCCACCGCCGTGCGCGGCCGCGACGGCCATCCCGGGCGCGCCCGCGGCGACGAGCTGGGCCCACAGGTCGGGGGAGAAGCCGAGCGCCTCGTGGGCGCGCACGATCTCGGGCGAGCTGCACTTCGCGGCCAGCGCGCCGAACAGCTCGACGACCGCCGCCTGCTCGTCGCTCAGCCCGAGATCCACCCGGTCACCTCACGCGGGGGTGGTGACCGGGGCGGAGATGGCGCCGGCGTCGCGGAGGCGGGCGAGCCGGGCGTCGTCGAGACCCAGCTCGGCCCGGAGCACCTCGTCGGTGTGCTCGCCGAGGACGGGCCACCGCCCCATCTCGGTCTCGGGCACGCCCGCGATCTTGATCGGGTTGCCGGACGTGAGGACGGGCTCGCCGCCGTCGGGCCGGGGCATCGCGATCAGCATGTGGTGGTCGCGGACGTGCGGGTCGGCGACGAGGTCCTCGGCGGTGTTGGACGGCCCGGCCGCGATGCCGGCCGCCGCGAGGATCGCGGCCGCCTCGTGCTTCGACTTGCCCGCGGCCCACTCGTTCACCGCCGGGCGGATGACGTCCTCGAGGTGCTTGTTCCAGTCGGAGCGCTGCTGGAACCGCGGGTCGCCGATCCATTCGGCATGCCCGATCGCCTCGCAGAACTTCTCGATCTGGTGCTCGCGGACGGCCTGGACGACGAACCAGCCGTCGCGGGCCCGGAACCCGCTGATGACGCCGTTCGCCGGGTTGCCCGTGTTGGTCGGCTCGCCGAGCGACCAGAAGTTGGGAACGACGTCGGCCATCGACACCATGACGTCGAACATCGCGATGTCGACGCGGCCGCCCTCGCCTGTCTCGTCGCGCCGGCGCAGCGCGGACAGGATGCCGATGATCATGAACAACCCACTCGCGGTGTCGCCGAGCGCGCCGACCGGCGCCATGGTCGGAGGCGTCTCGCCCTGGCGCCGGTACTCGTAGATGCCCGACATCGCCTCGACGATCGGCGCGTACGCCGGCCACGACGAGTAGGGCGACTCGGTCAGGTTGCCGAACCCCGACACGGATGCGAACACGAGACCGGGCCGTAGCGGGGCGAGGTCGTCGTAGCCGAGCCCGAGCCGGTCGAGCGTCCCCGACTTGAAGTTCTCGACGACGACGTCGAAGCGCGGCACGAGCCGCCGGATCAGGTCGCGGCCCTCCGGGTGCTTGAGGTCGATGCCGACGCAACGCTTCCCGAGGTTGTTGCGCAGGTACGTCGCGCCGACCTGGCGGCCGTCGACGTCGGTGACCGCGGGTTGCGATCCGCGGCCGGAGTCACCCATCGTGGGGTGCTCGATCTTCACGACGTCGGCGCCGAGGTGCGCCATCAGTTGGGTCGCGAAGGGGACGGCCTGCATCTGCTCGATGGCGAGGATGCGGACGCCCTCGAGGGGTCGCCGGCCGGACGGGCGTGCCGAGGTCGTCATGGAACGTATATAGCATGCACGACGTGGCGGTCCGGCAGCCGACCGTCGAGCACGGAGAGGGGACCAGCATGCGCGGCGACGACATGATCCTCGTCAGTGTCGACGACCACATCGCGGAGCCGGCCGACATGTTCGAGGCGCACGTCCCCGCGAAGTACCGCGACCTCGCACCGCGCGTCGTGACCGACGAGCACGGCTTCCAGCAGTGGTGGTACGGCGACAAGAAGGGGCGCAACCTCGGGTTGAACGCGGTCGCCGGCAAGCCGCGCGAGATGTTCAACGTCAACCCGTCGCGCTACGACGAGATGCGCCCCGGCTGTTACGACGTCCACGAGCGGGTGCGCGACATGTCCGCGGGAGGGACGCTCGCGGGCCTGAACTTCCCCAACTGGACCGGCTTCTCGGGCCAGGTGCTCAACGAGGGCCCCGACCCGGACGTCAACGAGGTGATGATCCGCGCGTACAACGACTGGCACGTCGACGAGTGGTGTGGCCAGTACCCCGACCGGTTCATCCCCTGCGGCATCCTGCCCCTGTTCGACGTCGAGCGCGCCGCCGCCGAGGTCCGCCGGCTCGCGTCGAAGGGGTGTCACGCGGTGACGTTCTCGGAGAACCCGGCCGCGCTGCGGATGCCGTCGATCCACTCCGGCGCGTGGGACCCGCTGTTCGCGGCCTGCTGCGACGAGGGAACCGTGCTGTGCTGCCACGTCGGGTCGTCGTCGCGCAGCTCGGCGACGTCCGACGACGCGCCGCCGAGCGTCCCGATGAGCCTGTCGTCGCTCATGTCGACCTACTCGCTCGGCGACCTGATGTGGGCCGACTTCTGGTGGCGGTTCCCCGACCTCGAGTTCTCGTTGACCGAGGGCGACATCGGCTGGATCCCCTACTTCCTCCAGCGGGCCGAGCACATCCAGCGCCGCCACTCGGGCTGGACGCGCCACCACTTCCCCGAGGGGTGGGGCCCGGCGAAGGTGTTCCGCGAGCACGTCCTCTGCTGCTTCATCAACGACGAGATCGGCATCAAGCTGCTCGACGAGTTCAACATCGACAACGTGTGCTGGGAGTCCGACTTCCCGCACTCCGACAGCTCCTGGCCGAACGGGCCCGAGGTGCTCGAGGAGCTGTTCGACGGCCTGCCCGACGACGTGGTGAACAAGATCACCCACGAGAACGCGATGCGGCACTTCCAGTTCGAACCGTTCCGGACCCGCTCGCGTGAGCAGTGCACGGTCGCGGCGCTGCGCGCCGAGGCGGCCGACGTCGACACGGTGACGCACGTCGGCCGTCCGCCCGACGAGAGCGACGTGAACTTCTTCCAGCAGCTGCGCGTCCCGCCGCCGGCACCTGCAACCGCGCGTTGAGCCCGTGCTCGACCGGGCCTGTCTGGCGCCGCACGCCGTCGCGCGCTGGGCCCGCGAGACGCCCGGCGCGGTCGCGCTCGAGCACGTCGACGGCGCGCGCCTGACCTACGCCGAGCTCGACCGGCACGGACGGCGCGCCGCGGCCGCGCTCGCGACGCTCGGCGTCCGGCCCGGCGACCGCGTCGCCACGATGCTCCCGAACACCTTCGACGCGCACCGGACGATGCTCGGGCTCGGCTGGCTGCGCACGGTCGAGGTCCCGCTCAACACCGCGTTCACGGGCCGGATCCTCGAGTACTCGCTCGACCTCGCCGACGTGACCACGGTGGTGACCACGCCCGAGCTCGCTGACCGCTTCGACGGCGACCAGCAGCTCGTGGTCGTCGGTGACGCAGACCTCTGGTCCGACGCGGTGGAGCCCGCCTCCGGCCTCGACGGTCCCGAGTACCGCGACGTGCAGTGCCTCATGTTCACGAGCGGGACGACCGGACCGTCGAAGGCGGTCGTCACGCCCTGGGCGGTCGTGTACCAGTTCTGGTCGTGGGTCCCCGACGACACCATCGCGCCGGGCGACGGCCTCA
>DASRHL010000506.1:0-9791 GCA_035650535.1 Acidimicrobiia bacterium
CACGATGACGGCCATCCTCGTCGGGCAGGCGTTCCTCGACTCCGTCCGCCGCTAGTCCCGACATTGCGCCGCAGGCCGGGCGGACGCGGCGCTTATCCTTTGACGGTGTTGCGGTTCCTGACGGCGGGTGAGTCCCACGGCCCCGCGCTCACGGTGGTCGTCGAGGGGCTTCCGGCCGGGCTCCCGGTGACCATCGAGGACGTCTCGACCGAGCTGGCCCGCCGCCGCCTCGGGTTCGGTCGCGGCCCGCGGATGCGCTTCGAGCGCGACGACGTCGAGTTCCTCGGGGGGGTCCGCCACGGCCGGACGCTGGGCTCGCCGGTCTCCATCGTGATCCACAACACCGAGTGGCCCAAGTGGCAGGAGGAGATGTCGCCGGCCCCCGGGGTCACGGCGAAGCCGCTGCGCCGACCCCGGCCCGGCCACGCCGACCTCGTCGGCATGCAGAAGTACGGCTTCGACGACGCCCGCGACGTCCTCGAGCGGGCCAGCGCCCGGGAGACGGCCGCCCGGGTCGCGGCCGGGGCGATCGCCAAGGTGCTCCTCGGCCACCTCGGGACCCGGGTCGTCAGCCACGTCGTCCAGCTCGGCCCCGTGCGGGCCGCGGCCGGGGCGCGGCCCACCCCCGACGACCTCCAGCGGGTCGACGAGTCGGCCGTCCGCTGCTTCGATCCCCGGGCCGAGGCGGCGATGATCGCCGAGATCGAGGCCGCCGCGAAGGCGGGCGATTCGCTCGGGGGCGTGGTCGAGGTCCTCGGCTACGGCGTCACACCCGGGCTCGGGTCGCATGTGCACTGGGACCGCAAGATCGACGGGCTGCTCGCGCAGGCCCTCATGAGCATCCAGGCGATGAAGGCGGTCGAGATCGGCGACGGCCTCGACGTCGCGGGCCGGCGGGGGAGCGAGGCCCACGACGAGATCCTCTGGGACGACGCGACCGGCCGGTACACGCGCACCACCACGCGCGCGGGAGGGACCGAGGGCGGGATGACGACCGGCGAGCTCCTCGTCGCGCGGGTCGCGATGAAGCCGCTCGCGACGCTCAACCGGCCGGTGCTGCGGACCGTCGACGTCGCCACCAAGGAGGAGACGGTCTCGTTCAAGGAGCGCACCGACGTCACCGCCGTCCCCGCGTCGGGCGTCGTCGCGGAGACGATGGTCGCCCTCGTGCTGGCGGCGGAGACCCTGCGCAAGTTCGGCGGCGACTCGCTCGCCGAGCTCGAGCGCAACCACGCCGCGTACGTGGCTTCGCTGTCCTGAGCTGGTCGTGGTGATCGGGAGCGACCGTCGCGGAGCGCGCCACCTCGTGCTCGTCGGGCTGATGGGCGCGGGCAAGACGACCGTCGGTGCCCGCTGCGCCGAGCTCCTGGGCCGGCCCTTCGTCGACACCGACGACGTCGTCGAAGCCGCGGCCGGGCACAGCGTCGCCGAGATCTTCGCCGCCGAGGGCGAGCGCGGCTTCCGCCGGCGCGAACGGCAGGCGGTCGCCGACGTCTGTGCATCGCCGGCGCCGCTCGTGATCGCGTGCGGCGGCGGCGCCGTGCTCGACCCGGCGAACCGGGCGTGCCTGCGCGCCTCGGGCTTCGTGGTCTGGCTGCACGCCGAGCCGGCCGTGCTCGCAGCGCGGGTGGGGCCGGGCGAGGGCCGTCCGCTGCTCGCGCCACACGGTGCGGCGGCCACGCTCGAGCGCCTCGACCTGCTGCGGGCGCCGGCCTACGAGGCCGCCGCGGACGTCACGGTGGAGACCGCGGACCGCTCGGTCGACGAGGTCGCGGACGCCGTCGTCGGGGAGCTCACGCGATGGAGCGCGTGACCGTCGGCCTCGATCCGCCCTACGACGTGGTCGTCGGGGCGGGCGCGTTCGCCGCGCTCACGCCGCTGCTCGCCGGGCGGAGGCGGGCCGCCGTCGTCACCCAGGAGGCGGTCCCCGACGCGTACCGCGACGCGGCAGTCGCACGCATCGACGCCGCGGGCGTCGACGTCGAGACGTTCACCATGGGCGCGGGCGAGGCCGACAAGAGCCTGGCCACCGTCGAACGGCTCTGCCGCGATCTCGTCACCTGGGGCGCGCTCCGGGGCGACGTCGTGGTCGCGCTCGGCGGGGGCGTCGTGGGCGACACGGCCGGCTTCGTCGCCGCGGTGTACCACCGCGGGATCGCCCTCGTGCAGGTGCCGACGACCCTGCTCGCCATGGTCGACGCCGCGATCGGCGGCAAGACCGCGGTCAACCTCCCCGAGGGGAAGAACCTCGTCGGCGCGTTCCACCAGCCGCTCGGTGTCGTCGCCGACCTCGCGACGCTGGCGACGCTGCCCGAGCGTGAGTACCGCGCCGGCCTCGGCGAGATCGTCAAGTACGCCCTCATGCCGGGCGGGGAGGAGATCCGCGAGCGCATCCTCGAGGAGCCGGGGGCCGCGCTCGCGCGCGCGCCCGACTGGCTCGAGCCCGTCGTCGCCGGGTGCGCCGCGATCAAGGCCGAGGTCGTCACCGGCGACCCGCGCGAAGAGTCGGGGCTGCGGGCGACGCTCAACTACGGCCACACCCTCGCGCACGCGCTCGAGACCGCCGCCGGCTACGACCTCCTCCACGGCGAGGCGGTGGCCGTCGGGCTGGTGTTCGCCGGGCACCTCGCGACCGCCCTCGAACGCATCACGCCCGCGCAGCTCGACCTGCACCTGGAGCTCGTCTCCCACCTCGGCCTCCCGACCAGGGTCCCGTCCGACACCGCGTCCGCGTCCGAGCTACTCGACCTGATGCGCCGCGACAAGAAGGCGCACGGCGGGCTCACGTTCGTCCTGCTCACGGCCGACGGCACCCTCACGACCGTCGACGACCCGCCCGCGCCCGCCCTCGCCGCGGCCTTCCGTGCCGTCGGCGTGGAAGGCTGACGAGATGGCCGCCATCCTTCTGCTGTCGGGGCCCAACCTGAACCTGTTCGGGCAGCGCGAACCGTCCGTGTACGGCACTGACACGCTCGACGACATGATCGGCGACGCGCGCGCCGTCGCCGAGCGCGCCGGGCACACGCTGGTGCACGTGCAGTCGAACCACGAAGGCGACTTGGTCGACGCGATCCACGCCGCGCGCGGCCGGTGCGCGGCGATCGTCGTCAACGCGGGCGCGTTGACGCACTACTCGTACGCCCTCGCGGACGCGCTGCAGACCTTCGACGGCGTCAAGGTCGAGCTGCACGTGTCGAACCCGGCGGCGCGCGAGGACTGGCGCCACGTGTCGGTCGTCGCGCCCTACGTCACGGCGACCGTCGCCGGCTTCGGCCGGACCGGCTACCGGCTCGCACTGGAGGGTGTGGTGGAGAAGCTGAGCGGAGCCGGCGGCGGATGAGCCCGACCCTCGATCTCCCCGCAATGGACGTCGCGGCGAGGCTCCCGCGGCTGCGAGCCCGGTTCGCGGCGGCGGGTGTCGACGCGCTCCTCGTCACGCGGCTCCCGAACATCCGCTATCTCACGGGGTTCACGGGATCGGCGGCGGTGCTCCTCGTCGGTCCCGACGACACCTGGTTCGTCACCGACGGGCGGTACCGCGAGCAGTCGCGCGAGCAGCTCGACGGGGCCGGCGTCACGGCGCACATCGAGATCGCGCCGACCAGCGCGGCGCAACGCGACGTGCTCGCGCCGGTGGTCGCCGGATGCGGGCGACTCGGGCTCGAGGCCCACGGCGTCACCTGGGCCCACCAGCGCACCTACGCCGAGTGGTTCGCGAACGCCGAGCTCGTCGCCACCGACGGGATCGTCGAGGCGCTCCGCCGGGTCAAGGAACCGGCCGAGGTCGCGCGCATCCGCGCCGCCTGCGCGATCGCGGACGACGCGCTGGGCGAGCTCCTGCCGACCCTCGCCGGATCGCCCACCGAGCGTGAGTTCGCGCTGGAGCTCGAGTTCGCCATGCGCCGCCGCGGCGCGTCGGGCACGAGCTTCGATCCGATCGTCGCCTCCGGCCCGAACGGCGCCAAGCCGCACGCCCGGCCGTCCGACCGGCGCATCGGCCGGGGCGAGCTCGTCGTGATCGACTTCGGCTGCGTCGTCGACGGGTACTGCTCCGACATGACGCGCACGGTGAGCGTCGGCGACCCGGGCGCGGACGCGCGGCGGGTCTGGGACGTGGTCGCGGCGAGCCAGCGCGCCGGGCGTGACGCGGTGCGGGCCGGGGTCGAGTGCGTCGCGGTGGACCGCGCGAGCCGTGACGTGATCGACGCCGCCGGCTGGGGCGAGGCGTTCGCACACGGCACGGGCCACGGCGTCGGGCTCGAGATCCACGAGGCGCCGCGGGTGGCCAAGACGGCCTCTGGTACGTTGGAGGTCGGTGCGGTCGTGACCGTCGAGCCCGGCGTGTACCTCCCGGGGATCGGCGGGGTTCGCATCGAGGACACCCTCGTCGTCACGATCGACGGCGCCGAGGCACTGACCGAGTTCCCCAAGGATCCCGTGGTGTAGCGGGCGGCGCGAAAGCAGCTTCTTGAGCATCTCCACCAACGACCTGAAGAACGGCATGGCCCTCAACCTTCCCGAAGGCCTGATGACCGTCGTCGAGTTCCAGCACGTCAAGCCCGGCAAGGGCGGCGCGTTCGTCCGGACGAAGCTGAAGAACTTCCGAACGGGTGCCGTACTCGAGCGGACGTTCCGGGCCGACGAGAAGGTGCCGCTCGCCGTCATCGACAAGCGTGAGATGCAGTACCTGTACCGCGACGGCGCCGCGCTCGTGTTCATGGACAACGAGTCCTACGACCAGCTGCACGTCGAGGCGTCCGACCTCGGCGAGGCCGTCAACTACCTGAAGGAGGGGGACGCCGCGATCCTGCCCATGTACGACGGCCGGATCGTGGGGGTCGAGCTCCCGGCCGCGGTCGAGCTCACCGTCGCCGAGACGGAGCCCGGCGTGCAGGGCGACCGGGTCTCGGGGGCCCGCAAGCCCGCGACGCTCGAGACCGGTCTCGTCGTGCAGGTGCCGCTGTTCGTCGAGGCGGGCGAGCGCATCAAGGTCGACACCCGCAGCGGGGAGTACCTCGCGCGCGCCTGAGCGCGTCCCCACCATGGCGACGAGGCGCGAGGCGCGGGAACGGGCCCTGGGGCTCTGCTACGAGCTCGAGGCGCGCCACGTCGCCGCCGACGACCTCCTCGCCGGGCTCCCCGCCCCACCCGACCCGTACGCGGAGACGGTGCTGCGGGGCGTCGACGCCCACCTCGACGAGATCGACTCGCTGCTCGCGAAGTTCTCCGAGCGCTGGGCCGTCGACCGGATGCCGGCCGTCGACCGGGCGCTGCTGCGCATCGGCACCTACGAGCTGGGTTGGGAGCGGGAACTGCCGCCGGGCGTGGTCATCAGCGAGGCCGTCGAGCTGGCGCAGGAGTACTCGACGAAGGACTCGGGCCGGTTCGTCAACGGGCTGCTCTCGCGTATCGCCGAGGAGCTGCGCGCGTGAGCGAGGGGTCGGTGACGCGGGGTTCGGCCGCGCCCGTGGAGGCCCCGGTCGAGGTCGGCGAGCCCGAGGTCGTCGACGTCACTGCGACCGACAAGCCCTGGATCGTCATCGTGTGGAACGACCCCGTGAACCTGATCGTGTACGTCTGCTACGTGCTCCAGAAGCTGTTCGGCTACGGACGCAACAAGGCGATGCGACTCACCATGCAGGTGCACCACGAGGGCAAGGCGGTCGTCTCGTCGGGCACACGCGAGAAGGCCGAGTCCGACGTCGCCCGGCTCCACGCCCACGGCCTCTGGGCGACCATGGAACACCCGTCCTGACGTGGGCCGGTTCAAGCGACTCCGGGGTGGGCGGGTGCAGGCCACGATCGATCCGGCCGAGGTGGAGCTGCTGCGCGCCCTGCCGGGCGAGCTGCGCGGCCTCTACGAGGCCGACGACCCCGGCGACCCGGTGCACGAGCGCCTGTTCCCCCGGGCCTACCTCGACCCGACCCAGGAGGAGGCCGAGGCCGAGTGGCAGCAGCTCGTCCATCCGGAGCTCCTGCGGGAGCGGCTCGAGGCGCTCGAGCTGATCGGGTCGTCGCTCGAGCGGGGGGAGCCGCACCGGGGCCGGGTGCGCGTCGAGCTGTCGGAGGACGAGACGCAGGCCTGGATGGGCGTGCTGAACGACGCCCGGCTCGCGCTCGGGACGCGGCTCGGCGTCACCGAGGACATGGACTACACGGTGCTCGACCCCGACGACCCCCAGGCGGCGAGCTACGCCGCCTACATCTGGCTCACCGAGCTCCAGGGCGACCTCGTCGGGACGTTGCTGGGCTGACGATTCCACTAGCGTCGCGTCGCTCCTGGGAACACCCGCTACCCGAACCACGCAGAAGGGGAACGAATCCGTGGCCTACCTCGACGGCAAATCGATCGCGATCACCGGCGCCGGGCGCGGGATCGGCCGGGCCGTGGCCCTCGCGTGCGCCTCGTACGGCGCCAACGTCGTCGTCAACGACTACGGCGTCAGCATCGACGGCGCGGATCCGACGAGCGAGGTCGCGGAGGCGGTCGTCGCCGAGATCAAGGCCGCGGGCGGCAACGCGGTCGCGGTCGCGGACAGCGTGACGACGATGCAGGGCGGCCAGAACATCGTGCAGGCCGCGGTCGACAACTTCGGCCGGATCGACGGCGTCGTCTGCGTCGCCGGGATCCTGCGCGAGCGGATGCTGTTCAACATGTCCGAGGAGGAGTGGGACCCGGTCATCGAGACCCACCTCAAGGGCACCTTCACGGTCTTCCGGGCGGCGGCGCCCATCTTCCGCGAGCAGAAGTCGGGCACTTTGATCGGCTTCACGTCGGGCGCGTTCGCGGCGAGCGTCGCCCAGGCGAACTACAGCGCCGCCAAGGGCGGCATCGTGTCGCTCGTTCGCAGCGCCGCCGCCGGGATGTACAAGTACGGCGTCACCGCCAACTGCATCGCGCCCGTCGCGAAGAGCCGCATGTCGGGCAACGTCCCGTTCGGGCTCGAGATGGGCGAGCCCGAGGACGTGGCGCCGATGGTCGTGTTCCTGCTCGGGGACGCGGCGCGCCACGTGACCGGCCAGGTCTACACGGCCAACGGCGGGAAGATCGCGGTCTGGAACCAGCCCGCCGAGGTCCGCGAGATGTCCAAGGACGGGCGCTGGACGCCCGAGGAGATCGCCGAGCGCTTCGACGAGGTGGGCCAGGAGCCGGTCGCGATGATCGCCCGCCTCGACGAGATGGCCAAGGCCGCGGCCAGCGGCGAGAAACCCAACGCCTGACCGCGAGCTGATACGATCGGCCCGACCGTCAAGGGAGTCCCGTGAGGCTCCTACGGAGGAACGCCGATGACCGTCGCGCCGCGCGCCGGACAACCGACTCCTGCCACACCGACGACCGCCGGGGACGGCGGTCGTTTCGTGTTCCGGGCCCGCGTGTTCGACGCCGACGACCTGCGCCGCGCGCACACGCGCATCGCCCACGAGATCGTCGAGCGCAACCACGGGGCCGCCGACCTCGTCCTCGTCGGGCTCTACACGCGGGGTCTCGCGATCGCCCGCCGCCTCGCCGATGCCATCGAACGCTTCGAGGGCGTCACGGTGCCCGTGGGCGCCCTCGACGTGGCCTTCTACCGCGACGACATCGGGCTGCGGGCGGTGCAGCCGCTCGGGCCGACCGAGGTCCCGGTGGACGTGACCGGGCGCACCGTCGTCCTCGTCGACGACGTGCTCTACACCGGACGCACGGTCCGGGCCGCGCTCGACGCGCTCACCGAGCTGGGCCGGCCCCGGGCCGTCCAGCTCGCGGTGCTCGTCGACCGCGGGCACCGGGAGCTGCCGATCCGGGCCGACTTCGTCGGCAAGAACCTGCCCACGAAGCTCAGCGAGGACGTGCGCGTGCGCCTCACCGAGGTCGACGCGCCCGGCGACGGCGACGGCATCGACCTCTGGGGTCCCGTCGACGACCCGACCCAATCCGACAGCGGGCCCGACAGCGGGCCCGACGGCGGACCGGGAGGCGGCACGTGAAGCACCTGCTCTCGATCGCGGACCTCGACCGGGCGGACATCGAGCACCTCCTCGACCTGTCGGAGCGGTTCCGCGAGGTCACCCAGCGCGAGATCCCGAAGGTGCCGGCGCTGCGCGGCAAGGTCGTGGTCTCGCTCTTCTACGAGGACTCGACGAGGACGCGCATCTCGTTCGAGACCGCGGCGAAGCGACTGTCCTGTGACGTGATGGCGTTCACGGTGTCGAGCTCGTCGGTGAAGAAGGGCGAGAGCCTGCGCGACACCGTGCAGACGATCGAGGCCATGGGCATCGACGCCGTCGTCGTCCGCCACGGCGCGGCCGGCGCGCCGCACCGCATCGCGAGCTGGATCGACGCGAGCATCGTCAACGCGGGCGACGGCTGCCACGAGCACCCGACGCAGGCGCTCCTCGACCTGCTCACCCTGCGGCGCCACCGCGGGAACGACCTCGAGGGACTGCGGGTGGCGATCGTCGGCGACGTGGTGCACTCACGGGTCGCGCGCAGCAACGTCCTCGGGCTGACGGCACTCGGCGCGCACGTCACGCTGGTGGCGCCGCCGACCCTGCTGCCCGTGTCGCTCGAGGGATGGCCGGTCGCGGTGAGCCACGACCTCGACGACGTGCTCGCGGACACCGACGTCGTCTACCTGCTGCGGCTGCAGCGGGAACGCCAGCGCGAGGCGCTGTTCCCGAGCCTGCGCGAGTACACCGCGCGCTGGGGCCTGACGACCGAGCGTGCCGCCCGTCTCCGCAAGGACACGCTGGTGATGCATCCCGGCCCGATGAACCGGGGGATCGAGATCGCCGCCGACGTCGCCGAAGGCCCGGCGTCGATCATCGTCGAGCAGGTCACGAACGGCGTGGCGGTGCGCATGGCCGTCCTGTACGCGCTGCTCGGCTCGGGAACGGGGGCCGAACTTGCCGCCTGAACTGGTCGTCAAGGGCGGTCGCGTCGTCGACGCGACCGGCGAACGGGTCGCGGACGTGCTCCTACGCGACGGTCGGGTCGTCGAGGTGGGCGTCGGTCTCGATGCCGACGAGGTGCTCGACGCGTCGGGCTGCGTGGTCACGCCCGGTTTCGTCGACCTGCACGTGCACCTGCGCGAGCCGGGGGGCGAGGACGCCGAGACGATCGAGACCGGGGCGCGGGCCGCCGCGCTCGGTGGGTTCACCGCGGTGGTCGCCATGCCGAACACCGAGCCCCCCCTCGACGACCCGGCCGTCGTCGCGTCGGTGCTCGCCGGCGGGATGCGGGCGGCGTGCGAGGTTCTCTCGGCCGGCTGCATCACCCGGGGCCGGCAGGGTCACGAGCTCGCGCCGATGGGGGAGCTGCACGCGCTGGGCGTCCGGATCTTCACCGACGACGGCGCCTGCGTCGCCGACGCGGGCGTCATGCGCCGCGCGCTCGAGTACGCGACCGCGCTCCCGGGCGCGGTCGTCGCCCAGCACGCCGAGGACCCGGCGCTGGCGGGCAACGGCAGCATGCACGAGGGCGCGTGGTCGAGCCGCCTCGGCATCCCGGGCCGGCCCGCGGCGGCCGAGGAGGTGATCGTCGCGCGTGACGTGATGCTCGCCGAGCTGACCGGCGCGCGCGTCCACTTCCTGCACCTGTCGACGGCGGGGGCGGTCGAGCGGGTGCGGGCCGCGAAGGCGCGCGGGCTCGCCGTCACCGCGGAGGCGGCGCCGCACCACTTCACCCTCACCGACGCGTGCTGCGCGTCCTACGACCCGCGCTTCAAGGTGCACCCGCCGCTGCGTACCGCCGCCGACGTGGAGGCGGTGAAGGCCGGGCTCGCGGACGGCACGATCGACGCGATCGCCAC
>DASRHL010000507.1:0-12108 GCA_035650535.1 Acidimicrobiia bacterium
ATCTTCGAGACTCGCCGGTCGGCGACGAGCGCGTTGCCGACCTCGGAGCCCGGCCCGACGAGCACCGACACCGCGCCCGGGTCGACCCCGGCCTCCACGAGCAGCTCGCCGAGCATGAGCGCGGTCAACGGCGTCAGCGACGCCGGCTTCAGGACGATCGGGTTGCCGCACGCGAGGGCCGGCGCGACCTTCCAGGTCGCGATCATCAAGGGGAAGTTCCAAGGGACGATCAGCGTGCAGACACCGACCGGCTCGCGCAACACCACGTCGAGGCCCGGATCGGCGATCGGCACGACCTCGCCGAAGAACTTGTTCGCCGCGCCGCCGTAGTACTCGAGGGTCGCCGCCGCGGCGCCCGCCTCCCAGCGCGCGTCGGCGATGGCGTGGCCCGCGCCGCGCGCCTCGGCCACGGCGAAGTCCTCGGCGCGTTCACGCAGCAGCCGGCCCGCGTTCTCGAGGACGCGGCCGCGCTCGGTCGCGCTGCGCCGGGCCCAGTCGCCCGTCTCGAACTCGGCGGTCGCGATCGCGAGGGTCTCGTCGACGTCCGCGGTGCCGGCCTGCGCGACCTCGGCGAGGGGCTTGCCGGTGGCGGGTTCGCAGACCGTCGCCGTGCGCCCGGAGCGGGCGTCGCGCCGCTCCCCGCCCACGAGCAGGTACCACTCGCGGTCCATCGAACCGGCGCCCGCTCCGCGACGCTCGCTCACGCTCCCCCGCTCTCGGCGCTGCGCGCCGGGCCGCTCGGGCCCCGCTCGCTGCTCCGCGGGACACCCGCTCCGCGACGCTCGCTCACGCGCGGCAGCATACGGGTATGACGAGGCTCGCGGGCAAGGTCGCGATCATCACGGGCGCGGGGAACGGCATGGGCCGCGCCGCGTCGTTGCTGTTCGCCGCGGAGGGGGCGCGGGTCGTCGTCGCCGACGCGCTCGACGAGAGCGGGCACACGACGGTCGAGGCGATCGCCGGTGCGGGCGGCGAGAGCGCGTTCGTGCACGCCGACGTCACCGACGAGGACCAGGTCGCGGAGATGGTGCGCTTCGCGGTCTCCACCTTCGGCGGCCTCGACGTGCTCTACAACAACGCCGGGATCATGCCCGCCGACGACGGCGGTACCGCCGAGACCACCGTCTCGACGTGGGACCGCGTGATGGCCGTCAACCTGCGCGGCGTGTGGCTCGGCTGCAAGTACGGGATCCCCGCAATGGTCGAGTCGGGTGGTGGCTCGATCGTCAACGTCGCGTCCTTCGTCGCGATCATGGGCGCCGCGACGCCGCAGATCGCGTACACCGCGAGCAAGGGCGGCGTGTTGTCGATGACCCGGGAGATCGCGGTCGAGTGGGCCCGGCGGGGCATCCGGTGCAACGCCCTGTGTCCGGGCCCGGTCGACACGCCGCTGCTCGCCGAGCTCATGGCCGACCCCGAGTGGGCCCGGCGTCGGCTCGTGCACATCCCGATGGGCCGTCCGGCGCGGGCCGAGGAGCTCGCGAGGGCCGCGCTGTTCCTCGCCTCCGACGACTCCTCGTACATGACGGGCGCCGCCCTGGTCGTCGACGGCGGGATCACCGCCGCTTACGTCACCCCGGAGTGACGAGGGAAACCGTTGCTTCGCGCTCCCCACACCACCGATCCGCTCGCCTCGGCGCTTCCCATCCTGCGGGTTTCGTGCTAGAAGGCGAGCGAGACATACGCGCCCGACCGGGCGTCGGGTGCGTCACGTGGGAGGGGGGAACCCACCGTGGCCGTCGACGACGCGCTCCTCGACCAGGACCGCCAGCAGCTCCACCGCCTCGGTTACGCGCAGGAGCTCCGGAGAGGGCTGAGCACCTTCTCCAACTTCGCGATCTCGTTCACGATCATCTCGATCCTGGCCGGCAACCTCACGACCTTCTACCTGGGTATGCAGGCAGGAGGTCCGCGCAACATCCTCATCCAGTGGCCGATCGTCGGCGCGTTCTCGACGCTCGTCGCGATGGGGATGGCGGAGGTCTGCTCCGCCTACCCGACGGCCGGCGGCCTCTACTACTGGTCGGCGAAGCTCGCGAAGCGCAACCAGGCCGGGTGGTCGTGGTTCACGGGTTGGGTGAACTTCATCGGCCTCGTCGGCGTCGTCGCGAGCGTCGACTACGCGCTGGCGACGTTCACCGCGTACTTCATCAACTTCTACGACACTCGGTTCCTCTGGTTCTCGAACACCTTCGACGCCGAGTGCATCATGTTCATCTACGCCGTGATCCTGCTCATCCACGGTGGGCTCAACGTGTTCGGCGTGCGGCTGGTCAAGCTGCTCAGCGACGTGAGCGTCTGGTGGCACGTCATCGGCGCCACGATCATCGTCGTCGCCCTGCTCGCGATCCCGGGCAACACCGAAGGCTGGAGCTCGCTCGGCGACGCCAAGAACCTCACGGGATGGGGCTTCCCGGGCGCGTACTGGCTCTACGTCTTCCCGATCGGCATGCTCCTGTCGCAGTACATGCTGACGGGCTACGACGCCTCGGCGCACGTGAGCGAGGAGACGAAGGGCGCCGCCACCGCGGCGGCCAAGGGCATGGTCCGCTCGGTGTGGATCTCGGCGCTGATCGCCTGGGTCATGACCGTGATCATGATCCAGGCCGTGCCGAAGGGCGCGTACGACAAGATCGCGCTGATCGGCATCAACTCCGCGCCGGAGCTCTTCAACCAGTCGGTCGGAGGCAACGTCGCGAAGCTGATGATCTTCGTCGCGGTCGCCGGCCAGTTCTTCTGCGGGATGTGCGGCGTCACGTCCTTGTCGCGCATGACGTACGCCTTCAGCCGCGACGGCGGCATCCCGGGGCACCGGCTGTGGCACCGGATCAACCCGAAGACCCGGACGCCGACCAACTCGGTGTGGTTCGGCGTTCTCGTCTGCGGCGTCGTCGGATGCCTGTCGCTCGTGCAGAACAAGAACTACTCGGTGGCGTTCTTCGCGTTCGTGGCGATCACCGCCATCGGCCTGTACACGGCCTATGTGACGCCGGTGTTCCTCCGGCTCCGCAACAAGGACTTCGTGCCCGGCCCGTGGAACCTCGGGAAGTGGAGCCGGCTCGTCGGGTGGACCGCCGTCATCTGGGTCGTCATCATCGACATCCTGTTCGTGCTGCCGCAGTACGGGCCGCTCCACGTCTTCTGGCCGCCGTGGAACGGCGACAAGGTGAACGCCTTCAACTTCGCGGGGCCGATCTTCATCCTGGCCCTGCTGCTCGTGTGGATCTGGTGGCGCGTCTCGGCCCACAAGTGGTTCAAGGGCCCGCAGGTGCAGGGCTCGGCCGACGAGTTGGCCGCGATCGAGCGCGAGCTGGCGGCGATCGAACGGGGCGAGGACCCGACGAAGTTCATCGAGCTCGAGCAGCAGCTCGAGGAGGAGCTCGAGGAGCATCTCCACCCGAGCGGCGGTGCGGACGGGGGCTAGGGGTGCGGGTGTGCCGTCGGGGCGGCGGCACACCCGCGGGCGGCCGGACCCGGCACCGCGATGAGATGGCCGCGTGACCACCGTCCTCGCCGTCGACCAGGGGACGTCCGCGACGAAGGCGCTCGTCGTCGCGGGTGACGGCGCCGTGCTCGGCGCGGCCGAGGTGCCCGTCCACCCGGTTGCGCTCGACGGCGGCGGCGTCGAGCAGGACGCCGAGGAGCTCTGGAGGTCGGTGCTCGAAGCCGGGGCCGCGGCGCTGGGTGCCGCGCCGGACGGGACGCGCGTCGACGCCGTCGCGCTGGCGAACCAGGGCGAGACCGTCCTGCCCTGGGACCGCGTCAGCGGCGAACCCCTCGCCCGGGCGCTCGTCTGGCAGGACCGCCGGTCGGCCGGGATCTGCGACCGCCTCGCGGCGGACGGTTGGGACGAGCGCCTCTCGGCGCGCACGGGCCTCGCGCTCGACCCGTACTTCGCGGCGCCCAAGATCGCGTGGCTGCGCGAGCATGTGACCCGTGACGGCGTCGCGACGACGTCGGACACGTGGCTCCTGCACCGCCTCTGTGGCGCCTACGCGACGGATGCCGCGACTGCCTCGCGTTGGTTGCTCCTCGACCTCGACACCGTGACGTGGTCGGACGAGGCGTGCGGCGCGTTCGCGATCGACGGCTCCGAGCTGCCCGCCGTCGTCACCTGCGCCCAGACCGTCGGCACGACGCGCGCGTTCGGTCACGAGGTGCCCGTATGCGGGCTCGCGGTCGACCAGCAGGCGGCACTCTTCGCCGAAGCGTGCCTCGAACCGGGCGAGGCGAAGTGCACCTACGGAACCGGCGCGTTCCTCCTCACGACGGTCGGGCCCGTGCCCCGGCGTTCGGCGAACGGCCTCGTCGCGTGCGTCGCGTGGCGCCTGCCCGGCACCGGTGCGCCGGCCACGACCTACTGCCTCGACGGGCAGGTCTACACGGTGGGCGCCGCGGTGCACTGGCTCGCCGAGCTCGGGCTCGTCGGGAGTGCGGCGGAGCTGGACGCCGTGGGTGGGAGCGCCGCGGCCACGGGCGGCGCCGTGTTCGTCCCCGGCCTGGCCGGGCTGGGCGCGCCGTTCTGGCGGCCGAACGCGCGCGGCGCGTTCACCGGACTCTCCCTCGCGACGACCCGCGCCGAGCTCGTGCGCGCGGTCGTCGACGGCGTCGCCGCCCAGGTCGCGTGGCTCGCACGGGCCGCGGGCGACGATCTCGGCGCGCCGCTCACGAGACTCCGCGTCGACGGCGGGCTCACGCGCTCGCGCCTCCTGATGCAGACGCAGGCCGACCTGTCGCAGGTCCCGATCGAGGTCTACGCCTCGCCTCACGCGACGGCACTCGGTGTCGCCGCCCTCGCCCGGCTCGCGACCGGTGCGGCCGCGACCCCGGCCGACGCCGTCGGAACCTGGGAACCGGCCGCGACGTACGAGCCGAAGATCTCCGCCGACGAGGCGGCGGCCCGCCTCGCCGCGTGGCGCGCCGCCGCCGAAGCCGTCATGGATCTCGGCTCGTGAACCCCGTCGACGTCGCGGTCGTCGGTGGCGGAGTGGTCGGCTGCGCGGTGGCGCGGCGGCTGGCGCGTACACGCCTGCGCGTCGCGCTCCTCGAGGCCGGGCCCGACGTGGGCGCCGGCACCAGCAAGGCCAACACGGCGATCCTGCACACGGGCTTCGACACGAAACCCGGGACCGCCGAGTCCGCGCTCGTCGCACGCGGTCACGCGCTCCTCGGCGAGTACGCGTCGCGCACCGGCATCCCCGTCGAGCGCACGGGCGCGTTGCTGGTCGCCTGGAACGAGGAGCAGCTCGCCGTACTCCCCAGCCTCGCGGAGCAGGCCGCGGCCAATGGCTACGACCGGTGCGATCTCGTCGACGCCGCGACGTGCAGCCGCCTCGAGCCCCACCTCGGCCCCGGCGCGCTCGGCGGGCTCACCGTGCCGGACGAGAGCATCGTCTGCCCGTGGACGCCGCCGATCGCGTTCGCGACCGAGGCCGTCGCCAACGGCGCCGACCTGTACCGAGGATGCGCGCTGCACGCCGCCGAACCCACCGCCGACGGATGGGAGCTGCGCACGGCCGCCGGCGTGCTCGAGGCGAGCTGGATCGTCAACGCGGCCGGCCTCCACGGCGACGACGTCGAACGCCTGCTCGGCCACGACGGGTTCACGGTGACCCCGAGGCGCGGCGAGCTCGTCGTGTTCGACAAGCTCGCGCGACCCCTCGTGCGCAACATCCTGCTCCCGGTCCCGACGGGCCGCACCAAGGGCGTCCTCGTCAGCCCGACCGTGTTCGGCAACGTCGTGCTCGGCCCCACCGCCGACGACGTCGACGACAAGTCCGACACGGCCTCGACCGCCGATGGCATCGCGGCGCTCCTCGACCACAGCCGGCGCATCCTCCCGCGGCTCCTCGACGAGGAGGTCACCGCCGTCTACGTCGGGCTGCGGGCCGCGACCGAGGAGTCCGACTACCGGCTCGCCTGCCGGCCCGGTGACGGAACCGTGTGCCTCGGCGGCATCCGCTCGACGGGGCTCACCGCGGCGATGGCGCTCGCGGAGTGGACCGCCGAGCAGCTCGGCGCCGCCGGCCTCGACGTCGCCGAGCGCGCCGACGCGGCGGGCGTCCACATGCCGAACCTCGGCGAGGCCTTCGCGCGGCCATACCAGGACGCGGAGCGGATCGCCGCCGATCCCGAGTACGGAACGGTCCTGTGCCACTGCGAGCGCGTCACGGCCGGCGAGCTGCGCGACGCCTTCACGAGCGCGGTGCCGCCGGCCGATCTCGACGGCATCCGGCGCCGCACGCGCGCGCTCATGGGCCGGTGCCAGGGCTTCTACTGCTCGGCCGAGGTCGCGAGCCGGTTCGCGCGCGCGACCGGGCGCCCGGTCGACGCCGTCCTCGCGGGGGCGGCACCGTGACCCAGGACGTCGGCGTGCTCGTCGTGGGCGGCGGCCCGGCAGGGCTCGCGGCCGCGGTCGCGGCCCGCCATGCCGGTTGCGCCGCCCGCGTGGCGGTGCTCGAGCGCGAGTCCGAGACGGGCGGGATCCCCCGCCACACCGTCCACACCGGGTACGGCCTGCGCGAATTCCGCCGGCTGCTCGACGGCCCGGGCTACGCGCGCCGGTGGTCGGCGCGGGCGCACGCCGCCGGGGTCGAGCTCCACACGCGCACCACGGTGACCGAGTGGGACGCCGGGGCGCGCACCGTGACGACGACCGCACCCGACGGCATCCGCACCTGGCGTGCGCGGGCCATCGTGCTCGCCACCGGTTGTCGCGAGCGTCCGCGCAGCGCGCGCCTCGTGCCCGGGACGCGACCGCTCGGGGTCCTCACGACCGGGGCGCTGCAGCAGCTCGCGCTCCTCCCCGGCGCCCACGTCGGCCGGCGCGCCGTCGTCGTCGGCGCCGAGCACGTCAGCTTCTCGGCCGTCCTCACCCTGTACCACGCGGGCTGCGCAGTCACCGCCGTCGTCACCGACCAGCCCCACCACCAGAGCTACGAGGCGCTCCGCGCCCTGGCCGCGGGCCGGCACCGCGTTCCCCTCCTCACCCGCGCGGCGGTCACGCGGATCCTCGGGCGCGGCCGGGTCGACGGGGTCGAGCTGACCGACCTCGTGTCGGGCGCGACGCGTCGTGTCGAGTGCGACACCGTCGTGTTCACGGGCGACTGGATCCCCGACCACGAGCTCGCGCGCCGGGGTGGGCTCGTGATGGACCCGGGGACGCGCGGCCCGCGCGTCGACCTGCGCCTCCGCACCTCGGCGCCCGGCGTGTTCGCGGCGGGCAACCTCGTGCACGCGGCCGAGACCGCGGGGGTGTGCGCCCGCGGTGGCGCCGCCGCCGGCTCGGCCGCGGCGGCCTGGGTACGCGGCACGCCGGCCGCGGAGACGCCGCCGACCGACGTCGAGTGCGAGCCGCCGCTGCGCTGGATCTCACCCAACGCCGTCATCCCCGGCGAGACGGGCACGCCGCAGGGACACTTCCTGCTCCGCAGCGACGCCTGGGCCCGGCGCGCCGAGGTGACGGTCGCGCAGGGCGACGCCGTGCTCGGCGCGTGGACCCGCCGGCTCGTGCCCAACCGGCCCGTCCACCTGCCCGACGGCTGGTTGGCGCGGGTCGAGCGCGAGGGCGGGCCGGTGCGCGTCTCGGTCAGCGGCACCGGGGACGCCTGACATGATCTTCACGAGCGGAGGTGCACGATGAGCGAACGATCCAGCCGTGACCGGGGCACGCGTGCCGGGCGCCTCGACGCGACGGGGCTCGACCGGCTGATCGGCGACGGCGACGTCGACACCGTCCTCGTCGTCTTCCCCGACCTGCAGGGCCGGCTCGTCGGCAAGCGCGTCACCGGCCACTTCTTCCAGGACCACGTCCTCGCCGACGGGATCGAGGCGTGCAACTACCTCCTTGCGGTCGACGTCGACATGACACCGGTGCCCGGTTACGAGTTCGCGAACTGGGACAAGGGCTACGGCGACTTCCTCTGCCGTCCCGACCTCTCGACGCTGCGCCTGGTCCCGTGGCTCGACAAGACGGCGCTCGTGCTGTGCGACCTGTTCGACGAGCACGGCGGCGGCCCGGTCGAGGTGTCGCCCCGGCGCATCCTGCAGCGCCAGGTGGAGCGCGCCGCGGCCGCCGGCTACACGGTCATGTGCGGATCCGAGCTCGAGTTCTTCCTGTTCCGGGACTCCTACGAGGACGCGCAGGCCAAGGGGTTCGACGGGCTCGCGTACCACTCCGCGTTCATCGAGGACTACCACATCCTCCAGACGACGCGCGACGAGTACGTGATCCGGCAGATCCGCAACGGGATGGACGGCGCGGGCGTGCCGGTCGAGTTCTCGAAAGGCGAGGCCGGGCGCGGCCAGCACGAGATCAACCTGCGCTACGCCGACGCGCTGGAGATGGCCGACCGCCACGTTGTCTACAAGAACGGTGCCAAGGAGATCGCCGGCATCAACGGCCGGTCGATCACGTTCATGGCGAAGTACGCGATGGACGAGTGCGGATCCTCGTGCCACCTGCACTCGAGCGTCTGGGACGCCGACGGCACCACGTCGCTCATGTGGGACGACGCCGCGCCCGAGCACATGTCGGCGGTCTTCCGAGGCTGGCTCGGCGGTCAGATCCTGCACATGCGCGAACTGGCCTGGATGTTCGCCCCGACGGTCAACTCCTACAAGCGCTACCAGCCCGAGTCGTGGGCGCCGACGGCGCTGGCGTGGGGACGCGACAACCGGACGTGCGGCTACCGCGTCGTCGGCCACGGAGCCGGCTTCCGGGTCGAGAACCGCATCCCCGGTGCCGACTGCAACCCGTACCTCGCGTTCGCGGCGACGATCGCGGCCGGGCTCGACGGCATCGAGCACGGGATCGAACCGCCCCCCCGGTTCGAGGGCAACGCGTACGAGGCACACCACTTCGCCCGGGTGCCGTGGAACATCGTCGACGCGATCGACGAGCTCGAGAAGAGCGAGCTCGCCGTGAAGGCATTCGGCTCCGACGTGCACTACCACCTCGTGAACACCGCGAAGCAGGAGTGGGCCGCGTTCAGCCGGGTCGTGACCGACTGGGAGCGGCGTCGCTGCTTCGAGCAGTTCTGAGGTGGGCCGGACGCCGCTCGTCGCGGTCCCCGCGTACCCGCTCGTCAAGGAAGGGCGCATCCACGGCTGGCACGACGCCGGTGTCGCCGTGCCCGCCCGGTACGTCGCCGCGCTCCGCCGGGCCGGCGGCCAGGAGGCGATCCTGCTGCCGACCGCGCTCGACGAGGAAGGAGCCGCGGTGCTGCTCGACCGCGTCGACGGGCTCCTCCTGCTCGGTGGCGGCGACCTCGACCCCCGCACGTACGGCGAGGAGCCGAACACGCGCGTCTACGGCGTGAACGCGGACCGCGACGCGTGCGAGCTCGTGCTCACGCGGGTCGCGGTCGGGCGCCGCATCCCCGTGCTCGCGATCTGCCGCGGCCACCAGGTGCTCGACGTCGCGCTCGGCGGCACGCTCGACCAGCACATCACGGGGCGTGACGGGCTCCTCGAGCACGGCGTGCCCGGCGCCGAGGACGGCGCCCGCCTCCACGAGGTCGACATCGAGCCCGGCTCACGCCTCGCCGCCGCGATGGGGGCGACGAGCGCGACGGTGTCGTCACATCACCACCAGGCGGTCGCCCGCGTCGGCGACGGCCTGCACGTCGTCGCCCGGGCGCCCGACGGCGTCGTCGAGGGCGTCGAGCTCGCGGACCCGGCCGGCCCGTGGGTCGTCGGGGTCCAGTGGCACCCCGAGGACACCGCGGAGCACGACCCGGCGAACCAGGCGCTCTTCGACGCGTTCGTCCGCGAAGCCACGGGTTAGCGACTGAACCGGCCTCACGCCGAGAACGTCGCGCGGAGCTCGTGCTTGAGGACCTTGCCGGAGAGGTTGCGCGGGAGCTCGTCGACGATCTCGAGCTGCTCGGGAACCTTGTGGACCATGAGGCCCCGACCGGTCAGGTAGTCGAACACCTCCTCGAGCGTCGGTGGCGCGTCGTGGTCGGTCGGCACGACGACCGCGCACGCCCGCTCCCCCGAACGCTCGTCGGGCAGGCCGACGACCGCGACGTCCGCGACCTTCGGGTGCGTGAACAGCGCGTCCTCGACCTCCTTGGCCGAGATGTTCTCGCCCTTGCGGATGATGACGTCCTTCAGCCGCCCCGTGATCACAATGTTGCCGTGCGCGTTGACCTTCCCGAGGTCGCCGGTGCGCAGCCAGCCGTCCTCGTCGAAGGCGTCGGCATCGAGCGACGAGTCGACGTACCCCTTCAGCACCTGCGGTGCCTTGACCCGCAGCTCGCCCTCCTCGCCGGGCCCGGCGACCCGGCCGTCGAGCGTGACCACCCGCAGCTGCACGCCCGGCCCCGGCCGACCCTCGGTGTGCGCAAGCTCCTCGTCGGGGTCGTCGGGATGTGCGCAGGTGAGGATCGGCGCCTCCGTGAGCCCCCAGCTCGACACGATCCCCGCACCGCCGAGCTCGGCCTTCACGTCGTAGTGCAACTGCGGCGGCTTCGGCGACGCGCCGCCGGGGTAGATGCGCACGTGGGGGAAGAGCCTGACCGTGGGGTCGGCCCGCTGCGCCGCGAGGTACGCCATGTGGAACGGCGTCCCCGCGTTGCCGAGCGTGATGCCCTCGCGCTGGAGGATCGGGATGGTCACGGGCGGCGAGAACGCCTCGACGAGGACGAGCCGGGCGCCGGTGAGCAGGCTCGTGAACATCCAGACCTGGCCGCCGACGTGGGTGAACGGGAACACCATGGCCGAGCGGTCGGCCGCGGTGATCTCGAGCCCGTCGGACATGACAATCGCGCTGTGGCGCACACCCGGGTCGGTGTGGCGGGCGCCTTTCGGGTCGGCCGTCGTGCCCGAGGTGTAGAAGATCCACCGGACCGGCGCGGTCTCGGGGTCGGTGATCGCGGCCGGCGGCGGCGGCAACGACTCGGGGTCGCCCTCGGGCAGCTGCTTGTCGCACACGAGCGTCCGCAGCGTCGGGAGGTCGGCGGCGACGGCCTCGGCCAGCGCGGCGTAGTCGAAGCCGCGCCACACCGACGGGGTGACGAGGAGCCGCGCGCGGGTCTGGCCGACCATGAACCGCACCTCGCGCTCCCGGTAGATCGGCAGCAGCGGGTTCTGCACCGCACCGAGCCGGGCCAGCGCGCCCACCAGGACGACGGCATCCAGCCAGGTCGGCAGCAGCCACGACACGACGTCGTCGGTCCCGATCCCGAATTCGGCGTGCAGGGCCGCCGCGACCCGCACCGACCGGTCGCGGAACTCGGCGAACGTCATCGAGCGCCCGTCCTCGTCGACGGCCATCAGCGTGTCGGGCGTCAGCGCGGCGCGGCGCTCGATCAACTCCCACATGCCGTACACGCCCTCGAGGCTCGGGTCGATCACCATTCCTCCGCTCTCGGCGCTTCGCGCCGGGCCGCAGGGGCCACGCTCGCTGCTCAGCGGGATACCCGCTTCGCGACGCTCGCTCGTGTGCGAGAGCATCCCAGCCCGGAGGACGGGGCGGCAACGCGTGCGAACCCGGCCGGTAACCTCGGCGAACGTGACGCGGACGCGGCTGACGGGCGATCTGCTGCGCGAGGCGGCGCAGGCCCATCCCGACCGTGACGCCTACGTGCACGGCGAGAAGCGGTCGTCGTACGCGTGGCTCGACCGCGCCGCCGACGGCTTCGCGACCACGCTGCTCGACCACGGCGTCGGCCGCGGCGACGTCGTCTGCCTGATGTTGCCGTCGTCGACGAAGTTCGCGGCCTGCTACGCCGGTGCGCTCCGGGTCGGCGCCGTCACCTCGGCGGTCAACCTGCGCCTCGGCGCCCGCGAGCAGGCGAGCATCCTCGCCCGGACCGAGCCGCGAGTGACCGTGGTCGGCGACGGCGCCACCGTGCCCGAGGGCGTCGACCCGGGACACGTGCTCCCCGTCGACGAGTTGCGCCATGCGTTCGCCGCCGGCGCGCCGGCGCCCGGCCGGCTCCCCCGGCTCGACCCGACCGACGCGACGTGCATCGTGTGGACGAGCGGCACGACGGGCGCGCCCAAGGGCGCGGTCTACGACCACGAGCGCCAGGCCGCGATCTCGCGCAACGTCAACCTGCCGACCGTCGACGGCGAGCGCCGGCTCGTCGTGCTGCCGTT
>DASRHL010000508.1:0-4219 GCA_035650535.1 Acidimicrobiia bacterium
GCGCTCGCGGAGCGTGGGACCATGTTCGACCCCGGCCCGTGCGTGTACATGGAGAAGATCGCGGTCGGCCCCGAGAGCGCCGAGGTCGTCGACCTCGACGCGCCGATCAAGGCCAACCTCGAGGCGGTCGCGAAGGCGAAGGGCGAGCAGGTGAAGGACGTGACCGCGGTCATCCTCGACCGCGACCGCCACGCGGACATCATCCGCGAGTGCCGGGAGGCCGGCGCCCGGATCAAGCTCATCCCCGACGGCGACGTCGCGGGCGCACTCGCCACCGCCTGGCCCGAGAGCGGCAGCGACATCCTGTTCGGGATCGGCGGCACCCCCGAGGGGGTCATCGCCGCGTGCGCGCTCAAGGCGCTGGGCGGCGCGATCCAGGGTCGGCTGTGGCCCCGCAACGAGGACGAACGGCGGAACGCGCTCGACCAGGGCTACGACCTCGACAAGGTGCTCACGACCGACGATCTCGTGGCGAGCGACGACGTCTTCTTCGCGGCGACCGGCGTCACCGACGGCGACTTCGTGCGCGGCGTGCGTTACTTCGGCGACGGCGCCCGGACCCAGACCGTCGTCATGCGCTCGAAGTCGGGCACGATCCGCACCATCGACGCGACGCACCGCTGGCACAAGCTGATGCGGTACTCGGCTCTCAAGTACTAGCGAGCCAGGCGGGCAGGCCGCCGCCGACCCCCTCCACACCGGCGTCGAGCAGCTGGCGCGCGAGCCGCGCGTTCGGCTCCCGGTACCGGTCGCGCAGCTCGGCCCGGAGGTCGTCGGGAACCGACTCGCGCGCCGAGCGCCCGTTGAGCCGGTAGTAGGCGCCGCGAAGCCGGTCCTTCAGGCCGTGGTGGCGTCGGAGGAACTTCTCGAACCGGTCGTTGAACGCGAGCGCGAGCGCCTGCGCCCGGCGGTTGCGGTAGCCGGTGGTCCGGTTCTCGGACGTGAGCTCCGACGCCGGGAACGCTCCGGGATCGATCCCGAGCCAGCGAGCGACGCCGTCGAGCGTGTCCGCGGGGCGGCCCACGAGGTCGTCGAAGAAGAGCACTCGGAGGTCGGAGCCGTACGCGTCGAGCCAGAACGGGAGGTGGTCGGCGTAGAGACCGCCCCGGAACCCGAAGTACCGCTCGTTGGCCGGGTCGCAGAAGGCGGTGTCGTCGAGTCGATCGGCGACCGCGAGGTACTCGGCGAGGCGCATGTCCGTCGGAATGCGAAGGCGGACCTTCTGCGACGTGAAGAACGAGACGAGCCGGCTCACCGGCTCGCGCAGCACGACGATCACGCGTGCCGGCCCGAGCGTCCGACGCATCGCGTCGACGAGCGGGCCGTCGCCGTAGAAGTACGCGGGCGTCGCCTCCAGGCGCACCGGGCGGTCGCCGGCGCCGCGGAAGTAGTCCTCGTAGACGGCGACCGGTTCGAGCGGCTCGCCGTACCGGGCCGGGAGGAAGTAGCGCGTCTCCTTCACCGACGACGGCGCGACCTCGGGATGGGCCGCCAGCGACACGAACAGCGACGTCGTGCCCGCCTTGTTCACGCCCGCGATCACCGTGTTGGCACGGAGACCGGGCTCGCGCATCCCGCGAGGCTATCCAGCGGCCGCGGTCGGAGCCCCGAGCTCGCCGGTCGCCGGCACCGGCAGCTCGGCGACGCCCGGACCGCCGGTCCGGCGGAGGCGCCCGAGCTCGACCCCGGTCGCGAGCGCGGCTGCGAGACCCGGGCCGTGCTCGTGCTCGAGGATCGTCAGGTGGTCGCCGGAGACCTCGACGACGTCGATGTGGCCGCGCGAGATCCGGTGCCACGACAGGTCGGGCTCGGTCCGCCGCTGGGTCCACGACCAGCCGCCGAAGTCGTCGGCCTTGACGACGACGAGGTCGACGTCGAGTGGCTTGGCCCGGTACGGGCGCAGACCGGTGACCGTCAGCTCGTGGAAGAGCGTCCCCTGCACCTTCACCCGGCGCGGCACGATCCCGGCCGTCCACCCGCGGACGCGCCAGAGCAGGTGGTCGGCGCCCTCCACGACGTTCAGCTTCACGAATGCCGCCCGGCGGCGGGCGTCCAAGAAGCGTCCGCGGTGCGGATGGTGCCTGCGGACGGTCTCCCAGCGTTCCTCGATCCGCAGGCGCGCCGCCCGGCGGCGGCTGAAGACCGGCGCCCACATGTCGACGATGACGAGCGCTTCCGTCGCCTCGCCCTCGGCCTCGAGCAGCCGCGCGACCTCGAAGGCCACGTACGCGTTCGCCGAGTAGCCGGCGACGTGGTACGGCCCGTGCGGCTGCACGGAGCGGATGTCGCGGAGCGCGCGGCGGGCCCGCGCCTCGACCCGGCGGTCGACCCGGGCCCGGCCCTCGAAGCCGGACGGCTGCACCGCGTAGCACGGGCGGCCGGCGATCGCGTTGTAGTGGCGGGCGATCAGCCGCGCCTGCCACGAGGAGATGAGGAAGAACAGTGGGGTTCCCGGCAGCTCGGTCCCGTAGCCGACAACGCGTGCCTTCCGGGTGGTCCGGGAACGCGCGAGGCGCCGTGCCAGGGCGCCGACCGTCGGGCACTGGCGGACGGTCCCCGGCGGGAACCGCACGCCCGTGTCCTCGGCCACGATGTCGAGGAGGCGGGCGGCGGCCGCGTCGTCGCCCCCCAGCGCGAAGAAGTCCTGGTCGGGGCCGGTGACGGCGACCCCGAGCACCTCGGAGAACAGCCCGGCCAGGCGTCGCTCGCGGTACCCACGGAGGCCGGCCGCCGCCTCACGCCCGTCGCCGCCCGGAACCCGGACGTCCGCCGGGCGCGCTCCGTCCCGTTCTGCCCGACGACCCACCTGCGCCCCTGACTGTCCGCCCCCACGGCGACGCCGTGACCAGCCTCAACGCCCTGCAGTGGTCATCATGGCGCACGGAGTGGTGCCGGCACAACGTCGACGGGCCCGGCTACCGGGCCGGGGACGATTCCACCGCGGGCGCCGCTCCGACGCGCGCGTGGTGAGGGTGCCGGAGGCGGTCCCCGGCGAGCCGCCGCCCGGCCGCGGCCTCACCGGTGAGCCGGGCGAGCGCGTCGCCCAGCTCGCACGCGTGCTCCCCCTCGAGGATGGAGATGTGGTCTCCCGCGACCGGGACGACGGCGACGCCGCCGGTGGCGACGCGGCTCCACGACATGTCGGGCTCGGCGCGCCGCACCTGCCAGTCGAGGCCGCCGAACGGTCCGGCCCGGACGAGCACCACATCGTCGGAGCCGGGAGCCGGCCGGTAGCGCGACACCGCGATCCCGGTGAGGTGGAAGAGCACCTGGGTCTGCTTCGTCGACGGCCACTGCACGAGCCCGGCCGTCCACCCGAGCATCCACCACTTCGCCCGTTCGGCTGCGTCGCGGGCGAGCTCGCGCAGGAAGAGCGCGCGCCGCCGTGCGTCGAGCCAAGGTCCGCGCTCCGGCGACCAGTCGACCACGAGCTGCCAGAGCCTCCGCCGGGCGAGCCGCCGGGTGTCCGCCCGGGTGTACACCGGCGCCCACATGTCGATAACGATGAGCGGATCGACGACCTCGCCGTCGGCCCGCAACCGGCGCGACAGCTCGAAGGCGATCCACGAATCCGCGGAGTAGCCGGCGATCGTGTAGGGCCCGGTCGGCTGGACGGCGCGGATGTCGGCGAGCGCTCGCCGGACCCGGCGCGCCATCGTCCGGTCGGGTCGCGCCCGCCCTTCGAGCCCCGACTGCTGAAGCGCGTAGAAGGGCCGTCCCGCCGCCGCGTTGAAGCGCCGCGCCACGGGCCGCGCCTGGAACGCCGGCATCAGGCAGAAGAGCGGCCGGCCGGGCAGGTCGGTGCCGTACCCGAACACGCGGCCCGCACGGGTCGGCGGATGCCCGGCGACGCGCCGCGAGAGCCCGCGTACCGTCGGGCACTCCGTCACCGTGCCCGGCGGGAGGCGCACGCCGGTGTCCTCGGCGACCACGTCCAGGAGTCGGGCGGCGAGCCGCTCGTCGCCGCCGAGCGCGAAGAAGTCGTCGTCGGCCCGGGCGACGGTGACGCCGAGCACCTCGCCGAACAGGGACGCGATCCGCCGCTCGCGGAAGCCCTTGGGACCGGTCGCGAG
This sequence comes from Acidimicrobiia bacterium, assembly GCA_035650535.1. Taxonomy (GTDB): domain Bacteria; phylum Actinomycetota; class Acidimicrobiia; order IMCC26256; family PALSA-555; genus DASRHL01. Next base: position 4,074 of record DASRHL010000508.1, read on the forward strand.
CGGCGCCTCGGACGGCCCGCCCGGCTCGGCCCGGTCCCGGCGCCCGCCGGCCCCACGGCTGGATCGACCCGCCCGTCCGCTCTCCGGGAACACTTCCCTACCCCGCCCTCCGTACCCTGCCGACCGCCCAACCTGCCCGCCCCACT
>DASRHL010000509.1:0-3638 GCA_035650535.1 Acidimicrobiia bacterium
GGTCAGGTGCACGGCGCGCTCGTCGATGCGGTCGACGACGCACCACGCGTGGAACTCGACGCCGCCCCTGCGCGCCGCGGCGACGAACGACGGCCGGTCGTTGCGTTCGATGCCCTCTGCGAACGCGCCCGTGCTCGACACGGCGGAGACACGCTGCCCGCGTCCTGCCAGGTACTCGACGACGTCGGTGCTCTGGTAGTAGCCGCGGCCGTCGACGACGACCACGTGGGTCCGGTCGTCGACGGCGCCGTCGAGCGCGTCCCAGCAGCTGAACACGTCCGGCCGGTCCGCGCCCGGGATCGCGTCGAGCTCGGGACGCGCTGCGTACCAGCCGTCGGGCGCGGGCGTCGAGCCGGTCGCGAGCACGACCGCGCCGCCGAAGCCGCGCACCAGGTCGGCGGTCGCCTCGACCCCGAGCCGGACGTCGACGCCGAGCTGCTCGAGCTGCCGGACCCGCCAGTCGACCACGTGGGCGAACTCGCGCCGCCGCTCGACCCGCGTGATGTAGCGGACCTGCCCGCCCAGCTCGCGGGCGCGTTCGACGAGCGTGACGGTGTGCCCGCGCATCGCCGCCACGACCGCGGCCTCGAGGCCCGCCGGACCGCCACCCACGACCAGGACCGTCCGGGGCCGGTCGGTGCGGGCGATCGTCTCGTAGGTCCACTCGCCTTCGCGCCCGACGGTGGGGTTCTGCGTGCACGTGAGCGGGTGGCGGTCGGTGTTGCGCATGAGGCAGCCCTGACCCGCGCCCACGCAGATGCGGATGTCGACCGCCCGGTCGGCACGCGCCTTCGCGGGCAGGAACGGGTCCGCGATGCTGGCCCGGGTCATGCCGACGAGGTCGGCGTCGCCCGAGGCGACCACGGCCGCGGCCTGCGCCGGGTGCACGACGCGACCGATACCCATGACAGGAAGGTCGGGGACGGCCCGCTTCACCGCCCGGGCCCACGGGATCATGGCGCCGAGCGGCGATCCGATCGACCCGATGCCCGGCCAGCCGCTGACGTCGAGGAAGTCGGCGTCTCCGGTCGCCTCGATCATCCGCGCGAGCTCGGTGCCCTCGTCGAGGGTCTGCCCGCCGGGGACGGTCCAGGCGCCGTTGATGCGGACGCCGACGACGAAGGGCCGCGGGCACGCACCGCGCACGGCCCCGAGGATCTCGAGCACGAGCCGGGCGCGCCGCTCGAGGCTGCCGCCGTAGGCGTCGCGGCGCCGGTTGCGACCCGGCGTGAGCCAGACGCCGAGGAGGTGCGGGTGGGCGGCGTGGATCTCGACGCCGTCCATCCCGGCGGCGCGCGCGTTGCGCGCCGAGTGCACGAACCCGGCGACCAGCGCGGCGATGTCGGCGTCGTCCATCTCCTTGCTCATCTCGCCGTGCGCCTGCGGTTCGCCCGTCGCGAGCGCGGAGGGCGCCCACGCGGGCTCCCAGCTGTCGGGACCGCTGCTCGACTTCTCGGGCCCGTTCTGGTTCAGCTGCACGAACACCTTGGTGCCGTGCTCGTGGCACGCATCCGCGATGCGGGCGAAGACGGCACGCGCCGCGTCGTTGTACGCCGCAGGGCGCTCGGGGCCGGACTGCGGGTGCACCTGCGTCTGCCCGACGACGACGAGGCCGAAGCCGCCGGCCGCGCGCGTCGCGTGGTAGTGGACGGCGCGCTCGCCCAGCACCGACCATTCCTCGTACGGGCCGGGCCCGACGTCCACGAACTGGGTGTTGTGGGCGGACACGAACAGCCGGTTGGGGACCTCGATCCCGCCGATCGCGATCGGCCGGAACAGCTCGTCGTAGGCCACGCGGCGGCACGTTACCGGTCGGCCGCAACCGAGCGTTCTCTGAACGATGCGCTTCGCGTACCGAGGCGCAGCGTTCAGAGAACGGGGCGAGGGCTACGAAGCCATCGTGACGACGCTGCGCGCCACCTCGCCCGCCTCGGTCGCGGCGATGCCGGCGGCGAAGTCGGGGAGGCCGACGCGCTTGCCGATGAGCTCGTCGAGGCGGATCCGCCCGCCCCGGTAGAGGTCGACGATCCGCGGGATGTCGCGCTGCGGGATGTTGCTCCCGCCCAGGCAGCCCAGGAGCCGGCGCTCCTGGAAGAGGGCCGCGCCCCGCACCGGGATGACGGCCCCGGGCGGCATCGAGCCGACGACCACGCACGTCCCGCCCGGGCGGGTCAGCTCCAGCGTGTCGGCCATCAGCTGGGGGATCCCCACGACCTCGAACGCGACGTCGACGCCGCCCGGCACCAGCCGCCGGACCTCGTCGAGCATCGGAGTCTCGTCACCGCGCACGACGTCGGTCGCCCCGAAGTCGGCGGCGAGGTCGAGCTTCACCGGGTTGGTGTCGATCGCGATGATGCGTTTGGCGCCCGCGAGCCGCGCGCCCTGCACGACGTTGAGGCCGACGCCTCCGCATCCCACGACCGCGACCGTGTCACCGGGGCCCGGCCGCCCGATGTTGAACACCGCGCCCAGCCCGGTCGTGACGCCGCAGCCCGCGAGGCAGATCACGTCGAGGGGAACGTCGGGCGCGATCTTCACGACCTGCGTCTCGCGCACGACGGTCTGCTCGGCGAGCGTCCCCGCGCCGACGAACGGGTACACGGTCGTCGGACCCTGGTGCAGGCGGGTCGACCCGTCGGCCATGCGGCTGGAGATGGCCGCGATCCGTTCCTCGCCGTCGCACTGGGCGATGTTGCCGGTCAGGCAGTTGTGGCACTTGAGGCACGGCCCGTAGAGCGCGACGACGACGTGGTCGCCGGGCGCGACGGTGGCGACGCCGGGCCCGACGGCTTCGACGACGCCCGCCCCCTCGTGTCCGAGCACGCACGGGAGCACCGTCACCGACGACCGCCCGTGCAGGACGTGGAGGTCGGACCCGCAGATCCCCGAGGCGGCGATCCGGACGAGCACCTCGCCGGCGCGCGGCTCGTCGACCTCGACGTCCTCGAGCGCCGGCCCCTTCGCGAGGTCGTGGACCACGACGGCCTGCATGCGTCCCCCGTTCCCTTGCGTCAAACAACTGCTTGAATTATGGTCGATCCCGGGTCGCCGGGGCCAGGAGCCGCCACGACCTCGGAGCCACGACCTCGGAGCCACGACCTCGGAGGGTGGAGGAGGACCACACGATGCGCAACGGCCTGAAGGTGTTCGACGCCGATGCCCACGTCGTCTACCCGGCCGACCTCTGGTCGCGCTTCCTCGACAAGCGCTTCGTCGACCGGGTCGGCCGGAAGGCGCCGTCCGGCTTCGACCACTACAACCCGGTCACGGTCGACGGCCGGTGGACCCAGCACAACACGAGCATCCTCGGCCAGTTCCAGAAGGCGGTCAACTGGACGACCGAGGACATGATCGCCAAGTACGGCGAGGAGCTCGTGGTCAAGGGCTTCACGGGCGACCGCGTCGCGCACGCGCTCGAGCTCGAGGGCGTCGACGCCATGGTCATCTACGGCCCCGAGTACGACATGTGGCTCGAGGGCATCGACCCCGAGCTGCAGGCTGCGATGGCGCGCGCGTACAACCGCTGGGGCCAGGAGATGCGCGAGACCTCGGGTGGCAAGGTCATCACCTCCGGACCCGTCCCGCTCAACGACGTCTCGCGTGCGGTCGAGGAGATCCAGTACGCGTACGACGAGCTC
>DASRHL010000510.1:0-3829 GCA_035650535.1 Acidimicrobiia bacterium
CTGGAGCTCCCGCCGGAACCACGGATGGATGCCCTCCGGGAGGTCGTCGACAGCGTTCCACGGCGTGACCGCACCGGCGTCGAGCTCGCGCGAGCGGAACGCCTTCCAGAACGCCTCGCGGAAGGTTCGGCCGATGCCCATCGCCTCGCCGACCGACTTCATCTGCGTCCCGAGCGTCCGGTCGGCGCCGGGGAACTTCTCGAACGCGAAGCGCGGGAACTTGACCACGACGTAGTCGAGGGTCGGCTCGAAGCTCGCCGGCGTCGTCCTCGTCAGGTCGTTGGGGATCTCGTCGAGCGTGTAGCCGACCGCGAGCTTCGCCGCGACCTTGGCGATCGGGTAGCCGGTCGCCTTCGACGCGAGCGCCGACGAGCGCGAGACCCGCGGATTCATCTCGATCACGCGCAGCTCGCCGGTCTCGCGCTCGCGGGCGAACTGGATGTTCGAGCCGCCCGTCTCGACGCCGACCGCGCGGATCACCGCGGCGGCCGCGTCGCGGAGCTCCTGGTAGGCCTCGTCCGAGAGCGTCATCTGCGGCGCGACCGTGACCGAGTCGCCCGTGTGCACGCCCATCGGGTCGAGGTTCTCGATCGAGCAGACGACGACGACGTTGTCGCGCCGGTCTCGCACGACCTCGAGCTCGAACTCGTCCCACCCGCGCACCGACTCCTCGACCAGCACCTGGCCGATCGGGCTCTCGTGCAGGCCGGTCTCGACCTGGCGCTCGAGCTCGTCGCGGGTCGAGGCGAACCCCCCTCCGTGCCCGCCGAGCGTGAACGCGGGCCGCACGACCGCGGGGAGCGAGACGTCGTCCAGGTCGCCGGGAGAGGTGACGATCTTCGAGGTCGGCACGGTCAGCCCGACGCTGCGCACCGCCTGCCGGAAGAGCTCGCGGTCCTCGGCCCGCCGGATCGCGTCCAGCCCGGCGCCGATCAGCTCCACGCCGAGCGCGTCGAGCACGCCGGCCTCGACGAGCTGCAGCGAGAGGTTGAGCGCCGTCTGGCCGCCCATCGTCGGCAGCAGCGCGTCGGGCCGCTCGCGCTCCAGGACGTCCGCGACCCCGGCGAGGTCGAGCGGCTCCAGGTAGGTGCGGTCGGCGAAGCCGGGATCGGTCATGATCGTCGCCGGGTTCGAGTTCACGACGACGGTTCGGAAGCCGTCCTCCCGGAGCACCTTCAGCGCCTGGCAGCCGGCGTAGTCGAACTCGCACGCCTGGCCGATCACGATCGGCCCCGACCCGATCAGGCAGATCGACTCGAGGTCGGAGCGTCTAGGCAACCGAGCGGAGCTCCTCGACCCACTCGGCGATGATCGACGCGCCGTCGTGCGGCCCCGGGCTCGCCTCCGGGTGGAACTGGGCCGAGCGCGCCCGCAGCTCCGGGAAGCCGAGCCCCTCGACCGTGCCGTCGTAGAGCGACGTGTGCGTGACGCCCGCCCCGTCGCCCGGGGCGACCGCGAAGCCGTGGTTCTGCGACGTGACCAGCACCCGGCGGGTGGCGTGCTCGACCACCGGGTGGTTGGCGCCGCGATGGCCGAACGGGAGCTTGAAGGTGCCGTGCCCCGTGGCGAGCGCGAGCAGCTGGTGGCCCAGGCAGACGCCGAGCACCGGCGTGCGGCCGAGCAGCTCCTGGACGGTGCGCGTCTCCTCGGCGAGCGGCGCCGGGTCGCCCGGGCCGTTGCCGAGGAGCACGCCGTCGTGGGCGGCGAGCGTGCCCGCGTCGACGTCGTGGGGGAAGACCTCGACGGCCGCGCCGGCCCGCTCCAGCAGGCGGAGGATCGACCGCTTGATCCCGTAGTCGACGACCGCGACGCGGACGTCGCCCTCGCCGGCGAAGGTGTACGGCCCGGCGGGCGAGACGCCGGCGACGAGCGCCGCGCCCTCCATCGACGGCTGGGCGCGCACCTCGGCCAGCACCTCGTCGAGCGCCACCTCACCCGACACGGCGGCCGCACGCATCGCGCCCCGCTCGCGGAGGTGGAGGACGAGCGAGCGGGTGTCGACTCCGCTGAGCGCGACCACGTCCCGCTCGCGCAGCCAGTCGGCCCAGTCCGACCCGCCGGTCTCGCGCATCACGACGGCGGTGGCGTGGACCCGGTCCGACTGCGAGCGCTCCCCGGCGACGCCGTAATTGCCGATCATCGCGGCCGTGAAGCACACGATCTGCCCGGCGTAGCTCGGGTCGGTGACCGTCTCCTGGTAGCCGCTCATCGCGGTCGTGAAGACCGCCTCGCCGAACGCCCTTCCTGCGGCGCCGACCGACTCGCCGGGGAAGACGGTGCCGTCCTCGAGGACGAGCGACCCCTTGCTCACGCGGCCTCGTAGGCGACCCGGCCGTCGGCGACCGTCATCCGCACCTTCCCGCGGAGGGTCTCGCCGAGCAGCCAGGAGTTCCTCGAGCGCGAGCGGAAGCCGCCGTCGCCGACCCGCCACGGCGCGTCGGGATCGAGCAGGACGAGATTGGCGCGGGCGCCCTTCTCGATCCGGGGCTCGTCGAGCCCGTAGGCGCGCGCCGGCCCGGCGGACATGCGGGCGAGCAGCGTTGGCAGCGACAGGACGCCGGGCGCAACGAGGTGCGTGTTCAGGACCGCGAACGCGGTCTCGAGCCCGGTGACGCCGAACGGCGCTTCCTCGAAGGGCACGTCCTTCTCGTGGGCGGCGTGCGGCGCGTGGTCGGTGGCGATCACGGAGATCGTCCCGTCCCTGACCGCCGCCAGGAGCGCGGCACGGTCCTCGGCCGAGCGCAGCGGCGGGTTCATCTTCACGTTCGGATCGAGCGAGCGCACCGCCTCGTCCGTGAGCACCAGGTGGTGCGGGGTCGCCTCCCCGGTCGCACGGACGCCGGCCGCCTGCGCGCGCCGCAGCTCCTCCACCGACTCGCGCGCCGACAGGTGCAGCAGGTGGATCGGCTGCTCCTCGTAGGCGGCGAGCGCGAGATCGCGTCCGACCATCACGCTCTCGGCGACCGACGGGTAGCCCGCGAAGCCGAGCTCGGCCGAGACCGGCCCCTCGTGCATCTGGCCCGCACGCGAGAGCGTCGGCTCCTCGCAGTGGACGGCGACGCGCCGGCCGGTGATCCCGTGGTACTGGAGCGCGCGCCGCATCAGCCCGGGCGACACGACCGGGCGGCCGTCGTCGGAGAAGCCGGCCGCGCCGGCGTCGGCGAGCTCGGCCATCTCGGTGAGCTCCTCGCCGCGCTGGCCCCTGGTGATCGCGGCCAGGAAGCCGACCGGCACCTCGGCCTCCTCGCGAGCGGTCTCGATCAAAGAGCCGAGGACGGCCGCCGAGTCGACCACGGGCTCGGTGTTCGGCATCGCCAGGATCGCGGTGAAGCCTCCCGCGGCGGCGGCCGCCGTGCCGGACGCGATCGTCTCCTCGTCCTCGCGCCCCGGCGTGCGCAGGTGGACGTGCGGGTCGACGAAGCCCGGCGCCAGCACGAGTCCTCTCCCCTCCACCACCCGGTGGCCGTTCGGCGACACGTTCAGGCCGATGTCGACGATCACGCCGCCGTCGACGCGGACGTCGAGCAGGTCGTCGATCCCCTGCGTCGGGTCGATCACCCGGGCGCTGCGGACGACCAGGTCGTCGTGGCCGGGCCGTCCGTGCAGGATCGCCATCTACGCCACCTCCTCCGTCGCCTCGGCCTTGATCTCGACCGGCCCCCGCGTGAGCAGGTCGTACAGGACGGCCATCCGGACGACCAGGCCGGCCCGCACCTGCGTCCCGATCAGGGCGTCGACCGAGTCGGCGACGCGCGGGTCGATCTCGACGCCCCGGTTCATCGGCCCGGGGTGCATGACCTTCTGGCCCGGTCGCAGCCTGTCGGGCGTC
>DASRHL010000511.1:0-3768 GCA_035650535.1 Acidimicrobiia bacterium
CTGCTCTCCGACCCCGTGCGTGACACGCCGTTCGGCGCCGCGGGGATCGCCATCGCGGCCGCGGCAATCGCCGGGGCGCTCGCCTACGCGATCGCCGCGCTGCCCGCCCGCCGCCACGTGACCTCGCTCGGGCCGGGCGGCGTCGCCGCGGTGGCGCTCACCACCTGCCTGGCCCTGGTCGCCGTGCTCGCACCGCTCGGCGTCGTCGACTCCGCCGAGGCGACGATCGACCGCGCGACGAGCCTCGAACGGGTCGACGCGCAGGTGAGCTTCGCCGGCCCGGTCGGGAGCGACGAGCTCACGCGTCTGAGCGCGATCCGGGGGGTGGCTGTCGCGGAGGCCACGCCGTCGGCCGAGATCGTCGTGTCACGCGGCACCCGGCACTACGCAACCGAGCTCGAGGCGTTCTCGGCCGACACCCGCGTCCAGTCGTTCGAGACGCCGGACGGCCGCCCGCTCACGCTGCCCCGGCAGGGCGTGCTCGTCCCGGCGGCGCTCGCCGGTCTCCTTCACGCGAGGGTCGGCGACGACCTGACGATGGCGATCACCGGCGCCGGCCTGCCGCCGGTCAGGCTGCCGCTCGCGGGCCTGACCACCGACACGCTCGGCAACCTCGTCTTCACGCGCACGTCGACGATCCGCGCCGCGCTCGGACCGAACCCGGGGCTGGCCGGCGGCCTGTTCAACACCGCGACGCTGCGCTTCGAGCCCGCCGCCGACCCGGCGAGCATCGCGTCGACCGTGCAGCAGCTCTCCGGCGTCGCCGTCTACGTGCCGGTCGGTGCCGACCTCGGAACCGTGTCGAAGACGCGTCCGATCTTCGCTGTGCTCGTCGACGTCTTCCTCGCGATCGGTGCGATCGTCGCGCTGCTCGCGATCAGCGCGATCGTGGCTGCGGCGACGCCCATGTTGTCGACGGCGATCCGTCCGATCCGGCTCGTGCGCGCGGTCGTGCTCGGCATCGCGGTCGGGACGGTGCCGGGCGTGCTCCTCGGCCGCGCCGTCGCCCAACGGCTCGTCGACCGCCTCGAGTCCGACCTGGTGCACCTCGTGCGCACGCTCGACGCGTGGAGCGTCGTGATGGCGGTGGCGGTCGTCGCCGCGGTCGGCGTCTCCACGGTGTTGGTGATGGCCCGCCAGGCGGTCCGCCGCCGGCGGCGGGTACCCAGTCCGATCGCGGACCTCCGGCCCTACTCGACGGCGAGCGCCACCCGTACCGTCGGGTCGTGAAGGTTCGAACCTGCATCGCCCTCGCCGCGGCCGCCGCCGGCGTCACCCTCGTCGTGAACCCGCGGATCAAGCGCTGGGGAGCGACCGACGGCGAGCTCGCACGCACGTGGCCCGGCGACGACTTCGTCGAACCGGGCGCCCGGTCGCGCGCGACGCGCGCGGTCACGGTCAACGCGCCGGCCGAGGCGGTGTGGCCCTGGGTCGTCCAGCTCGGGCAGGACCGTGCCGGGTTCTACAGCTACAGCGTGCTCGAGAACCTCGCCGGCGCAGGGATCCACAACGCCGACGACATCGTGCCCGAGTGGCAGCACCGCGATGTCGGCGACATCGTCTGGCTCGCCCGCTCCGACCGCTACCGCGGCTACGGCCACCAACGCGTGGCGGCGATCGAGCCCGGGCGGTCGATGTCGTTGACCGGGGAACGCGACTGGGAGGCGCTGCAGCACGGCGGAAAGGCGAGCAACGCGTGGACGTTCACGGTCGAGCCGATCGACGCCCGCACCTCGCGCCTCGTGGTGCACAGCGTCGCGGTCCGCGTCGACCCGCTCTTCGACGTCGTCCACTTCGTGATGGAACGCAAGATGATGCTCGGGATCAAGCAACGGGCCGAGCGAACGGTCTCCGACGGCCCCCGGCCCCACCCGGTCGACACCCCGAGGGTGGCTACGGCATAGTCGTGCCCGTGAAGATCGTCCCGCTGAACGGCGTCATCGGCGCCGAGCTCCTCGACCTCGACCTCCGCGAGGTGACCGACGATCTCGTCGCCCAGGTCCGAGCTGCGTTGGTCGAGCACCTCGTCGTGTTCGCGCCGGGCCAGCAGCTCGACGACGAGAGCCAGCGCGCCTTCGCCGCCGCGTTCGGCGCGCCGTACATCCACCCTCTCGCCCGCGTCCGCCCGAACCCGGAGTGGCGGGCCGAGCACATCGTCGACGACGCCGACCACCCGCCCTTCCAGGACCAGTGGCACACCGACGTCACGTGGGACCCCGCCCCGCCGCGCTTCGCCGTCCTGCGCGCGATCGACCTTCCCGAGCGCGGCGGCGACACGATCTGGGCGAGCACCTACGCGGCGTACGAGTCCCTGTCGCCGACGATGCAGGAGATGGTCGACGGCCTGAGCGCGTTCCACGACATCGGCGCCGCGACGGCGTTCGTGTCGAAGGCGGGCGCCGAGGTGACGGCCAGGGCGGCCGAACTGGTGCCCGGCGCCGAGCACCCTGTCGTCCGCGTGCATCCCGACACGGGCCGCAAGCACCTCTACGTGAACCGCGGGTTCACGCGCCGCATCGTGGGCCTCGAACCCGACGAGAGCGACACGCTGCTCGAGATCCTCTTCCGCGCGTGCGAGCACCCCAACGTCCAGATCCGGCACCGGTGGTCGCCGGGCGACGTCGCGATGTGGGACGAGCTGCCCACCCAGCACTTCGCGACCGCCGACCACTTCCCCCGCCGCCGGGAGATGGCCCGCATCACCGTCGCCTGACGAAGCGGCGAAGGGCCGTTCGCCTCTGGCTCGACGCGGCCCGGGCGCGCACGCTCGGACGGGGAACGAGCGAGAGGAGGCCCGCATGGCGGTCGACGCGGTAGCGCGCCCGGACGAGACCCAGGATCGTCTGCTGCACGCGATGACGAACCTGACCCGCTATCACCGCGAGCACGAGAAGTTCTACGGGTCGGCACCCCGGGAGACCGCGGTCATGCTGCAACGGCACGCCCGCACGCTGCAGGCGCTCGCCGACCGGTGGTCACGCTGGACACCGTCGCCGTCGACGCCGTTCAGCCCGTTCGAGGGCTGCACCGATCTCAACGACGGCACCGCGATCCAGCTCGACGGCGTCCTGTTCATGGAGGGCGAGGGCACGCCGGCCGAGATCGGGCACCTCGTGGGCGACCTCCGCTCGACCGCAGCGGACGGGGCCGCCGTCGGGCAGTGGCTCGCGGCGGCGATGGAGGGCTCATGGGGTGTCGCTGCGAGCCTGCTCGACATCGACGAGCTCGCGAGCCAGCTCGGCGAGCGGCACCGCATCATCGCCAACGACTGGGAGGCCGCGGATCTGAATCGCTTGACCGGCCGCATCCTCGAGCGCGCGGCCGACATGCTCGACCGGGTCGACTTCACTCCGGCCGCGTTGCGCGCCGACCTCGCGGCGAAGGGCCGTTCGATCGACCGCTGTTACTCGGCCGCCGAGCTGATCGACCACGCCGCGGATCTCGCCTGCCAGTCGTCGGCGCTCGTGCACCAGAACGAGCGGCGGTGGCGGATCTTCCGCGCCCGTGTCGAGCAGCTGCTCGCAGCGCGCGGCGAAGCGGGCTCAGCCGATGTCGACGAGGCTGCGGAGACCCAGTGAGTCCATTGCCTCGCTGAGGCGCGCGGTCAGGTGTGGCAGGTCGTTGCGCAGCAGCTCGACACCGAAGAACGCGAGCAGCGCCGCCGCCACGAACGTGATCGCGCGTGAGTGTCGCTTCACCCACGCGAGCGGCGTGGTCAGCCGACCGAAGAACAACCCGACGGCGAGGAACGACAACCCGAGCCCGAGC